>CAKVIN010000004.1 GCA_934754425.1 uncultured Candidatus Melainabacteria bacterium | reverse complement strand
CCTCAGTAGCTCAATGGCGGAGCAACCGGCTGTTAACCGGTAGGTTGTTGGTTCGAGTCCAACCTGGGGAGTTTTTTCTATTATTAGGGCAAGAATTAGCTTCAAGCCCTTTTTTAATGCCTGTTTCAAGAGTTCGATTGTTGGTCAAATTTTGCGGTAATGAGTATATTTATATAGATAGTACTATTTCACATATAATATTTAGTTAAACTTAATATCAAAAAATCCCAATATAACAGATGTTTTTATATGGAATTAAGATTAATTTTCACATTAGAATCTCTCATATAGAGAAAGGGTGTATATTAGAGGTATTATTCTTTATCAGTTATTTTTTTTATTGCCTTATCAAAATCCGATTCAAGTTCTCGCATTTCTCTTTGGCGATATATTTCAAATTCTTTTTCGGCTTTTTCTATGGCTTGCTTGTGGGAAATCTTACCCTTATCAGTTAAAAGTTCCCTTCTATTGCCTAAAAGTTGTCTGTCTAATTCATCAATCCAATCTTGCATTGTCATAGGATGTTCTTCTAATGCTTGCAATTCAGCAAAATCAAGAAATTGAGCAACTAAAAGATTTAAGACCTGTAATTCTTTTGCTGTTAGGTAATTTTTAGCAACTTTTACATCATCTTTTGTTGGATAATTACCCTTAAAATTAGTCATGCCGACATAAGGCTTTTCGTTATCAACTCTTTCGTAAATAACTTCTGCGGCTGTATGCTTATGTGCTGCATAGTGCATTTTATTTTGAACTGTAGCGAAAAATTGCCTTGTAATTTCAGCTTTTGAATCATAATCAACAGAGGTTGCATAAATATCTGTTACCTGTTGATATAGATTTCTTTCAGAACTTCTAATATCACGAACACGTTGAATTAATTCTTTAAAATATCTTGAACCATTACCTTTAAGGCGTTCGTCATCAAGAACAAAGCCTTTTCTTATATATTCATTCAGCCTTTTTGTAGCCCATTGTCTAAATTGAGTTCCACGAAGTGATTTTACCCTATAACCGACAGAGATAATAACATCTAAATTGTAGTAGTTTGTAGGTTTTGTAGAAAAATCGGAATTTCCGATTTTTCTTTTAGAAGTTTCTTCTTCAAGTTCACCTTCTGCATAAATATTTAAAATATGTTCATTAATAGTAGAACGGGATTTGTCGAACAGTCTAGCCATCTCATCAATTGTAAGCCAGACTGTTTCATTTTCAAATCTGACATCTATGGAAACTTTTTCATCTTCAGTTTTAAATATTACAATTCGATTATCTGTCATAACTAGATTTTAGCATAAATACATTAAACAAAATCCTTATAGTCATTCATTGGCGGAAAATAAAAGTTATTTTATACTATTTCTTTGAAGTTGGAAGAAGTTAGATGAAATCTCTTATTTATTTTTCTTCTGATGATGTCAATTCTTCAATACTTGGATTAGACTTTAGCATTGGTTCCCAAATTAAAAATTTATCTTTTTGATCTTCTACTAAATGCCAAACCTGACCTGTTTTTGTATCAAGTAAATACTGGTCTGCTCTTACTATCGGGTGCATTAGTATTTGATATCTTCCTACATTTTGGCAGGATTTTCCAATAAAAAATGCAACTATTACTATAACAGCAACACAAAAATACGCAAATGCTTTCTTCATTACATATCTCCTATTTTTTCGTGTAATATTTGAGTAAGTTTTTCTTTTTCATTACTTCCCGTAGTGTTAAATCTGTACAATGGAATATCATATTTTTCAAAGATTATATTCTTTAATTCATCCCTTTTTGCCTGTTTGCTGCCTTCTTTGTGATATTTTAAACCGTCTACTTCTATTGCCAATACCGAAGATTTATCAATTGTCTTATAAATTAAGAAATCAACATGAGTCCAATCATTTTTGGCATATTTTTTCTCCTCATTTGTCATTAAACTGTAATCTCTGATTATCATATTTAATGGTACATGAATCGCAACTTCATAACTTCCATTATATTTTTCAAGAATATCTTGAAGTAAGGCATACATAATATTTTCACTATCATATTCAGAAATTCTATTATATTTCTTTAAAAAATTCTTTCTTTTTTGTGCATAATTTTTATAAAGTAAGTCAAATACTGAAAAAATTTTACTGTCTTTTACTTCACAATTATTGTATTCAATATATTTTACCAATTCATTTATAATTGTGTCTTTTCGTTGCTCATTTCCATTTACGACGACAATTAATTGTTCGATGGCTCTTGATATCGCAACATTTAAACGATTTGGGTTATCTGTAAATTTTTTTATATTATTATCTACTGTAGATAAAATAATAACTTTATTTTCTTGTCCTTGAAATTTATCTACCGTATCTGCTTTAACACCCGTACCTTTGAATTGATTTTGCAAAGCATTCGTCTGATTTCTGTATGGGGTAACAATTCCAAGTGAATTATCCGTTGTACAAAGATTTTCATTAGGTATTATTTCGTTTTTTATTACATCAATTTGCCTTTGATTAACATTATTTCTTGAATGATTTCCAGCGACTGTTTTATAAACCATTAGGGGGTTTTTATCACTTTTTATATTACTTAAGATAATTAATTCATTATTATAGAATTTTTTATTACAAAATTCTATAATCTTCGGATGACAACGATAATGTTCTTTTAATAATGTGTGAGGAGTCTGTTTAAACAATTCTGATATAGAAGATAATAAGCAATGATTTTTATATCTATAAACTTCAGGTATATCAAAATTATTAAAAACCTCATCGGTTAATTTCGCATCTTTTGAATCTACAACATTAGGCAATTGTTTTAAATCGCCTACAATTACTGCCTTTTTTGCACAAGATAATGCCAAGACCCCTGTACATAAATCTACCTGCGAAGCTTCATCTACAATTACATAATCATACATTACATCTTTCGATAAACAAGTTCTTAAAGAATATGTCGTACTTAAAACAACAGGATAATCTTTTATAAAATCTTCTGATTTTGTTTGTAATTCATCAATTGTGTATGTTTTTCTTTTTTGTAAAGTATATTTTTCTGACAATTTGGCTTTAAATATTTGAGTTGAAAGTTCTGAATATTCTTTCATTTTGGCATTGAAATCAAAAGAATTTAATTCATTTTCTAATTTCTCAACACTATTTTTCTTTTCAAAAATTTTGATTTCATAAAATTTTTGCTGATATAAAGCAATTAAACATTCTTTTGTATATTTTTTCAGAAGCTGTTCTGCTACTGTTCTTTTAAATTTTTTAATTTTTAAAAATTCAATAATTGCTTTTATAAATTCAATAAATTTATTATTGTTTTTATATTTTTCGTCTGCAATTTCAATAAAGAAACTCATTTCAAGAGCTTTATCTGTGGTTTTAATATTTGCTATATCTTGTGGAATTTCTTTTATATTAAATTGTTCAATATATTTCAGATGATGTGAATATTCTATTTCATACGCAGATAATTCTTGTTTAAGAACAGATAATTCCTTCTGTTGTTCTAACTTTTCTTGTAAGTTTTTATATCTTTGTTTTAAAGATTTTTGAATTTCTTTAATTGTAGAATTCTCAAGCTTCCAACCTTGCATCTGAGGTACCGCCGATTGTGATTTAATAAATTCTTCTTTGTTTTCTGTGTTACCCAAATATGCTGAAATATAATCTATCTCATACTTTTTCAACTTATCAATTATATTTTTTGTCGCAGAATTATTGCTTGAAACAACAGCAATACTCTCACCTCGTATAACTGCATTTGCGATTATATTTAAAACAGTTTGTGTTTTCCCTGTTCCGGGCGGTCCTTCGATAATGGATAGGTCATTATCCAGTGCATTATTTACTGCTTGTTTTTGGCTAATATTAAATCCAAAAGGAAATATTGTAAATTCTTTTTCTTCATTTTTAATTGGTTTTATAATTTTAAAAAATGCACCTAGACAACTATCTTGTTTTTTGTCTTTAACAGGCAGCTCTCCTTTTAAAAAATTATATAGCATAGTTTCAGGAACTACTTTTTCTATCATTCTATAATTTTTAAGTAAAATATTGAACTTCAAGCCTTTGCCTGTCGTGTGTTCAAGGCCAATCTTATCTGCAATGCTTTTAAAATAGTCTAAACGATTGTCTATAAAAAGTTCTTCTTTACTTGGTTCAATAATTTTTACATCGAAATAATTGTAAGTGTATGTTTTGTGACTTTTAAAAGTAATTTTATAAAATCTACCACTTCTCACGCAACTTATGATATCATCTGTTCGTTTTTCGCCTTTTAAAAATATTTCTTTGTGTACATTTCCCATTTGTGCAAATAATAACATAAAATTAAATTGCTTGGAATTTTAATCACTTTAGAAATAGTAATTGGTATATTGAAAGGCTTTAAGCTACGTTTAAGATCCTTTTGATATCTTCTTTTATGCTTTCTAAATTTTCTTTCTTTCCAATATAATCATATTGTAAATTTATTGTTTTAAAATCTATTTGATATTTTTCTTTAATTTCTTCGTCAATATTCAGCTCAAAATCTCTATCTGGTCCGTTAGTGCCATATTTTGGATATAATAAAATTGCGTGATAAGCATTATGCAATAGGCAATACGTTGAAACTTGAAATACATCAGCATTAGAAAAATCATCAGAAGATACAAACTCTTTATATTTAGTATCTAAAACTATTCTTTCTAATTCTTCTCCATCGCCTTTTTCAACCATGATATCAACAAAGGTGTTTCTTTTTTTGCTTGTATCATTTTTTAATAATCTTCTTCCTTTTTGTGCTACAAGTTTACATCCTAATTCACCTTCAAATTTTTTCATTATTTCAAAAACAAATTCTTCAAATAACTTATTCATATCCCAAATTAGAGTAATATTTTCAAACTTGTTTTTAGATAAATCGACACTTGTTTTTTCAACAAACATTTTTGCCAAGTTGAAAGGCTTTTTGAATAATTCTTGGTTACGAGATAATTTTATTTTTTCTGCTTTAAATCTATCAAAACGAACTAACTTGACATCCGCATAGTAATTTATTATAAATTTTAGAATTTTTTTGTTATAACTGTCGTTTGAAATATTGTATAGGCAAGTAGAAACAAACAAAAATAACTGATTTAGAATATTATTTTCTGAAAATTCATCATATTCACAATAGAATTTTGCCTGATTTGAATTGTTATATCGAATATTTTCAGTAAATTTTATTTTTCCTTTTAAATAGTTCAGGTTATCTTCTTCTCTTATGTATTTTTTAGGGGTTAAGCGTTTTAAACATTCAAAAAGAGATTTAGCATATTCTCTTATCAATATTTCAATAAATGGATTTTTGGCAGTCGAAAGCCTTGCTTCATTACTTGTTTTTATATCTAACTTTTTTGTGTAAGAAAGCATAAAAATCAAATTTTTTAAAATATTTTCTTTTTTGTCATTGTCGCATATCAATTTGGGCAGAATCTGGAAGTGTGTATTTTTATACTTTATAACTCCAACCCAAGAAGTCGTTTCTATACCGCTAGGCGTAACTTTTAAAGCAGAATCTAAGTGTTGACATACCAAATAATGATGTAATTTGCTTAAATCACAATCTTTAACTTTAATATTTTTAGAATATTCTTTGACAACAATAGGTTCTGCCATTGTTATACCTGTTCAAATTTTTCTTGTTTTAGAGCTTTTTCAAAATCTGAAACTTCATCAAAAGTTTTAAATTCGTATATTGAATCATCGCATTCACTTTTTAATGCAGGTGGAACTTCTAATAGTCTTATAAATCCAGGAACAATTAATTTTAGTTTTTCCCAATCACAATAGAAATATTCATTTAATAAAGGTAATATTTCACTAAACCATATATCTTTCAAGGTTTCAACATTATTATTTCCATTATTGTTATTATATTTTGTATTTATAAAGTAACTGTGTCCAATTTGATGATCTCTATCCAATAAAAGCTTAATTTTGTTGTTCAAATCATCAAATGTTGTATTAAATCCAATACCAAAATCTGCAACCAAATTACTATCAGGCATCATTTCTTTGAATTTAAAACGACGTCTTAATGCAATATCTATTGATGCAATTGAACGGTCAGAAGTATTCATTGTACCTATGATGTATAAGTTAGACGGAACTCCAAAATGTTTTTCTTGAGAATATGGTAAAGTTACTGTTATTGCATTATCTTTACCTAATCTTTTGTCTTCTTCTATTAATGTAATAAGTTCACCAAATATTTTAGATATATTACCTCGATTGATTTCATCGATAATAAGAACGTATTTGTCGGCATTTAAATTTATTTTTTGTTTATTATCTGAGGTAATTTCTTTTTCTTTTAACAAGTCTTTTTTTATTCTTAATAGGTTATTATAAAAGGCATAAGGATAATGTCTTACACTATAAGATTCATGAGCATAATCTTTATAAAATGCATCTGCATTATCATAATTATTATCTTGCTTTAATAACACTTCCATTTTATCCAAAGCAAAATTCTTTTGTGTTTTTGTTGTTCCATATAAATATTTAACTTTTTGTTCTTTTTGTTGAATCTCTTTTATCTCAAAGGTTTTACCTTTCGCTGTATGTATATACGGATTATCTTTTATTTCATCCTCTAATCTGTGTATTATCTCTTTAAAATTAATGTTTTCGGAAGAATTTTTATACAGTTTATCATTTGCTTTTTCACATATTCTTCTAAAAATTCCCTTTTTACCAACATATCTGATTCCATTAGAATTTGGTTCTTGGTTTTCTTTGTCATTTTCCCAATCTATTTCTGGTTTAATTCCCTCTACGAATTCTTCGTATGAATATGATTGATGGAATGTTACAAATTCAATTTGATGGTTATCTTTTGCTTTATCAAATTCTTTTTTGACATCGGAGTAATTAATAACATTTCCTTTTTCATTGTATTTAATATAATTTGGTTTAATTATTTCGATTGCTTTTATAACTGTATTATAAGTTTTACCTGTCCCAGGAGGACCATATAAAATTTGATTTAAAGGAATATTTTTGTGCATTGACTTATCTTCTCCTATTTGTTGTTTATCGCTTAAGCCATCTTTACTGCCTAAACGATTATTCGTTTTTTTAATAAAATCTTCTTTGCTATTTTTTATATCTTCAATTAGTTGCTGATATTGACTAGTATTTGAAATAAATTCATTCAAAGAATAGTTATCTTCTTTCCCTGATTGAATATATGTATCAACAACATTATTTTGAAAATGTAAGCAAATTTGAATAGCCTCTTTTTGATTTTTAAACTTTTTGTCATGAAATACTATTACAGGAACATCTCGCCCATAACCTTGATTTCCTAAAAAACCATCTGTTTTTTGCTTTAGTGATTTGTTATCAAATTCACAATCTGATATTATGTTACTGCTAATATCTTTAAGATATTCATTAACTTTATTAAAATCTTTCTTTAGATATAATAATCTTCTAAATATATTGGCAAGTTTTTTCCAATTGGCAAATGGATTACTTTTTGAATAGTTATACATATCTTGTAAAATTTTACTATATTTTTTTTCATTAAAATAATCGTTAAAAAATTCTTTATTATTAACATAACTACTTTTTATTTCTTCAATTGTATTATTATCAATATTTTTACCTTTTAATAGCATTTGGACAACAGTCATTTGTAAAAATTTTTGGGTTCCTGTATTTTTTGTCGTATTATTATATTTGGGATATTCTTTGTACAATTCTTCTGCTAGTTTCTTTAAATAATTTTGATTATCTTTTAATTTATTAATAGTTTTAAACAGTAATTTTTCATCAGAACAAACTTTTGAAATAATATTTTGCATATTAAGAATATAATCTATTTTTTCTTGAATTGCTCCTTCCATATTCCCCCCCTCTTTTTCTTTTAGACTATCACAAACATAGATTTGAACATATTTTGGACGGTTATAAAACGGTGTTTGAATTAATTTGTTGTTTTATCCATTCCATAATTACAGAAACAAGGTATTCTTGTTCTTTTTTATTTAGTTCTCGGTGTTGGGGGAATTTGTGCCATTTTTCGATACAGCCACGGCAGCAGGTGGCGGTTGCGTGTTGAGCAATAAAAACGGGATGACCTCGCATTGGAGTTTGTTTGCCGTCGTTTGTAGGTTCTGCCGGTGCAATTCTATCTCGAATAAAATCGCAGGCATGAGAATGGATTGTATCAAGGCCTTTGTCTTTAATATATTCCAGTTCCTTTGCTCGCAGTTTAAATCTGCTTTTGAATTTTGATTTTGCTAATCTATCTAAAATATCCATAACTTTATGATAGCATAATGATAATGAGTAAAACAAAATAAAAGAAGTTGTAGAAAAAACACAAGTTGAAAAATTTTTCAAAACCAAAGTCGGACAAAAGTGGTTTGAAGAACTTGATATTATTGATTGTATAAAATCAGAATCTCCGTGTATTAAAAACAAATAATTGTGGCATTAGAAATAACCAACTTTATAGCATAAAATAAAAACCTTAAATTCTCACAAACATTTACCAAAACAGGTAACAAAACACGCAGAGAAGCTGAAAAGGAATATAATCTTCGCATACACATACTTATTGATAAATATGATGAAAGAAGATTTAGTATCCATTGAAAAAATCATTTGCATTATTCTTATAATCATTCTAACGGTAAGATAAAGATTTTAATAAGCAGTTGTAATGGCAAAAAATATTTTTACTTGCGTTATTATAAATGATGAATTCGATATCTGGCATTAATACATATATAAATAAAATTTCCGATTCTGTGAAAAGCGGTAAATATCCATTATCAAGAATTGATTTAAGCCGTTTGGAAGGAATACAACAGGGTATTCCTTTGTTTCAGGGTGAAAAACTTTTGACGATGGATTTGATTGCATTTATAACAAAAAGATTGGAAACGCTGAATTTGTTCAGAGGTTGCACAGTTGGTTGCTCTCACTGTTTAAAAGATGCAAAAGCAGAAGGTAATAGGAGCATTCTATTTGAAGATTTAGAGCGGTTTTTAGATGGGTTTAAATTATTGAATGAGCGTTTAGGTTTCAATGTCTTTAATGGAAATAAATACTTAAGTATTGTAGATGATTCTAATCCTTCGGATTTTCCAATCAGAGGCAAGACTTCTAGTCATAGTATTGTAGAAGCAATTAAGGATATTTACGAAAAATTAAATATTCCAATTCTATTTGTTACTTCCGGTTGGAATAAGGGCTCTGATTACGCTCAAAAAACTTCTGAAGAATTAGCGAGTATGATTCAAAAAAATCCGTCAATGATTGAATCTGTAGATATTTCAATTAATCCTTTTGTTGGGATTTTAGAAAAATCAAGAGAAGCTAGCAAAAATAATAATCAAGATAAAGCAGATTTTTTGAGAAATGTTTATACTTCAAGAATGGCAAATGTTTTGAGTGTATTTTTCAAAGCTTTAGAACAAAATAAAGCTAAAATAATTTATCGTCACGCTCCAAATATCGAAGGAAATGAATTTGTTAATGAGAACGCTACAAAAAAACTTTATGAAGAAATTTATGCAAAATTACAAAAAATTGTAGGCGCTGCAATTGAAAAAGTTCCAAAATTGAAGCCGGAAAACCTTACACAATTTGATAAATCACATCTTATTGAAGCTAGTGGACGAGGACGTAGATTTTTTAGAGCAGAAACTAACTTTTTAGAGCAACAACAACTTATTGATGAAGCAATTGATTGGGAATGTTTGAATGAGCGAGAAAAATTCGAAAAACTCCGAGATGGAGCGTTAAAATGTATTGATATTAATGGCAATGTATATGCTACAATGCCTGCATCTAAAGTCGATTATATTTCAGCACCAATTGAACTAACTCTTCCTACTCCAATTCAGCTTAATTATGAAAACAAAAAACCTACAACTTCTGTTTTTAGTGATATTGATTTAGAATAAGGAAAAAATAAAATGATAATTAAAAACATACACCTTCCAAACAACAATTTTCAGAAATTACATAAAAAAGTTATAATGCCTATAATTTTTGCCTCAGCAATAATCACAGGTGCTACAAGTGTTGATAAGTTTGAGAAACAAGAAACTCTACAAAATAAAAGTATAACTAATACAAATAGCCCTGTTGAAGGGCTATTAACTGCTAGCATTTTTGGTTTAGTAGGCTTATATGATGATAAAAAAAGTAGAAGCTTAATAAATGCGATTAGTAATACCAACTTGGAGAATGCAAAGGTTTTATTACAACTTCCTGATGTTGATCCTAATTTTCAGTTAGAAAATGGAAATACCGCATTAGGAATTGCTGTTGGAGATAAAAATATTAATGCTATAAAAGAATTATTAAAGCATCCCGATATTGACCCAAATATCCAAGACAAAGAGGGTGATACTCCTCTGTATACAGCAGTATGCAGTGAAAGACTTGAAGTTGTAAAAGAGTTGTTAAAACATCCTAAAATCAACCCAAATATTAAGAATAATGGGGACAATTCACCTTTAATTAAGGCTATCGGCAATAATAATATGGAAATTATTAATGAATTATTACAACACCCAAGTATTGACCCAAATATTCAAGATAAAGACGGTGATACTCCATTGTACACAGCCGTTCGCAGGGAAAGAATTGAACTTGTAAAAGAATTGTTGAAATTTCCTAATATTGATCCGAATATTAAAAATAAAGATAACAATTCACCTTTAATGAAGGCTATTGATGATAATAATACGGAAATTATTAATGAATTATTACAACATCCGAATACTGATCCAAATGTTCAAGATAAAGACGGTGATACTCCATTGTACACAGCTGTTCGCAGGGAAAGAATTGAACTTGTGAAAAAGTTGTTGAAACTTCCTAATATTAATCCAAATATTCAGAATAACGACGACGACTCTCCTTTAATTCGTGCAATTTATGATAATAATTTAGAAATTTTTAAAGCATTGTTGCAACATCCAAATATTGATATAGATATTCAAGATAAATATGGCGATACAGCATTAGTAATTGCAACAGAAAGAGATAAGCAAGAATTTGTAAAAGAGTTGTTAAAATATGAAGCTTTGAACAAAAAGAAGAAACTCGAAATACAATCTGTACAACAAAAACATGACGAAACTTTTGCTGAAATTCAAAATATTTTAACATCAAGTAAAGTTAAAACTTCACAAGGTGCATGCTTAAATTCAACAAATTTTATTCCTAATGTAATAGATTATTTATTAGTAAATGCTACACCAGAAGAAAAACAAGAAGTTATAAAATTGTTAAAATTACTAAAAAATCTTTCTTATAACAAAACAGATGGAAATAGAATTTCTGCAATAGAAAAAATCTTGAATGCAGAAGATGGTGATTTGTTAGAATTACTAAAAGGAAAGGATTTAGAATACAAAAGAGATTTTGACTACGTTTTTGATAGAATTGAAAATGATGAATTTAAGCAAAAAGTTTTAAATCTTAAATTTACTTTTAAAGATTTAGAAGAAGCTGTTAATATACAATCGCTACGAGCAATTGATAAATGCAAATATCAATTTGAATCACCGTTATTTAGTGCAACAAAGAATGGCAAAGAATTATGGAATTCAGTTTGTAATCATTGGGATAATAAAAGTTTTGTATTAGGTTTTATTGAACAATACTACAAATACTGTTCTTATGAAAAAAGTCTAAAATAAAACTCATTATACTTATAAAAGAAGCTACTACGCATTATTATATAATTAGGAATTTGCATTTCCAGACCGTGTATTTTTTTGTCATACAAAGGTGAATCCGAGTGACTTATATATTTTTCTAATTTTTCCGCAGATAACATTTCTACAGCGTTTTTTAATTCAACAAAATCAAACTTCAACTTTTTAATTTTTTCTTTAAATTCTGAATTTTGGATATTATTATAAACATAATCCAATTCCGGTCGATATTTGAATGTATTATTTTTAACAAGTTCAAGTAACATGTCATTTTCTGCATTCATAATAAGTTCAATCACCGATATATCATTTCTATCAACTTTATCATAATCCAAACGATTAAGTGTTTTTAGTTTTGCAACAATTTTAGCACTCTCTTTGGTATTAGCATTATTAATAAGATATTCTATAATTTCTGCAGTATAATTTTCATCCAAATTCAAATCAAGCCCATTTGTTTTTTGTACTTCTTTATCATTTAGAATTTGCATAATGTTGTCATAGTTCATTTCACTAGACATATTAATTAAGCTTGTAACATAAGCTTTTCTTTTTAAATCAGATACCGGAATAAATGGCTGATACTCCTTACCGGTTTCTTTTTCATAATCCTTTTTTGCATAGCGTAAAAGACTAAGTAAAGTTTCCGAGAATGGGTAACAATGTCCTTGTTTTTTTTCTCTGCGACAATGTTCTTTCAGCCAATCTTTTGCACTAACTCCTTTTGAATTTTTTGATTCAAAAACTGTTAACAATGTTTGATAATTTAACTGATCTTCTGAGTGCAAAGCATAGTGAAATTGTTTTATATTTTCAAAATTTTCTTCTGAGTAATCATCATTAATATATTTGTGTATAGGCATTTCTCCATTAATATCCTTAGCAGTTATCATTTCTGCCACCACTTCCGGATACTGCCATAAATTCAATATTATAGTATTAGCTTGTTTTGCATCACATTTGTGTAATAGAGTTTGTCTATTTTCATCAATTCCTGTCTTTATAGATTCTACAAAATAATTAATAACTTCTTCATAATCCGCATTATTTAACTTAAAATTAAAAGTTTGTAAGGGTATTTTTGTTAAATCAATTTTACCGGCTATTATTGCATCTTTTATAAGATTAGAATCATTAGTATCAATAATTTCTTTTAAATTCATGCCGGCGAATCTATCTGCTTCCGGCTTTTGCGCCACAATCGGATTATCATTTTTTACTTCTTTAATATCTTTTATTTTTTGTTTTGTTTTATCATCTGTTGAATAAATCTTGTTTTTAGAATGGGCATTAAAATTAATTGAAGTCAAAGTATAACACAAACCTGCGATAATTCCGACTGCCGGTAAAAGTATTAATGGCGCCACATTTAACATCTGAAGCCCCGCTGCTAACCCAAAAACTCCTCCCGTGATTAAACAACCGTTTCGAACAGCTAAGATTTTTGGGGGGATTTTATTTGACTTTTTTTCTAATTTATCAAAAGTTTGTTTACCATTAACTTTTGATATTTCTTTTTTAATATTTTTCGCTTTAAAACTTTGATTATTACTAATATTATAATTATTGATTGATAAAACTTTCATTCTAATCTACTTCCATAATTTTTTTATTTTATCACCAACAAGAGTTCTCACTTGTACCGGTGGAATAAAACCTCTTTTAAGTTTTTTAGCGTTCAATTTATCAACAAGTGCTTTTAATTGTTTTTCTATTCCAAAATCAACGGAATCAGAGCTTTCTATTTTCTGAACCATTTCTAAAATAGTGGCTTTATCTTCTGCTTCAAATTTATCTAAATTTGAACTTCTTACGATAGTAGAAATTGTTTCTTTAATTCCTTCTATAAAGTTTTTGTGTTGCTCTTCTGATAAAATTCCTTTTTTAGGTACGAATTTCTTCATTCTGTTAGCACAAATAAGTGTCATAACAGGGTCTTTAAGTTCTTCCATTTTTTGAACTTCTTCTCTTAGTATTTTGCTGTCAGCTTGACAAGTTGGAGAAAGTTTTTTTCTTAAATTGCTTGCTGTTTCTTCATCTCCAAAGAATTCCATAACATTATGCTCAGATGCGTTTTGAATAGCGCAGGTGAATTTTGATAAAAATCCGGCCATTTTTGTACTCATTGGATTATCTAATTCAGGATATTGTATTTTATTCAACAATTGTTCTTCTTGTCGTTTACGTTCTTCTAGTTTACGTTCTTCTCTGAGTCGTCTAAGTTCACGAAGTTCTGCTTCTCTATGTTCATTAGATTTAAAATTAATTGTATTTATTTTAGTTGTATTCATTGTATTATGATTTTGTATTGATTGAAGTTTCATTTTCCTTTTTCCTTTTGCGTCAATCTTTTTGTTACAGTTTAACAAAATTTTTATTTCATTACAAATTGCCAGAAATCTGTGTACGCTTGATTTTTCTTTTTCGCACCAGAGCGATATGCGAACCATTCATCATAATTAAAATCATTACATATGCTTTCTCCGTAATTTTTTAAGAATAATTTTAGAAAATCTGCATTGTCATATTTCATTGCACTAACGATTAAATTTTTTCCATTATATTCTTTTTTGAATAATGGTGATAAAAACTGTCTTTCAAGTAATTTAATGCTTTTATAGGAACCAATTTTAATAGCATCTTCTATGTCAGGAAATTCAAATTTTAAATCGTCAACTTTAGCTTTGAATTCAGGATTTTCGATTTGTTGGTAGGCATAATTTAATTCCGGATAATATAAAATGCGCTGTTTTCCGTTCAGAAGCTCTATTAAATCCATATCTTCCGCATTAATTATATATTCGGCAATAGAAATTCCATTTTTATCAGTTTTGTTATAATCTATTCCAGAAATATTTTTCAGTTTTGTTACAATCTTTTGTTTATCTTCCGGCTTAGCATCTGTTATCAAAAAGTTTACGATATCGATTAATATATTTTCAAAATTGAGAATATTTCCATTATCTTTTCTTTCATCCAGATTTTCCAAAATTTTTATTGCAGTTTCTATGCTTATTTCAGATTCAGGAATTTTGTTCACAGAATCGTGTAAAATTTCAGTTATCATATCTTCAATTTCTTTTCTGTGAGAAATATCTCTTTGATTTTTTATTAAATTATCAAGCAAACTTTTGCCATCACTCGTCTTTGCTGTGAATACACTAACACGTTCCTTAGGAGTATTACGCAAAGCATGAAATATGTCTTTTTGAAGTTCAAAATCTTTAAATACGTGATAATCGTTAATTGGCAATTCTCCATTATTATTTGGAGTTAGGTATATTTGTGCTAAACCTAAAGGATTGTTATGAAACATTTCGTTTGTCCTATAGAAATCATCCCCTGTTCTGGCTTTGTGTAAAGGCAAATTGCCCTTTTCATCTTTTATAAGTTGTTGTTCCTGCAAGTCGTCAATTATTTTAACACTATCTTGCCAAGGAAAAGTCATACGCATTTTTTGGATATCAATATAAATAGGATTTATTCTACCTGATTTTACATATTCACATAATTGACGTCCTGAACATTCTTTTGCCATTTTTCTATCAAAATTTGTTTTTAATAATCTGCCGTCATGTAAAAGTTCTTTTAGCGTGTATCTATCACCCAATACTCCCATCAATTCCGGTTCCGAAGATATACAAGAGTCAATCATTTCTCCTACTCGGACATAGATTTCGTCAATAATCCTAGAACCCCATCTTGTATATTCTTTTTTTGGTTCAGAAGTAACAAGTACATCAAATTTATCACCACATTCTTTAATTCCTGTTTGTTCCAAAACTTCTGGTGTTAATAATTTTCGGAGTTTTTTTTCATAATATATTCCTTGAAAATTTGTATTATTATTTTGTATTGGTTGAATTCTCATTTCCTTTTTCCTTTTCCCTTTTTGCTTTAATCTTTTTTGTTTTTGTCGTGTTGAATGAAAATTGTTCAACTCGACCTCACATTCTACATTTTTGAAAGATAATCTTTGCATTCTGCTTCTAACTTAGGATTTCCGTATTTGTAAATCAATTCCTGCAATTGTTCACCATTATAATATCTTTTATATAGTGGAGAGTCCGCTATTAACTTAATTGCTTCTGCGGAATTTAATTTTACAGCCTTTTCAAGATCTCTAAAATCAAATAATAAACTATCAATTTTTTCCTTGAACTCTTTATTCTCAATTCTTTCGTATGCATAATCAAGTTCAGGTCGATAGATAATAGGTTTTTTGCTTAAAAGTTCAATAAAATTCATATCTTCAGCATTCATGACATGCTCTATAACTGAAATTCCATTTTCGTCAGCCTTATCATAATCTATATTCGGAATTTTTCTCAATTCTTCGATTATAGTTTTATATTCTTCCGGTTTTGCTTCATTAATTGCAAAACCAATGATTTTACTGATATTATTGGTACGATTTATTGACAAACCATAAGAAGATAGCATATATGCAACTTTTAAAATTTTCATTATATTCTCAAAATTAAATTCTGTATCTATTTTTTTATTTAATTGTTCTGCAAACCTTTGAAGCAACTTACTTGCATATTCATCATAACTGTCATTTTTTGTAATTGAAACTAAAGAATCTACTAAGTTTTTTCCCTCGTTATTAGGTGTTTCAAAAATTGTTTTTATATATTGAGGATAACATTCTAGATTTTTCATAAGATGATATTGTATATACGAACTGTTCATAATTGTAGGATTATGAATTGGCAGTTCTCCTTCTTTATTTTTAATTAAACAAGCTTTCAGTAAGTTTTGAGGCTTTAATTTCAATATATCAACCGCATCACGCATTTCTTGAGGATCTGCCTTATGTAATGGTGTATTGCCGTCTTTATCTTGAACAAAATATTTTGGCATCAAAGTTGATTCAACATACTCTAAGTATTCTTTTTCAGGAAGAATCTTTGATAGTTGTCTGAAATCAAACATAGATTTATCTATTTTTCCTTCCTGTATATATTGATATATTGTATTATAGCGTTTTAACTCCATAAACCAGACAGAAATGTGCCATTTGACATCTTCAAAAAGTTCACCATCTTTCAAGCGTGAGATATCTTTTTGATATGTTAAAGGTTTTATTATAGTAAATTTTCCATTCTTTCCTTTTGTTATATCTTCTCCTACTTGACACATTGGTTTTCCATAATGTCTGAATAATCTATGAATAAATGAGTCTTCGTGTTCTCCTTTTACCAGAACTTCAAACTTGTCAGCACATTCTTGAATACCTGTTTTTTGTAATATTTCAGGAGTTAATTTTTTCAATACTTTTTTATTTCCATACAAGCCTTGAAAATTTGTATTATTGTTTTGTATTTGTTGGATTTTCATTTTCCTTTTTCCTTTTGATTTTCTTGTCATGTTAAATGAAAATTGTTCAACTCGACCTATTTGTATTTTTAAATAAATGAAAGAAATGGGTCATAGATTTGTGTAAAGTCATCATAAAAAATAACACTTTTAGAATCTAGTGCAATTTCGGTTAGTTCTTTTCCTTGAACTTCTCGCTTATAAAATGGAGATACAAAATCATCAATAAGAGATTTTATTTCATCCAAATTCTCACTTTTTACAGCATCTTTTAAATTCTTAAAATTTAAATTTAATTTATCAACTTCTTGTTTAAATTCATCATTCTCAATTCTTTCATATGTATAGTCTAATGGCGGATAATAATTGAGTTGTGTTTTGTTTACTAAATTTAAAAGTTCAAAATCTTCTGCATTCAAGATATGTTCTAAGATTGAAATATCATTTTTATCAACTCTGTTATAATCGATTTTTGGCAATTGTAACATTTTTTGAATAATAGTAGATTTTTCTTCCGGTTTTGCTTCATTAATCAAATAATTAATTGTATTAATTATAAATTCTGAATCAAGGTTTTTGCCTTTTGATTTTTGAACAACACGATTTGATAAAACTCCTAATATATTTTTCATAGTGGAGGTTGCTTCTGATATAACCACTTCTGTTTTTTGCACCGAATTGTTTATATAACCGTTAAACCAATTATCATACCACTCTTTATTTGGCTGTTTTACCTTTTGTGCAACTTGCTTTTTATTTTCTTGTATCACATTTTCAGTAAATCTTTGAGCTATTTTTTCTCCTTCTTGGATTTTTTGCATTCTTACAAGTTTATGTCCAAGCCCTTGAAAATTTGTATTATTATTTTGTATTTGTTGGATTCTCATTTCCTTTTTCCTTTTTGCGTTAATCTTTTTTGTTTTTGTTGTGTTGAACAATTGTTATTCAACACGACCTACGCATTATATTATCCTTTTTTTGAAAGCGTTAAGCATTGTTTCAAATTCTATATTTTCTTTTTTCTTAATCGCTTGGGTGATAACTTTATCAATGGTATCTGCGATTTGACCTATTGACCAACCTTCTGTAATTTCTGCAAGTTTTTGACAGTGTGCAACGGTCAATACTCCGGCAAAAATCGGCAAGCTAAGTAAAGATTTTTGGAACAAGTTGTTTCTATCATTTTCATCAGGATTATCAACTTCGATTTTTGTTCCCATACGTCTTGGGTTACCTGTGATTTCAGGGTTTACTTTATCTATATAGTTAGTTGCCCCAACAAGAATAATGCCATTCATTGAAGCATTATTCATCTTATCTTTATACGTATTAACCTCTTCTATTTGATGTCGTTCCGCAAAATTAGGGAAAAATCTTTCTGCTTCATCAAAAAAGAGCATAACCGGTTTTTTCAAAATTTTTGCCTGTAATTCCAGTCTATCAAAGATTTCAACAATATGTTTTGATATTTGGTGGATATATTGAGAATCATTGATTGAAGAATAATCCATTTTATATAAAGGTACGTCCATTTGTCTTGCTAAAGTTTCAACAATAGTCGTTTTACCAGTCCCAGGTGGGCCGTATAAAATCACACCACCCGGAAGTCGTCTTTTATTTGCAAGTAATGCAGCTCTAATTTCAGGGTTCCAAACATCAATAACTGACTCTTGTAATTGTTCTTTAACTTTTTGCATTCCACCTAATTCGTCTAAAGATTGGAAATCCCACTCATTATATTGATGTTGTTTAAGTCCTGATTTATTACAGAATTCACCCATCATTCTTTCATTATTAATCGCTTTACAATTTTCTATAGCTTGTCGGAAATCAGTGCCTCTAAGAATCATTTGTCTTTTTGCATCCTTTAATACAGAAGTAATTGAAGCCATTGACATTCCGTCAAAATCTTTCGCAATTTCTCTAAGATAATTATCATCTTTAGTTAGTTCTCTGGTTGAAGGAGATTTTTCCAGTGATTTTTTAATTACGTCGTATCTTTCTTCAAATGTCGGATTGCTGAAATGAATCCAATTACCTAATCTTCCACGACGTTTAAGAGCAGAATCCACGCTATCTAAGTCGTTTGTAGCAGCAATCAGGATAAAACCACGTTGAGCCGGATTATTTAGTTCCTGCAACAAAGCATCAGTCAATTCTTTATTATGCTGTGCACTTCCATTACGCTCACCGCCTAATGATTCAAATTCATCCAAGAACCAAACAGAACGCTCACCTGTTTCTTGGAATTTTTTATTCAATTGGTCTGCCAATTTTTTAAACGCTTTTCCTTCTTCATGAACAAAAGCTGTACCAATATCAGATAATTTTGTTTCATAGAAAGGTAAACCCAAAGTTTTTGCTAACGCTTTGGCTGTGTAAGTTTTACCGTTCCCCGGTTCACCGTAGAATATCGCACCATCAGGCAAAGCATCATTTCCTAATTCGGCATACAACTCATCAAGTTTTTGCATAGGTTCGATATACATTTCATTTAATCTTTTTTTGATTTCCGGCATGCCACCTAAATCATCAATAGTCGGGTCATCTGCTGTTATTGGAGTTCTTTTGAATTCCGGTGTGTCGTAAGCTGATGTTCTGTTAAAATCATCAATAGGAGTCAGACCTTTTTCTGTTGTGTATTCCGCCAATTGTTCTTTAAAAATTGGCATGATTTCTTCAATTTCACCACGAGAAATTGATGTTCTTGCGGTTTCATTTAAGATTTTTTCAATTTCTGAGAAAGGAATGCCTTCTGTAGAACTTGTAATTTCTTCTAAATTATCGGTTAATGGGGCTAATATTTTTTTATCGTTAATTTTTTGACGTATGAATTCTTGTCGGTCTTCTGAATTTGAACAAGGTAAGGTGAGAACTTTATCAATAAGTCCGGCATGTATAAATGTATCTCCAATACTTGCCTTGTCTTTTGTTGTCGCAACGAATAACATTCCTTTTGCTGAACAATTTTTTAAAATATTTGCAAATTTATTTCTTTCAACTTGTTCGCTGTTATTATCTTCTGTATACATGTTGTTAAAATTTGATGCAACTACAATTGTTTTAATTCCTTTTTCTTTGTAATTTTTTTCAATATCTGCAATCATTGGGGCTAATTCTTGCATTGAATGAATTTGCAGAGCAGGTAATCCCGTTTCATTCACTAAAGCACTTACCATAGAATCTGTTCCATTAGGAGAAGCGAATAAAATTCCGTTAGGTAAAGACAAATTATCAATTTCGCATAATTTATTTTTTGTACTATCTTTGATTGGAATTATAATATTTTCTCTTAATTCTTGTTTAATATTTTCCATGCCGATAATATCGTCTAATGATTTTATATTAGGATTTGTTTTGTAGTGAGTATATTCTTTGTATTCAGGAAGGTTTGTTGTTTCTTTAGACGTTGTATCCGAAGAGCTTTCAATAGTTGTTGGTTCGTCTTCAATTTCATCAAACGAATTGAAGAAATCTACTTCTTGTGCATTTTTAGTTTGTGCTTCTTGTGGCGTTGTAACGGATATAGGAGTTTCAATTGGTTTAGTTTCTTCTATTTGTTTTGAAGCTTCTGTTGGTAATATTTCTCCTGTAGGTCGCATTTGGTTTGGAGCAACTTTAATCGGATTTTCAACATAAATTCTTGCAGCAGTTTCTCTTGCATCTGCAACATTCGTTTCCTTTGGTCGTGTAGGGTTTGGAGTATTTTGTCGTTCAATCTTTTGAGCGCCACGTGATAATAACAAAGAGCGCATTTCATCACTTTTTGCATAATCTAAAGGTGACATTCCATTGTTGGAAAAATTAATAATGCGTGCTCTTGATGAAGGTTTTGCTGTTAAATAAGACACAGCTGATATGTAATTATTTTTTATGATTTTTTGAAATAGTGTTTCTCCATCATCATCATAAATCTGGTTTACATCAAGACCACCTTTACGAATTTCGTTTAACAATTCTTTTTCTGTCGGAAAATAATCATTTCCTTTAAAACCTATGTTTTTATGCAAATATTGTTTTGTGATAATTGGCGCAATGTACATTATTTCTTCCTTTTTTATATTTTATATTTGATGGCTAATAGTTGATTGATACTAATCATCATAAATACTCTAAAAATATAATTTGTTACCATCTTTAATAAATCTTTACATTATGTTTGGTTTTATATGTTAAATATAGGTGAATTATTACATAATAAAAATTTATGATTGTTTTTTATTGTAACAATTTCTTTACGTACTAGCAAATATTAAATTTAGAGGTTATATTATGCTATGAGGATATAGTTTTCGATTATCCAAAACATGAGGTCAAAAAGTGGTAGATAATAGGTCAGCTGGTTTTTATGGAATAGGCGGATCGTTTAATTTCAAAAGTGGCGATCCATCCGGTACTGCAGCAAAAATGAGTCAGGATAAATATGGCTCTGAAGCGATGTATCTTCCGCCTGTTGAAGATGAAGAAGAAGGTGGAAATTTCTATAACGAGCAATATGTAGATAGAAGTGCACTATTAAGAGCAACATTAAATTCACTTGCAATGTCAAATGTAGCGTCCGTTTTGAATGCTAAAAAGCATAAGAAATCTATTAAAGATATTTTAGAAGAAGAAAAAGAGAAAGAAAAAGAAGACAAAGAAATCGAACTTTTGGAAGCTGAAGCTAAAGAAGAATATAGAGAAGCTGAAGAAGATAAAGAAGAAGACAAAAATTAATAATACTTAAATTATCAATCCTTCGCACAACAAAAATCTGCCTAAACATTCAACTTCGCAATAATGTTTTAGTGAGTCAACTAAACATTTGTTTTCACAAAATCCGCCTGATAAATAAATTTTTTCAGGTTTTTTACAAAAATTCCAAGCATTAAAAGCTATACCGTGAACAAATTTTGATACAGCTTCTGAAGATTTCACTCCTGATGATATTGAATCCATGATTTTTTCCATACCAAAAATACCACACGTTACAGCAAATTTTTCAGGATTAAATTCTAAATCTTCCGGTTTTAGGTTATAAAACTTGAGCAACATTTCAACAGTAGCGCCGGTAGAACTCGCACAAGAAGTATTCCAATCCATGTCATGGAATTTACCTTTTCGGAATTTTATCCATTTTGCATCACGACTACCTAAGTCTAATACTGTTGTTTCTTGAGCTTCAACAATTTCCGTTATTTTTTTAGCACCTTGAGCTAATGCAATAATTTCATTTTCACTAGCATTCGCCATATGACCGCAAGAACGATTTGGAACAATTTTTTGTGATTTTATAATTGATGATGGCAAAATGTAAAAAAATCTGTTTTTTTCAGACTTGATTAAGAACTCTTTTGCAAAAAGTTCTTGATCAGTAATTATTTTAGAATATGTTGTACCGGCATCTAAGTATATCATTTTTCTCGACTTGAAAATTTCTTAAAATGAGTTAAAATAAGAATACAGGCAAGGGTAATGCGAATACCCTTACCCACCCATTAACGGGTTTTGATAGTGAGAATTAGTATTATTAATAATGCTAATTCTCTTGCATTGACTTCAATCAACATTTTTACCTCCTTTCCAATGTTGTTGAAACCGAGTTAAAAAGTTTAAGAAATCTTTAGCCTGTATTCTGTTTTTAATGTTCTATGTTTATTATACTTAAAACACTTTAGATTATAAACTAAAGGGTTGAAAATTGTTATAAATAGGTTATAATAAAAGAGTAGGGAGAGGTCAAAAGACCTCTTGTTCAACCCCTACAGTATGCATGCAATAGCAAGTAATAAATGTCCTAAAATCACTAGGGCATTTTTTACTATTACAAGCATTTCTTGTTTTGTCATAGCATCCTCCTTTCTCTACACCTTTGTCCAACAGAAGAATGTCGTGTATGAGTAAAGGATTTTGCTATCAAGGAATTGCCCTACGAGATGATGTTATCATAAAATCAAAAAAAGAAAATATAATAAATAATTTCACTATAGCAATCTTTTTCTGATTGTACTAAAATTTATCTATGGAAAAGTTGGAAAAATATTATAATCAAATAAAAAACTCTCCTGTATTTTTAGGTATGAGTGATGATGAGCTCAAAGGGTTGTTGGAATGTTTTGGGGCTCGTATCCGTAAGTTTGAAAAAGAAGAAATGATTATTCGCCAAGGAGATGTTATTTCTAACATTTATCTTATTTTGGATGGCGAAGTTAATATTGAAAAGGATTCATATTGGGGCAGAAGAATTATTATTTCCAGATTAAACAAAAATGATAATTTAGCACTTTCTTTTGTAGGTTCAAAAGATGTTGAATCAAGTGTTGATGCAATTACGGTTAAAGATACTACAGTATTAGTTTTGAGATATGAAAAATGTACTTCTATGTGTCAAAACGCTTGTACAAGACACAAGGTTTTAATCAATAATCTTTTCAGAATTCTTTCTAAAGAAAATATTGAACTTATTCAAAAAATCGAAAATGTTTCTCAAAAAACTATTAGGGATAAATTGCTGACGTATCTTTCCAATGAAGCTCAAAGACAACATTCAAACAGTTTTGACATTCATTTCAATCGTCAAGATTTGGCTGATTATTTGAATGTGGATAGAAGTGCTATGAGTTTTGAATTATCCAAGCTTCAAAAAGAAGGTTTGATTGAGTATAATAAAAATCATTTTGAATTACTGTCTTAATTAATCTAATACCTATTTCGCAAGCTTTAAAACAGCATAATGACGTTCTTTTGTTCCGTTTTCTTTGCGATAAGAATAAAACAAATCGTTATTACAACTTGTACAATATGGGCAAATATCAATATTTTTAACTCCGATTTCTAAAAGTTGTTGTGCGTTAATACCTTTTAAATCAACATTTTTGCCTTCATATAATCCTGTAGGATTTTTGACTGTATCAAGCAATATATCTTTAACTTCTTCTGAAACTTCATAACAACATTTAGAAATAGCTGCACCGATTAAAACAATTATGTTTTCCGGTTTTGTACCAAAGTTATTACTCATTTTTTCAACAGTTTTCACACCTATTTTTGTAGCAGTACCACGCCAACCGGCATGCGATACTGCACCGATTTTATTTTCTTTGTCATAAATAATTAATGGAGTGCAATCCGCAAATTTTAGATAAACAGTGTCATCCGAATTTGTTAAAATTAATCCGTCTGTATCGGGGTAATCAATTCTTTCATCAACAATTTCTACATGGTTACTATGTGTTTGAACAGGATGAATAACTCTTTTTGAATTTGGAAAATTTACTTCACCACGAGTTGTAAAATATGCAGTAACTTCCGTTAGCATATCACTTTTCATAATTTTTTTGCCGTTAAAATCTTCAAAATAAAACATAATGAAAATATAACATAAATTAAGATATTCATCACCTACACAATGTCTACACTATTTATATGATGTGTTAAATAATAAAATATTGTAGGATAGATTAGGACTATAGTAGGGGTAAGTTAGTTTAGGGATTTTGACTATGCTGATTTTATCCTTAAAAATGGGATAAGGTATGATAGATTCAGTATTTTTTGATGAATTATATAAACAATTTGCGTGGTTTGATTCAGTATTTACGCCCGTTGTAGAAAATTGCAGCAGTGAATTTTTCTTTGATGGGTTTGAATACAAGCTGGCATCTATCAGTACTAATATGAATGTGCTTTCTCAAAATGAAACATTTTTTGTTACAAAAGTGAAGATAAATTCTAAAAACGATGTTTATATTAGAATTTCACAAGAGGCCATTAATGTTATTTTAGACAAAGTTCTTGGAAAAAATAACAGAAGATTTGATTTATCAGAGGTTTCTGAACTCGAAGCAAGAATAATAACTTCATTCAATGATTTTCTATACGAAACATTATCACCAAATTTCACAATTGAACCGCATAGAAGATACAATGAAATTTTGCATTTAACATATTTTGTAAAGAGTGAAATTTCTGATTCTGCGGCAAAATTTATTATTTCTGTCCCTAAAGATATTCTTTCACCACAAGGTTTAGAAAAAAAAGAACCAAGATTTAGTGATAGAGATTTTTCCGGTTGTCCGGTAGAAGTTAATTTGCTACTTGGAACAACAACTTTTCCGGTTGCAGATGTTAAAAGACTTGATGTTGGAGATATCGTTGTTTTTGAAAACAGTAATTCTTCAGAAATGACATTAATCTGCAACAATATAATTAAAAAATTTCAGGTAAAACCTAATATCAGTATAGTTGAACCTTATGATACCTCTGGAGGAGATAGTATGGAAGATAATACAAATACTAATTTGTGGGATAGTATTCAAGTCGATATGGCGGCTGAATTTGATAAAGTAAAAATAACTTTAGGTGAACTTAAGAGTATTGAAGAAGGTCTGATTGTGGACTTATGCTCAGTTTACGATAACAAAGTTTCTCTAAAAGTTGGCGGAAAAACTGTTGCCGCAGGAGAACTTGTAATTATCAATGACAGATTTGGTGTAAGAATAGAAAAAGTTAATGATTCAAATTCTGGGGCTGAACCTGAACCGGATGTTCAACAGCAAGAAGAACCGCAGGAAGAAGCACCACAAGAAGATTTTGATTACAGCGACTTTGAGGTGGAAGATGGGCAGGAGAGTTAGAAAGTTTAGGAGTTTAGAAGTTCATTTAGTTCGCTAATGCTCACGAAATTTATATATGACCGAAGGGAATTTAACTACTTCTCAACTACTAAACTACTAAACTTCTAAACTAATTAAAAGTTTTGAAATTATTAAACAAATAAGGAACAAAAATGGGATATTTAGCAAATTTTATGGTATACACACTTGCAATGGTTGGAATAATTGCAGTTGCGCTTCTTGTTTTTAAAGGAGCAACCGGTTGTGGTGGCGGAATTAAATCGAAGTATTTAAGAGTTTTAGACACACTTTCTTTAGCACCAAGAAAAACTCTTTATATTGTATCAACCGGAAGAGAAAAATTTCTTATTGCAGGTGATGTTGACAAGACAACTTTGATTTCTAAATTAGAAACCTCAGAAGAAAATGTTTGTGAAAATAATGAAATAAAGAATGAAACAAATTACGCAAGTGGTTTTGATATTCCTTTTTCATCGGTTGGAACTGCTACAAAAGAGAAAAAGCCGATGAGTTTTCAAGAAACAATGTCAAAATTGCCAAGTAAAAATTTTATGGACAAAACAAATATTGGAATTAAATCCAGTATGTTAAGCTCAAAAATGTCGAATGATAAGTCGGTGATTAAGAGTTTGGCAGAAAGGATTAAGTAAAAATGAAATAAAGTTTAGTAGTTTAGAAGTTGAGGAGTTTAGAAGTTTATTAAATTCCCTTCGGTCATATATTCTGTGAGCTTTAGCGAACTAAATGAACTTCTCAACTTCTAAACCTCTAAACTTCTAAACTAAATAAAAAGTTACTAAACAAATAGGGAACAAAAAAATGGACTCAGTAATACAAGATATGAACCCGGTTTTACAAATGCTTACGGTAATGTCGTTATTTTCGCTTTTACCGTTTGTGTTTTGTTGTATGACATGTTTTTTAAGATTTACTATTGTATTTTCTTTGCTAAAAACAGCAATGGGTGTACAAGTACCGCCTGCAATTGTTACGATTGGTTTGTGTATGATACTAACTTTTTATACAATGGGCGGAGTTTTTCAACAAATGTATGAACGTGGCTCTGTTCCTTACCAAAAAAATCAAAATCTTATAGCTGCAATAGATGAAGGTTCAAAACCGTTGAAAGAATTTATGCTGAAGCAAACGAGAGAAACCGACTTAGCATTCTTTATTGAGCTTAAGCATAAAGCACCGTTAAAAAGTCCGGAAGACATTACTATTTGGGAAGTTGCTCCGGCTTATATCTTGAGCGAACTTAAAACCTCTTTCGAAATAGGTTTTGTAGTATTCGTTCCATTTATTGTACTTGACCTTGTAGTTGCTAACATTCTACTTGCTTTAGGTATGTTCATGTTATCACCTACAATTATTTCACTTCCATTCAAACTGCTGATATTTATTGCGGTTGATGGCTGGGCGCTGATAGTTCAAGGGTTGGTACAGAGTTATAATTAGTTGAAGTCATTAAGTCTTTAAGTCGTTAAGCTATTAAGTTCAATAAATTCGCTTACGCTCATAAAGAAAAATAGCAAATAGTAAAACAGAAATTTTTAAAACGAACTTAACGACCTAATGACCTAACGACTTAACGACATTAAACAAAAGAGGCAAAATATGGAAATGTTAACTGAAACAATAATAGAAGATAGAATTTTTACAATCAGAGGTCAAAAAGTCATGATTGATAAAGATTTAGCTGAGCTTTATGAAGTAAAAACAATGGTTTTAAATCAAGCAGTCAAAAGAAATCAAAAAAGATTTCCGGAAGATTTTATGTTCAAACTCACTAAAGACGAGCTTAATGAACTTATCACAAATTGTGATAGGTTCGCTTCGCTTAAACATTCTCCAACAACACCAAATGTTTTTACAGAACAAGGTGTTTCAATGTTGTCAAGTGTTTTGAACAGTGATAGAGCGATTGCAATTAATATAGAAATTATTAGAACATTCGTAAAATTAAGACAATATGCTATTTTAAGCACAGAAAAAAATAAAGAAATTGACGAATTGAGAAAAATACTTATGTTACATATAGAAAATACAGACAAAAGATTTTCTGAACATGATAAAACTATTCGACAAATAATAAATGCTTTGAACAATTTGATTGAAAAACCAAAAGAAACAAAAAAAATAGGATTTAGGACAGAATAAATATTTTTTAAATGAATTTAACAACTTAATGACCTAAAGACTTAACGACATTAAATAAACGAGGTATCCAAATATGGAAATGTTAACTGAATATCTGGCAAAAGGATTTATGGTAATGCTATCAATCTCAATGCCTTGCGTACTAACCGCAGCATCAATAGGTTTGGTAGTTGGTATTATTCAAGCCGTAACTCAAGTGCAAGAGCAAACAATTGCAGCTGCACCAAAGATTTTTGCTGTATTTTTAGTAATTGTAATTGGCGGTATGGGATTCATTAAACTTTTAACAAACTTCTTTTCAGAAGGTATGTCAATCGCATTTAATGCTGTCCCGAAAAATGACGCTTTCGTTCTTCCTGCTGATTACTATAAATACACATCACCTTTTGCGGGCGAGATGAAAGACAAGTTCAAAAATCAAGATAATTTTAATACCTTGATGAAAAACCCTGGGAAAGTGCCATATATAGATAAATCACAAAAAATTAAATATGATTCAGCACCAAAAGCACCTATGCCTAAAGGAAATTTTGTGGAAATTAATAAGATGTTGGGAAGATAGTTCTTAAATTGAAAGTTGAAAGTTGAAAATGGAAAGTTGTATTAAATTTTTTAATTTCTTATACGTTCTACATAAAACAAATTTTATTTAAAGAAATAACTAAAATAACTTTCCATTTTCCATTTTCAATTTTCAACTCACTAAATAAAATTCCTATGTAGCTTTATTCATAAAAAAAAACGGAGTAAACAATTGTATAAAATCGCAATACCATTAATATTTTTATTATCAGCAAATACAGTTTTCGCATTTCAAGACTGTATTATTGAGTCTGATGGAAAACTTACGGATATTAGTATAGAAAATAATACCATTGTTGATGTATGCCCGATTTTTACAATAATGAATGAAAAAAATACACTCTATGTTCATCCGCTAAAAGAAGGTCAAACAAGGATTTGCGTACTAAAAAACGGAAAACAAAAAATTATGTTTAATGTACAAATTACAGAAAACGAAACAAAAATAGACGACATAGAAGGATTTGATATCCTAACTATTGATGAACCGCCGGAAGAAATCGATATTGACGAACCACCGGAAGGGTTAGGAAATGAAAAACCGATATTAAGAGGGGAAGAAAGTTCTTAAGTCGTTAAGTCGTTAAGTTCAATAAATTCGCTTACGCTCATATAAACACAAAATTTAACAATTTAAAAAAAGAAAATTTTAAAATGAACTTAACGACCTAATGACCTAAAGACTTAACGACTTAACTAAAAAAAGGATCTAAACTTTGGACAATCTAATACAACAAATCTCAATACTTTTTCCACAATTTGACCACTGGTTTTCAGCAGGTTTTATTGTGTTTGCTCGTTTACTCGGATTTGTCAGATTTGCTCCGATATTTAATCGTAAAGAAATTGCAGGTTTGGTAAAACTTTCGTTCGTGTTTATTCTGACTGTTATGCTGACTCCAATCTTAAAACCGGCAACTCCGCCAGCTGATATATCTCCTTTGTTATTATTGCTTTTGAACTTTTTAGTCGGCGCTATTATCGGATATATAGCACAACTTTTGATTTTAGCTATAGAAGCCGGCGGTGATATGATTAATACTCAAATGGGTTTATCTTCTGCAATGGTCATGGATCCGACTACAAATAGCCAAACTTCTATTCTTAGCCGTATCATTACACTTTTAGGATTAATTATTTTTATCGAACTTGGTGGATTTTATTGGTTAATCAATGCATTAATCAGAAGTTTTGAGATTTTCCCAATTTACGCAGTAGCAATTCCTTTGGAAAAAATTATTAATCTTGATTATTTAGTCACAACCACATCAAATGTTTTGTATATGGGTCTGCAAATTGCCTCTCCTGTCCTTTTAGCAACATTAGGTCAAGATATTATTCTTGGTGTAATTTCAAAAACTGCTCCGCAAGTTAACGTATTCCAATTAAGCTTCTTGTTCAAACCTGTTTTTGGCGCAGCAATAATGATTTGGATTTTACCAATGTTGATAAATGTGATTTCAGATTTCTTTAATACGTTTGCAAAAATATATTAGAATTAGGATATGATTTTAGGTAACTATATACAAAGCTACAGTAAAAATCCATCCCAAATACCTTTATTGTAAGCATTATCCATAATTGCAGCCTTAACAGAGGCAGGAGCTTTTTTATAATAGTTTATTCCTGTATATGAAGCAACCATTGCCTCGTGTTTTAAAATATCTTCCGCCAAAATTTCACAAGCTTTTGAATATGAAATATTGATTTTATTTTTTTAACTCAAACGCTTACCATCAACTTTTCCGGTATGTCCAAATCCAATTGTTGGCATTCCAAAACCGTCATCATAAGTTCTTAAGTCCGGTTTTCCGGGATGTTTTGGACTAACTTCTGTTACTGTCAATAAATCATTCAAATAATTTGCAGAAATTTCCGTAATTTTTGCAACGTCATTAAGATTTTTTACAGAACCTTTTTTTACTGTATAACGAGCAGGAATTATGATTTTTGTACCTGATTTAAAATTTGAATCTATAAATTAAGAAGTTTTATTTGTTTTATTTATAAGTGGTATTATAAAACTTGTCTTAGGTTGGCTTTTATGATAAGATTTAATCAAAAGGGATAATTATGCGTGTAGGAAATATAAGTACAAATCAACCAAATTTTTCTGCTAGAAATTACAAGTCAGTATTTAAACGTTTCGTTAATTTATTTTCAAAATTAACAAGTGAACAAGCTTTTACGATGACTGCTACTGTTACAGCAGCAACTGCAATTGCGGCAATAGAAATGAGTAAGAAAGAATATGAAGCTCCAAAATTAACTAATAAAACAATTACGGATGTTGAACAAGATTCATTAAATGAAATTATTCCAAATTTGCCTGAAATTTCAGATGAAGAATACAAAGAGTTAAAATCAAAAATCTGTAATGACGAGAATATTCATTACATAATTCATAGTATAAAATTAAATCCAAAAGATGATATTGGAAAAGCTGAAACCCAACTTGTCGCTAAAATTCTTGATAACAAGGATTTATTAGAAAGCAAGCCGGTTAGAAAATATGCGCAAAATATAATATTTTCGCCTCCTATGAGATTAAAACCCGAGCGAGCAAAAGTTATTAATTTTGTTTTTGATAATGAAAGACTCTATAATAATGAAAAAATGATGTATGATGTATTGCAAGCAATTCCATTTGTTGATAATTCAAATGTTAATTTGGTATTGAAGTTGTTGAGTGATAAGCGTTTTAGTGATACTTATTTCCGATGTGGTAGTGAAATACTTTTTGCGAATAGATTGTCAGATAATCCGCAAAAATCTGCTCAAATAAAAAATTCCGTGATAGATAAATTTTTGAGTGATGAAAAATTGTATAATAATAAGAATGTATGCTCAGAAATCTCTCGTATTGTGTATTTTGCAAAAAATGATAAAGATTTAGAACATATTAATAAATTGTTTGATAAATATTTAAATTCTCCGGAATTGATGAATCAAAAACACATAAGATGCAATATTGGTAATATTGTAGGATGTATAAACAGTGATATAGAATTTGATTTAGCTAATAGAATTTTAGAAACTTCGGAATTATATAAAAATAAATATTTATTTAATAGCGAAGATGAGTTTGGTAGTAATATTGGCAGAATTCTTGGTGCTGCAAAAAATTACGAAAAATCAAAATATATTAATGAGTTTTTAGATGTATATTTATCAGATGAAAAACTTTATACAAATAAAAATTTGAATAAGGGATTATCTTATGTTTTGTCTACTTTGAATAAAGATAATTTGGAATTCAGAAAAGCATTGATGATGAAGTATGTGAATAATCAGGATGTGCAACAATCTTCTGTATCTAAAAGATTGGGCATATTGATAAATTGTAGTGAATCAAAAATGGACTATGAATTGATTGACAAAGTCTTAAATGATGCGAGATTATACAACAATGATATCGTTATGGATAAAATTGGCGATATACTTATTGGATTAAAAAGACCTGAGGATGTGGATTTTGTTTCTAAATTTTTTGATAAAGACGAAATTATTGCGGATAAAAAAATTATAGATAGCTTGCCGGATATTGAGTGGCTTATGAATTTTGGAACGGATAATACTTATAAATGCAAATCAAAAGTTCTTGAAAAAGTGTTAAATGATGAAAAATTGTACACAAATAAAAATGTGATGTGTGAATTACCAAATATAATAAAAAATATAAGATTTAATGAGCAATTAGAAATCGCTAATATCGTTTTAAGTTTCGAAAATCTTTTTAATAATAATGAAGTTTTATCTAATCTTTTTAGATGGTTAGAAAAAATGGATGGTTATAGTGAACCAAACATGAAATTTTATTATGAAATAAAAGAAAAACTTAGTAATATGCAGGTTGGTAAATAGAATTACTCTAATTATTTTTTTAATTCAAGATTTACTATGCTTTACAAGAGGGGGCGTATATACAATGCAACTTAAACTTCTTCGAAATCGGAACTTTTTAATTGCTGGCATGGAATGATTATATAATTTATTTTCAACTATAAAGAGCAGGATAGATTTATAAATATGTAAAGATAAGCTATTGGGGAAAGTGTTAAAAAAAGAGCCTTTCGGCTCTTGATTTTAAATGGTTGAGGTTAGGAGATTCGGTCTTGCTCGTTCGCGTTTAACGGCAATTCCGTGTTTTGCTTCAATGACTAATCGTCATTTTGCAAAAACACTCCAGCCTCAGCTCACTCGCGCAACTCCTAGAAAATGCTAAACGCATTTTGGGAGGTTCTCATCAAACCCTAACACTACATAATAAAATACACGATAACTAAAGTCATCGTGTATTTTATGGTGGAGGTTAGGAGATTCGAACTCCTGACCCCCTGCGTGCAAAGCAGGTGCTCTACCAGCTGAGCTAAACCCCCATTTCGGTTGTTTTGGTCTCGTAACTTCTGTTTCCATCGGCTACATTTATTATTGTACATGATGATTTTTTTTTGTAAAGGGGTTTTTTATTTTTTATTAAAAATATTGGGGTTAATTATTAATATAAGAATTTGAATTTTGTATTCGCATTTATTGTTAAACATTGATTGGCATTTACATTTATCTATTATTTGTTAGTAGATATTATAGTTTTGTGTTTTGAGTTTGTTTGCGTAGCACCATGGCGCAGTTTGTTCCGCCAAAACCGAATGAAATAGATAGGCAAGTTTTTATAATTTTGTTTTGTGGAGTATTATCCGCAAGTAATATTTTAGGTAATGTTTTATCATACTGATTATCGTAAACATGCGGAAAAACTTGATGCGTGTTTGAATCCAAAAGTTTGCAACAGAGTGCAGCTTCAATGCTCGCAGCTGCACCCAGACAATGTCCTGTTAGTGGTTTTGTAGAACTCGCAGGAACTTTATTGCCGAAAATTTCTGAAATAGTTTTTGCTTCCATTAAATCATTTGCTTGCGTTCCTGTTCCATGAAGATTTATGTAATCAATATCTGCTGGATTAATTTTATTTAATGCTTGTTCTATAGCTTTTTTAGCCTCTTTCCCATCAGGATTAGGAGTTGTTGAGTGGTAGAAATCAGTTGTTTCACCAATTCCGGAGATTTCGATTCCATTTCCATCTTTTTCAACAATAAAAACCGCAGCACCTTCACCAATATTAATCCCGGCTCTATTTTGACTAAATGGAACAGTTGGTTCTTTAGATAAAATTTTTAGGGAATTAAATCCTAAAATTGGAAGTTTAGCAATAGAATCAACCCCAGCTACGATAACGGTTTTAGCTATATTTAATTCTAAAATCTCTTTTGCTATTCCAAAAGCTCTTATGCCGGAAGAACAAGCTGTTGATATAGATGTATAATAATTCTTGAAACCGAAATGGTTATGTAGAAATTCTGCAGGATTCCCTATTTGAAAATGTTTAGGATTTTTTGATGTTTCATATTCTTCAACACCGGAATTTGTCGTTGCAACAACTATTGCGGTTGATTTTTTATTAAATGATTCAATATCAATAGGTTCTAGTGCTTTAAGCAAAAGTTGATTGCAACGTAAATTATACATTTCATTATTTATTTTTGTTAAATCAGCTTTTACTAAAGCAAGGCGATAATTTTGTGTATAATCAAAACAACGATTATTACCTAAAATCGCTTCTTTATAAATCTCATCTATATTTTGCCCAAGGTTGCAAATTGCATTATATTTTTTAATAATCATTTTATAGTATAATTTTAGCATGAAAAGTATACCTTTTTGTATTGAAAAATTCAGTTATGTAGTATCAGAAGAACAAATTGATGTTTCTTCTATTCCACCGCTTGTTAGACGAAAATTAAGCTTATTGGATAAAGTTGCATTAACAACAATGGTTAAGCTTTTTGAACCGGATAAAGTTGATGAAATAGTTTTTTCTTCTGAATTTGGTGAATTTTCAAGACTTGATTGTTTGATAGAGCAATATCAAGAATTCAAAGAAACTTCTCCTGCTGTTTTTTCTGCATCTGTACACAATTATCCTGTCGGTTTTTTTACTCAATTTAATAAATTAGATATTCCTTATTACGCTTTGTCATCGGGTGAAAATTCTCTTTCAGCAGGGTTAATTAAATCCATAAATAAGCGAACTTTATTTACTTATGCTGATGTATTTGGTGGTATCGCAAGTGTTTCTTGTTTGATTAATCCAAACAAAAATAAAATGGAATTTTTAGTTGGTAATTATAAAAATTATAATTTCGAAGCATTTATTGAATTTCTAAACGGAAATAGAGATTGTTTTATGTCTGAATTTGGCATTTTTCGTTATTCTAACTAATTTTTTAATAATTCAGATAATTCTCCAAATTGTGCAATCGAAAGCTTTTCGCCACGAATATTTTCATCTAAATTCATTTGAGAAATTACTTGGGCAACTTTTTCTTTATTAAATCCGGAACCAACAAGACAATTTTTCAGAGTTTTTCTTCTTTGAGAAAACGCAGCTTTGATAGTTTTTCTAAAATGTTTGTAATCACTCAATTTTAATAGCGGTTCTTTTCTAACTTTCAAAGACACAAGTGCGGAATTAACTTTTGGCGCAGGATAAAAAGAGCGTCTGCCGACCAATCTGATTATTGAACAATCTGCCCAAAATTGAGAAAGTATTGTTAAAAGTCCATATTGTTTAGAAACACTGTTTTCTGTCGCCACAATTCTTCTAGCGACTTCTTCTTGAACCATAAGAATAATGTCAATAATTTTATTTCTGTTTTTGTTCTCCAAATCATCAATTTCGCCCAACAAATGTGCAATAATCGGAGAAGTGATATAATATGGAATATTTGCAACAACTTTGATTTTTTCTTCACATAAATCTGACAAATCTGTTTTCAAAATATCATTATGAATAATTTGCAAATTGTCACAATCAAGTTTTTCAAGCTCTTTAATCGCTTCTTCATCGAGTTCTACCGCAATAACTTTCTTGGCATGCTTAACTAATTGTTCTGTTACGAACCCAACTCCGGGGCCGATTTCCAGAACAACATCATCTTTTGTAATTTGTGCAAAATCAATGATGTCCGCAATCACGTCCGGATTTACTAAAAAATTTTGACCTAACCTTTTTTTTGTTCTAAAGAACTTTGCTCGTTGTAAATAATCCATCATGATATTTATAATAGTACAAACAGGGAAATGTTAAAATATCAATCTTAATTTAAAATAATAATACATAAAAGATGCGTTGAAGCTTAGATGCGAAGAGGCATAGGGAGATAGGTGTGTAGTTATTTTTGATTAATCCAACTTTACATTTTTAATTTTCCACTTTCAACTCTTATTTCATATATAATAAAAAAGGAGAATATCGTGAATTATTGTGAAACAAAACAAAAAGAACATTTAGAGTATAATCAATTATTGGATGAATTTATACTTGGGTGCAAGACTACTCAAAAAATCGGTTTTGAGTATGAAAGAATTCCGCTTGTTAAAACGACAAAAGAAGTTGCTCCGTATGGTGGTGAATACGGTATTTGCGAAGCATTAAGAGAATTTGCAAAAGTTGATAATTGGGATTATATTCTTGATAATACAAATATTATTGGATTAAAAAAGATTCACGATACAATAACTTTAGAACCCGGTTGTCAAGTTGAATATAGTATTGAACCTCAAGAATTGATTGGTGATTTAAAAAAGAAAGTTGAAAATTTTGATTCAGAATTACTTCCTATATTGGATAAATTCGGTATTGAACTTATTAATAAAGGCGTTTCTCCAACTACAACTTACAAAAATATTAAACTTTTACCAAAGCGCAGATATCATATTATGGCAAATTATCTTTGGGGAATTTTATCTGACGTAATGATGCGAGAAACTGCGGGGATTCAGGTCGGAATTGATTATAAATCAGAAGAAGATGCAATGAAAAAATTCCGACTCGCAAATTTAATGATGCCATTTATGACGGCAATGTTTGCTAATTCAAAAATCAGAGGTGGTGTTGATACCGGTTATAAATCTTTTAGAGCGTTAGCTTGGCTCAATACTGATAATGAAAGATGCGGTTTTGCAACAAAATTCCAAGATGGTATGTGCTTTAAAGACTATGTAGAAACTCTGCTTGATACACCGATGATATTTATTAATAGAGAAGATAAAACTGTTAATATCAACGGAAGATTGACTTTTAGGCAATTTATGGATAAAGGTTTTGAAGGGTTTGAAGCTAATATTGAAGATTGGAAACTGCATTCAAATTTGTATTTTCCGGAAGTCAGATTAAGAAACTTCTTGGAAATTAGAAACCATGATTGTGTTGGTGGTGGTTTGGAATATTCTATTCCGGCTTTATACAAAGGAATTATGTATAATAATTCTGCATTTGAAGAAATTAGTAACATGTTACTTAAATATTCATATAATGAGATTAATGAATTGCGTTATAATGTCGCAAGATTTGCAACAGCTTCCAGATTGAGAAAACATAGTATTTTGAGTATTTGTAAAGAAATAACCGAGGTTGCTTATTATTCTTTGAAAAATCAATGTCAGGATGAAGAAAAATTCTTAGAACCGCTTATGGCAATGTTAAAAAAGGATAAAATTCCGTGCGAAATGTAAAATGTTTTTAATAAAAAAAGAGTATATCTGATTTTATTTCAGATATACTCTTTTTTATATTTATTTTTTTAAATTATGCTGCTTTTTTCTCACATTCAATAAGCATTCTGTTAAGTTTGTTCAAATCGTATTCACCAGGTAAATCAACAGTCATAGGCAAGAAATATTCTCTACTGTCGTCTGCACTGTATTTAACAGGTTTTCTTATTCTTTGGAACAAGAATGCTTCTGCTCTATAATCAGCAAATAGATTGTGTTGTGCAATTTTTGTTTTGAATTGTTTAACAAATTTCTTATCTTGATAATCACCTTCCAATTCAATATTTTCAGATATAACGTCTAAATCTTCACGTTTTATATCTTTTGAACGGAGTAGACTATTTACTTTTGTGCTAAATTCTTCAGCATCACCTTCTTTAACTAATGGCTCATCTTTCATAGTGATTCTACCGATTAATTTTTCATATTCAGGCTGAGTGAATTTTAATTTATCCATTTTTTCACGGATTTTTATATATTTAGCAATTGTTTTGTCATCTTGAGTCATAACAAGTGGTTTTAACACATTGACAATCGGTTGATATTTTTTATCAACATTTTTGTTGTTCAATATCTTAAATAGAATATCATCTAAGTGTTTGAATTTTGCTACGCTTGGACCCATTAATTGTAGTTCAAATGGTCTTTTTTGTCCTGGAAGTCTTAATAAAAAGTGAAGAGCTGTATAATTTGCTTTTGTACCGGATGAAAGATTTGGATCTTCAAATACAACTGGTTTGTTCATTGCTTTTTCTGCATCTTTTATAAAACCTTGTAAAAAGTTTGGATCAGCATAGTCGTATTTTGCTCTTTCTTTTCCTTTTAATTTTGCAGCTGCTTTTGGTCGTTTTGGCTCAACTTCTTCAACACGAACCAACCCTTTTTTAACTGCATCTAAAAGAATTCCTAATACTTTATGTACGTTCTTACGTGAACCATCTGCTAATACGATTTTTTCACCGTTCAAGTCTGTCATTTTTTTCAAAATGCCGGCTTTTGTATTTTCTTGCATAATTTTACTTTTTTCTGCAATAGAATCCGGTTTTTTTGCTCTTCCGGAAATAAATAAAATTAAATTATTTGGTTTGCTTTCAGTAACTAAATAGTCTGAAAAAAGACTCTTTATAAAACCATGAATTGCCGGTTGAGATTCTTCAGCAATTGCATTAATTTCTTTTGCTGTAGCCTTTGAAACTCCGCCGGTTCTTGTAGTTAAAAATTTTGCAGTAGGAGCGGCTTTAAATGATACATCTTGAGCTTGAGTCGAAAATGTAACTGTATCCTCGTTTAAAGGTGCACTCATTTTTAGTCCCCAATTAGGAACTGACATTTTGTTATTTTGTTTGATTTGATTGTTGTAAGTATTACCAAATTTAATACTGTTTAATGCTAAAATATTCATGCTATTGTATAACCTTTCATTCTTTTGCCTATATTCTAATGCGTGTAAAAAATAAATTTGCTAGTATGTAAAGAAATGTTACGGAGGTCGTTAAGTCGTTAAGACATTAAGTCGTTAAGACATTAAGTCGTTAAGTCGTTAAGGCATTAGGTCATTAAGTTCGTTTTGGTTTGTTTCGGTGGGTACGCATTCCTTATTTGTTGTTATAATATCATTTTCTTAGTTGCTTTACCCATCCTACGGCTGTTTTAAAACCACTATTCACCATTCACTTTCAATTTTTTTTTAATGAGTTTCGACTTCACTCTCAATTTGATTTTCAAACCCTGTGTATTCGCAAATTTGTCTTGCCCATTCTTTTAAGATTTCATCTTCATCTAATGTATAAGAAATCGGTTTTCCGATTGTTACAGTAATATGTTTTTGGAATAATTTTTTGGCATATCCGTCAAATCCTTTAATTCCAACAGGTACAATATCTGCTTTAAATTTTTTCGCAAATAAGATAAAACCTTTATGAATGTCTTTTATAACAGGTTCTTTAATAATTCTACCTTGTGGAAAAATTCCCAATGACCACGGAGTATTAAAAACAGCCTTCACCGTTTTGAAAGTTGCAATCTCCGGTTTGTCACGATTCACGGCAAATGCGCCAAGTGTATGGACAAGAAATCGTAGTAATTTATTGTCGTCTTTGAAAAGTTCTTGTTTTGCCATATAGGCAATTGTTTTCCAAGCTGCCAAAGAAATTATCGGTGGGTCTAAATATGATACGTGATTACCGGCATAAATAACATTATGATTCTTTGGTACATTTTCTCTGCCAATAATTTTTATGTTGTACATTAGTTTTGTTACAGGATAAACAACTGTTCCTAAAAACAACATATAATAGAATGCTCTAAAGGCACTATAATCTTTTTCGCATCTTCTGTTATAATTTTTTTCTGTTCCCATTTTATCCTTCCAACTAATTCTTAATTTATGACCCAATATTTTCTTTTACTTTTTCATCTTCGATATACTTAAATCCGGTTAAATCTTCTATTGATTTTTCCCAGTCAGTGACCATACCGGCAACATTATCTGTATATGGTATCATTTTCCCAATTCTAACAATAATTTTGCCACTAAAAGGGAATCTTTTAACTTCTTGCGTGCCTGTTATACCTACAGGTAAAATTCCGCATTTAGTACTTTTTGCAAGAGAAGCGAAACCTTTTGTTATGTGACTTATTTCTCCGGCTTCTTGTCTTGTACCTTGTGGAAATATGCCAAGTACCCAATCTGTGTTCTTCAAATTTTTTACTGTTTTGATTGTAGAAACTCCAAGTTTTTCTCTGTCAACAGCAAAAGCTCCAAGCCAATTTAACCACCAGCACATAAAAGGATTTTCAAATAATTCTTTTTTTGCCATATAAGCAACAGGCTTATTCATCACTCCACACACAAGCGGAGGATCAAGCGTTGAAAGATGGTTAGCAGCAACAATAAAATTATTATCGTCAGGAATGTTTTCTTTGCCATAAACTTCTAAGCGATAAACCAGTTTAAACCTAATCATGTAAAAAACGTGAGTTATCAAAAACTGAAACAAACTGCGCCATTTGTTATAAAATTCTGGTTCTCTTAATGAATGATTGTTACTAGTATTTTTATCTTGTGACATATAACATCCCCTCGTTACGCTTATAATTGTACTATAAAAATATATTAAAAACTACTTGTGTTGTATATTGTCTACTTTTCTAAGTTTTTTTGATTTTTTTTGTCAACATGTTAAATTTGTTACAAAACTTAATTCAAAAATTAATCATGGAAACATGGGCGGTACATGGGTTTGTCATGTTTTAAACTCCTGAAACCATGTAGGCGTACGCAATTAACAAAGCTAAAATCAAGATTTATCAATAGACTTGGTTGTTTGCAAGAGTTTTAAGAAAATGTTACATTTGTCTAAAAGTGGGTTGTAAATGCGCTCTTAACCTATATAATAGAATTATGTTAAGAAATTTTGGGGATTTCTTAAGATTACAAATCAGTAAATCACAAATGATAAATAGATATTTTGGGAGGAATAAGTGTTCAAGAGTCGTGATATGGGGAGAGCAATTGCCGTGAAAAGGTGGACGCCGACGGCATTAGAGTGCTATAAGAGAGGTTGTGTGTGCGAAGGTTGTTTTTACAGTGATTTTTTTAGTGCAACTGCACAAAAGTGTCAAATGAAAGCTGCTGTTTTGGAATTAGTAAGAACAATTGGCGCACCTAATGTTGAATTACCTCAGATTATTGAAGGGTAGTTGATTCGTTAAAAAAATGTTTTTATATCGCTTGGAAAAATTTTTCCAAGCGATATTTTTAATAGCTAAAGCAAGTGCGTATGTTTGAGTGATTATTAAGTTTTGTTAAAGTGTTTTAAAATCCTGTAATTCAACTATATTGCTATTTTTGTTTTTATTTTATTGATATTGCGCAACATGAGTAAAAAAATAAAAAGAAAAAAGCAATTTATTTTTTGTTCAATACTTTGTAAATATATAGGGAAATTAGATTGGAGAAAATATGAGTAAAGTATCTTTAGGATTAGAATACGGGGCTAATCTTGCAAGAAGATTATTTGGAAAAAGTACAAAAGCAGCAGTTGAAGTTGCTCAAACAGTTCCTGCAAGAATGCAACCTAAAACAAAAACTTTGACAGACCCAATAACCGGTGCTGTTACGGGATTAGAAAGAGAAATTACGCTACAAGACGGCAAAAAAGGACTTGCCAGAATTGATTATTTAGGTGAAGGAAAAAGAAAGATTACAATATTTAATGAAGAAAATGATCCGTTTCTTTGGGAAACTAAAACTATAACAAGAGAAAAAGGCGGAAGTGTTTTTGGCGGAGATAGAATTACAATTGATAAAGATAAAACGCAATATTGGTGCTATGGCGAGAATATTCATTTGCAAAAAGATTATAACAAAGCCGGTGGATTAGAACATAAAGAATTGAGTTTGAATCATGATTCAGGAAATGGATTAAATGATTATGGATATAAAGCTACTATGGATAAAGTTTATGCAGAATATCCGCTAACAAATTCTTATAAAGATATGCTAACAAATCCTGTTAATACAGAAGGAGTTCAGCATTCATTAACACCACGTGATGGATATACTAAAACTAATTATGGAAAATTTGCTCAAAAAGGAACTAATTACGAAAATGTTATTGAAGCAAAAAAAGCTGCAGAGCAGGCTAAAATTGCAGAAGCAGAAGCGGCAAAAGCAGCTGCTGTAAAAGCAGAACAAGAAGCTGCAGAAAAACTGGTTGCTTCTCGTCCAAAAGTAAATACCGGTAAAATATTTGGTAAAAACATTGAAGAATTTAAATGTACAGAAGAAACTCGAGCTGACGGAAGTATTGTAAGGCGATATATTGACCCATACGCTTCTAATGGCAAATCTAATCCGATGATTACAACTATAGATAAAGGAAATTATCATCAAGAAATTATTTATGATCCAAGAAAAGATATCAAAATTACTTATAGTCAATTGAACGGTGGACAACCTAAAATTGAAATGGTAAAAGGACTTAGACACAGATATTCTACAGAATATGTTGATGGAAGATATAAAATTGATGTTCAACAATATAATGATGGACAAAGTTTTGTAGAATCAAGAAATGGTGGTACTCATATACATCAAATTGTTACTAAAAATCCGCATGCTCCGGAGTTGAGAGCAGAAAAAGGTGAGGCAGAATACATAAAGTATAATAATAAAAACCCTCACTATACATATGAACAAGGAAAAGCAATAAATAAAAAATTTGATGAAATAACAAAAGAGATGAAAGATAATGAAGTTGATTTATTAGATTTGTTTAGGCCATACAAATCATAATAATTGTAATAAAAGTTGATAAATAGGTGCGCAATAAAAACGCACCTATTATGATTTTATGCTAGTGTATCGACAATGCTCAATAATCAACTTTCAATATCCATTATCCCTCTTGTCTTTGTGTTATAATAATCTCATATGAAACGAATTTTGAGAAAATTATTTTCTAAAGTTACATTTGTCATCCTTATATGCATAATCGCATTACTTGGCTTTTTTTTCTGGGGCTGGTTTGAAAAACAAGCAATGAAAGTTAAGGGAATGTATTTGATTCATAGAGGGGATCAAGCATATTCACAAGATAATATGGCAAAGACTCTTGAATATTATAACGATGGCTTAAAACTTTATCCGGAACACTACGAAGCTTGGTTCAACCTTGGTAATATTTATGCGGTTTATGAAGATTATTTTTCAGCAGTTGATTCTTATGAAAAAGCTATTCAATATAATCCAAAATTTGTTTTAGCAAGAATGAATTTAGGTATTGTGTATTCAGAAGATTTAGGTTTTTTTGATGAAGCAATTGAACAATTTGATACAATTACTCAAATTAAATTATTAAAATTATGGATACCTTTTGTTTACAGCAACGTAAAAAGTGTTCGTATAAATAGAGGTCTTGCTTATTATAACAAAGGTGTGGCGTATAAACAAAAAGCTATGTATTTACCACTTGATAAAAGATATTTGGTTAATACATACTTAGGTGATGCAATAGAAGCTTATACTAATTCTTTAAGATTTTTGAAAAAGAATTATGATGTGTATTATAACAGAGCTGTAGCGCATCATTTGAGGGGTGAATATAGAGAAGCAGGGCTTGATTATTGCAAAGCTATCAAACTTGAGCCGATGAAATTTGATGCACATTATAATCTTGCAGTGCTTTTAAGACAGTTAAACAGGCATAGAGATTCAATAAATGAGCTTCAAAAAGCAGCAATTCTTATATTGGAAGAGCCTCAATCAACTACTTTGGAGGCAACTTATATATTTAATTTGCTAAATGATGCTACTCGAAAATTTATAACAAGTGATGAATATTATACACAAAAACTTACGGATGAACCGCTCGGAAGTATAAGTTATACATACATTAACGGTAAGATTGTTCCAGATGAAGAATTTGATAAGGCAATTATTAAGAATTTTCAAACCTGTGCCGGTTTTGATTTCTTTAAAGAATTTGATGAGGAAAATGAGTATTAATGGATAATAAGAATTTTCATTTTTTAGTAAAAGTAGCAAATGTACTTGAAAAAGATATAGATACTTGTGGTCTTGCAAACCAGATAGAGAGTTTGCTAAAAGAAATTACTCAGGTAAAAACGCTTTCTCTATATGTATTTGATAGTGTTACCGGAACAATAAGAAATTGTGTTACGGATTGGAGTGTTATTGAAGACGAGTCTGAAATCTATAATACTTTTGAAAAAATTAAGGGTGAAGATTTTATAATTAATTCTAAAGCCTTTAAACTTCCTTCTGTCATCGGAGAAATAACTTTTGGAATTCAATCTTTATATATTCCTATTTTAAAATCCGGTAACGAATTTGGAGTTATTGAAATCGAATTCGAAGAAGGAAGTACTATTGATACAGAATTTTTGTTTATGATGAAGATTTTTGGTTCGCAAATTTCTTTGAAATTACAAAATATCGTCTTAAACGAACAATCAAAAATCAATGTAGATTTTCATGATTCTATGAAAAACATTGCAAAAATTATTGAAACGCAGTACGAATTAAACTATATTGTGCCTTTGATTGGTGAAATGCTTGACAGATTTATTTCCGACCATTTGATTTATGTTTTCTTAAAACAAAATGACGGGTTCAAACTTGTTTGGCCAAAGGCTTGTAAGGACGAAAGAATTTATGAAGCGCTTAAACAACTTAGTCCAAAAGATAATTATATTCTTACAAATAATGATAAAATCGGCGCATTTCCACTACTTACGGAAGGTGAAATCAGTGGATGTATTGTAGCAAGAAGCACATTGGATAAACTTTCTAAGCGTGATATCAGCTATTTAGAACAGCTTACAACTCAGTCTGCAATTACGATTAACAGAGCTAATACTTATTCTAAAGTTTTACAATACGCAACTTTGGATGCTTTGACTAATCTGAATAACAGACGTCAGTTTGAAACACGTTTGAAACAAGAAATAGCCACAACAAAACGTCAAAAAAATCCTCTATGCGCAATGATGATTGATATCGACTTTTTCAAAAAAGTTAACGATACTTACGGGCATGCAAGCGGTGACACGGTTTTGCGTACGGTTGCATCAATTATTAAGGAACATTTGAGAGAATCAGATATTCCGGCAAGATACGGTGGGGAAGAGTTTGCAGTACTTTTACCTTATACTCATATAGAAGAAGCGAAAATTGTTGGTGAGCGTTTAAGAAAAGCAGTTGAAAATGCTTCAATTCCTATTGACAAAAAAAATATAAATGTGACAATAAGCATGGGTTTGGCAGAGTTTGAGCCGACTCTTACGGGTGAAGAATTATTCAAAAATGCTGACAAAGCTTTATATGAAGCAAAAGAAAGTGGAAGGAACAGGGTATGTATAAACAAAAATGTAAATCATTAGAGGAAACTAAAAATTTAGCTTACAAATTTGCAAACCTTGTTAAAGACGAAGGCTGTTTTGTTAATTTATTCGGAGAAATTGGAGCCGGAAAAACTGCATTTGTAAAACTGGTTGCAGAAGCTCTTGGAATAAAAGAAAAAGTTACAAGTCCGAGTTTTGTTATCCTAAATGAATATCATAGTGCATCAATTCCTGTGTATCATTTTGATTTATACAGACTTGAAAACACCGGCATTAAAACAATTACGGATGAACTCAGAGAATATTCAACCGGCAGAAAAATCACATTTGTTGAGTGGGCAGAATTTTCTCAAGGCGAACTTCCGTTTGAGAGAATTGAAATTAATGTAACATATGACGATGATGATAGCAGAATTTATGAATTCAAAGCTATTGGAGAAAAAGATAAAAAAGTTATAGAAGGATTAGAAAATTGAAAATATTAGCTTTTGACACATGTCTGGATAAAACGTACATAACGCTTGCAGAAGACGACAAAGTTCTTAAAAGCAAAACAATTTTGTCTGATGGAAAGAATTATCATTCAGCGTATTTGATATCAACAATTGTGGATATTTTAAAGAATGAAGGTTTAACTCCAAAAGATATTGATATGATTGTAACGGATATTGGCCCCGGAAGTTTTACCGGAATAAGAGCTTGTACAACTGTTGCAAGGGTTTTAGCACAACAACTTGATATAAAAGCAGTTGGAGTTTCTTCTCTTGAAATTTTATCAAAAATTTTAGGCGAGGATGATTTAGTTGTATTAGATGCCAGAAAAAACAAAGCTTATGTTTTTGATGGTGAAATTTTAGGTGCTGTTGAGTTAGAAAAAGTTGATGAACTTGTTAAAGGTAGAAAAGTTGTCACTGATAATAGTTTGTTAGAAAGATTAGCTCAAAATGCTGAAAGCGCAATATCTTATCAGCAGGGAGAGTATCCAATCGGAGAAATTCTTGCAAAGATTGGTTTAACAAAAGATGAAACAAATTGGAGAAAGCTGAAACCTCTATATATTCAGCCGCCACCTGTATTTGGGAGGTAATATATGCTTGAAAAGAAAAGAATATTAATTGTTGACGATGATACAGAAATTAGAGATTTGTTGGAATTTGATATTTCATCAAGCGGATATTTTGTTGATACCGCTTCTGATGGGATGGAAGGGTTAAACAAAGCTCTTAATAACAAATATGATTTAATTTTGCTTGATGTTATGATGCCTAAAATGAATGGGTTTGATGTTTGCAAAAATATTCGTCAGGCAAAAATTAATGTTCCAATTTTAATGCTTACGGCAAAAGGAACAATTGGCGATAAGACAAGTGGATTTGATAGTGGTGCGGATGATTATTTAGTAAAACCATTTGATATACAAGAAGTTCTTTTAAGAATTCGTGTTTTATTAAGACGAAATCAGCCACAAGAAGAAACTTTAACTTCTAACGAAATTTTAGAAGTTGGAGAAATTGAAATTCTTCCTGATACTTTAGAAACAGTTGTTCTTAATAAAAAAATGAAACTTACGCCAACAGAATTTGAAATTTTGTATTGTTTAATGCAACATTTTAATAAACCGGTAACACTTGCAACATTGCTGGAAGAAGTTTGGGGTTATAGTAGTGATGAAGATGTAAGAATGTTAAGAGTTCACGTTGGTGCTTTAAGAAACAAAATCGAACCGGATTCTAAAAATCCTAAGTACTTACATACTGTTACAAATGTTGGATATAAGTTAACTCCATTTGGAGAATCTTAAAAATGGAAAGATGAAAGTTGAAAATGGAAAATTTTTTAGATATTATTTTAAATAATTTTCCACTGTACACTTTCCACTTTCAACTCTAATAAAAAGTTTGGAATTACAAAATAAGTGTGAAACATAAGTGGTACAATTTTTTAGCAAAAGACGTTTAAAAATAGCTGAACAAATAATTATCGTAATATTTTTTGCGGTACTTATTCCGATGACTGTGAGCGGTATTATTATTAGTAATATCAATCAGCAGTCAAATAGGGCGCAGTTACGCTCTGCGGCAACAATGGTTGCAAATATTGTGTCGGAAGAAATTGATGTTTTTGAACATTCAATTAATAATGAACTTGCACAAATTATTACGACTTTAGAATATTATAAATCTCCTGAGCAGGAACAAAAATATTTAGATTCTTTGATGAAAGAGCTTCATTTTTACAAAGAACTTACTGTAGTTAAGGATAGTCAACTTGAAAGATATAAAGTATACAGTATTGAAGATGATTATGCGGTATTTAGTCGAAAACTTAAAGATGGCAGGTCATTGGTTGCTGTATTGGATTTGAATAGTTTAAAGAAAAATTTATTTAAAACTTTAAATGATGATAAACGACAAATATATGTAATTGTAGATAACAATTTGGTTGCATCAAGCAATTATACAAATGATGGTTATAATAAAAGTATTTCTCAATTACCTAAAAAACTTGAAGATAACAAAGCTACAGTTTATGGTGATACAAAAAATCAACCGTTAGTGTATTTAAAGAAGAGCAATCCTGATGTTTTAATAATAGTAAATACAACAAAAGCTATAACAAAACATGCTATAGACTATAACCGTGATAAAATCATTGTTTCAATACTATTGACTATGTTAACTGTGTTCTTTGTTGTTGGATTATATACATCATACTTGTATATTAATATCCGTCAGCTTTTCAAGGCAATTATTGCGATATCAAAAGGAAACTATGAACGCAGAATAAGATTATTGACAAATATATTTACTCCTTTTGAAATTGTCTTTTTGGGAACAGAGTTTAATAGAATGGTTAACCAAATTCATAAATCATATATTCAATTAAAGAAGAAAAATAAAGAATTAAAACAAGTTAATGAATTTCGTTCGAATATGATTGATACAGTTAGCCACGAGTTTAGAACTCCGTTAACAAGTATTTTAGGTTATACTTCAAGACTTTTAAGACAAGATATTCAAATAGACGAAGCTACAAGGCAAAAGTCTTTAAAAATTATTAAAAAACAATCTGAAAGATTAAGACGTATGATTGAGGATTTACTTGTTATTCCTGATATTGAAGGTGCAAAGTTAAACGTAAATATTACAAACATTCCGATTAATACTGTTATTGAAAATTCTATTTTACTTATTAAAAATGATGCAAATAAAGAAATCATTAACAATCTTGAGGATTGTAATATTGAAGTTTTGGCTGATAATGACAGAATAGAACAAGTTTTTGTTAACCTTATTGAAAATGCAATCAAATATTCAAAAGAGGATTCTCCGATAACATTAGATTATCAAATACAAGAAGATATGCTTGTTGTAAGCGTTCAAAATGATTATGATGTTATTCCGAGAGAAAAATTAAAAACTTTGTTTGACAAATTTACTCGGGTTGATGATTCTACAACCAGAACAACTCGTGGAACGGGGCTTGGCTTGTTTATTGTAAAAGGTTTAGTTGAAGCGATGAACGGAGAAATCAGGTTGTATTCTAATGAAGAATGTGGTTTTTGCGTAAAAGTATTCTTACATATAGCCGATTTTAGATAGATATGATATAATTTAATAAAAAAGGAAATTTGATGAAAAAGATTCTTGCTCTAAAAACTTTTATATTATTAGCTTTTATGATTACAACATCTGTTGTAATTGCTGATGAAACAGTTCAACTTGACGGAATAAATGAACCTCAATGGAAAAATTTTGTTCCATCAAATTATATTGATGCACCTGAGCCTAGAGGTTTGGGTAAATTTAATGAAACATCGGCTTATTGGTATAAAAGAAGAGTAGAATTTGAAAAAGGCATTGAAGAATGTCGTGCTATGAATGACGTTGATCAACAATTAAGTTGTTATCAGCAATTAAAAGTAAAACAATATCAACAAAATAGTGACTATAATGCAAGAATTGAAGCTCAAGAAAAAGCAAGAATGGTGCCTCAAGAAATGTATGATAGAACTGATACAATGCTTCCGATTGGTGGATATTTGAATAATTTTACAAAATTCCAACCAAATGAATTTAGATAGAAATCAGAAAAGATAGGTTATTTATCTAAGTAACTCTTAAAACTTTTGTCTTCAACTTTGAAGCCACATCCTTTGTGTAATTTCCCAGGGTAAGAAATTTTCTTAGCCGGATAATTTCGACACATTTTTAATCGTTTGTCATAAACGGAACAGAGCCCTTCGTCAGTAACATATTTGCACGCAAAAATTAAATTACCTTCTTCGTCTTTTCCACGGATATAAAACCTTTTGTATGCAGGAAACAAAAATTGCATAATCTTAAAATCAGTGGTTGTGTATGTATCAAAACTATACATATAACGGCAACATTTACCACATTTCAAGCATTTGCCTGTAATTTTATACTCCATTTTTTCTGGAACAAAATATGATAAAAATTCATTTTTAAGAACAGTTAGAAAACTAAATAGTGACATTGTTGAATCCTTTTGTTTATTACAATATATAACTTAAAATTATTGCAATCTTTCAATTATTCTCAAATATTCTTTTTGTGATTCAAGTACCATTTCTGAAATAAAATTTATAAATGGTTCAAAATTACCGTGATTTGAATCCTGCAAAGTTCGTATATAATCTGCACGAACCACTGGTGGAATGATTGTTATATTGTAACCTGATTGTAATAGGGCTAAGTTCATAATTAATCTTGCAACTCTTCCATTACCATCAATAAAGGGATGAATATTAACAAAAAGAGCATGAATCATTGCTGCATATGCAACCGGATGTAATTCTCGCTTGAGCTCCGGAATTTTTGCAATAAATTCTTTCATTCTGTTATCCAATTCTTTAGGCAGTGGGAAATCAACATCCGCACCGGTAACTATAACCGGCTTTTGTCTATAATTTCCGGCATTATCTAAATCAATTTTCGCATAAAATATTTTGTGTAAAAGTTTGATATCATCCTCTGTGATAGTATCTGATTGTGCAATTTCCAACAATTTATTGAATGCAGAAGCGTGTCCAATTGTTTCTAAATGATCCTTCATTGGTTTACCATTTATTGTTAAACCATCTTCTATAACAACTTTCGTTTCTGCTAAATCCAATGTATTACCTTCTAATGCATTAGAAGAATACGTAAGTCCTATTTTATAATATTCTTGAATTTGTTTTAAAATATCGTCAGTTAATGGTCTGAATGTATTTATTTTGGATTTTAATCCATCTATTTCCTTAAAACGATTCTTATACATTAATTAACACCTCTACTATGACATTGTACCACAGATTAAGAGTGTTTTATCGATTTTTCGTGCAACAGTATGTATTAAAATATGTCAAAAAACTTAACATTACTTTGCAAAAAACTAATTATATATATTTATTTGATAAAATAATAATACTAGGATTGAGAGATAATATCAATAATAAAGGATTGTGTAAATGGGAAATTATAATATTCCGAAGAACAGAAAAAGAAACAGTTATTCTTCTAAAAGGGTTATGATTGATAATCCAATGCTTAAGTTTATTACAGGACTTATTGTTTTTGCGCTGGGAGTAGCGTTGGCAGGCATGATTGCTTTGAAGCTTTATTTGACGTCATTGCCGCCAATTAAAAATTTGAACAAGCTTAAGCCGAATATTGTAACAACTTTTTGTGCCGGAGATGGTGAAGTTATTAAAACATTTGCAGCGTATACTTATTCTAATGTATCGCTTAAAGAAGTTCCTGATACTTTAGTAAAAGCTCTTATTGCAACAGAAGATAAGAATTTTTACAGTCACCCCGGATACGACTTAATCGGTTTGGGTCGTTCTATGGTTGCAAACTTGTTAGCCGGTCATGTGGTTCAAGGCGCAAGTACAATTACGCAACAATTATCAAGAATATTATTCTTGTCTAACGAAAAAACATTCACTAGAAAGATAAAAGAATTACAAGTTGCAGCGCAAATAGAGAAAACTATAAGCAAAGATGAAATTTTAGAAATGTATCTTAATAATGTTTACTTAGGTTCTGGAGCTTATGGTGTAAAAGGTGCTGCAAGAATATACTTTAATAAAAATTTAAATCAATTAACTCTTCCTGAAATGGCTTTAATTGCAGGGCTTCCACAAGCACCTTCTGTTTATTCACCATATAATAACAAAAAACTTGCAATGAAACGTAGAAATCAAGTTCTTTTAAGAATGTATAAAATGAGATACATTGACAAAGACACTTACGAAAAAGCAAAAGCGAGTGAAATTGTTTTATCAAATATGCCTACAATGTACGCAACAAATAAAGCTCCGTATTTCTGTGATTATGTAATGAAAGAAATGTACAAACTTGGATTTACGGAAGATGAAATTGTTAACGGCGGTTATAAAGTAATTACAACTTTGGATTACAAAGCTCAAGTTAAAGCTAATGAAGCGATTTTGAAAAACCTTGCAGCATGGGGATTAACAAGAGATAAAAATCAGGCTGCCGTATTTTCATTTAGTCCTATAGATGGCAGAATTCTAGTTTATGCAGGTGGTAAAGATTATACAAAGAGCCAATATGATAGAGTTACGCAATCTTCAAGACCATCAGGTTCTGCGTTTAAACCGTTTATTTATACAGCAGCAATCGAAAAAGGATACTCTCCTAATGATATGATTGACGATTTGCCATTTAGAGCAGGTGATTGGACTCCAAAGAATTATGGTAACAAATATCGTGGTCCAATTCCTCTATACACAGCATTAATGGTATCTTCAAACGTATGTACCGCAAGATTGATGGAAGCGGTTGGAGTTAGAGCAGTTATCCAGCTTGCAAGAGTGATGGGAATTACAACTCCAATTCCATATGATTATACAATCTCTCTTGGTTCAAACAGTGTAAAATTATTTGAAATGACAAGAGCGTATGGCGTATTTGCAAATGGCGGTTTCAAAGTTGAACCTTTTGCAATAGAAAGAATTGAATCATCAAGAGGAACTATTCTTTATGAAGCTAAAAAAGCTCGTTCAAGCAAAGTTTTGAATTTGAATACTGCAGCAACAATGACTGCTATTATGAAAACTGTTATTACAAATGGTACCGGTCGTGCCGCTAACATTGGTAAACCTGCAGCCGGAAAAACAGGTACGACAGATGATAGTAAAGATGCTTACTTTATCGGTTTCACTCCAGATGTTGTAACCGGTGTTTGGGTTGGTAATGATGATAACTCACAAATGGGCGGAATCACTGGTGGTACTGTTCCTGCGCTTATTTGGAAAGATGTAATGTCAGTTGCAACAGCTCCATACGGCAATTCTGATTTTGAATATCCGGAAGTTATTCTTAATCCGTTTAAAGCATCGGGAGTTTCTATTATTCCGCAAAGTGAAGCAAAAAAAGCTTTGGATAAAGAAAAGGAAAAAGATAAAGAAAATAAATCGGAAGAAGCGGCTGCACCAAAACCAACTCCGGTAAAGCCGACAGAAGTTTTACAACAGACTTTAACTCCTATTAAGAAAAAAGAAATACCAACAGTAGAAGTTAAATCTGAAAGAACTGAAGCTCCTCAACCGCAGTATGCTCCGATTCCGGTTACTTCTGCTCCGGTCGGTCAGTAGTATAAGTTGAAAATTGAAAGTGACTTAGAAATTCTGGGCTCAAATTAATAGAAAATAAAGGATAATATATGAACATAGAAGAATTTGAAATTACAGTCGGTGCAAACAGTCACCAAACCGCAAGTATAGAAAAAAATGAAAAGATGATAGATTATACATCAAGCAAACCGCTTTCTTTTCTTGATATTATGAGTATTGAAAGAGGGCTTAATGTTATAAGTGAATTTTTTGACGTGAACGCAGTTGTTACAACTTCTAATACAGGAATTTGTGCCGTTGCATTAGGTAAATCATTGGAAGAAGCAATTTTAAGTGCAATAGATGGAAATCCGATAGATTTTTTGAATTCTAACGTGATTGTGTCAGCAGAAGTTGATAGCGACGTTGTTAAAATGCTAAAAAATTCTAATATAATCGTTGCTCCAAAATTTACAAAAAATGCAATTGAGTTTATGGAAACGCATGATATTGGTTACGTAACAATCAATACACCATTAAAGGAATATAAAAAATACTTATCAAATGTAATTCACACAACTCCTTTGGGAACATTGGTTCAAGCGCCAAATTTGAGCGAATTGGATAAAGATACATTTAAAGTTGTTTCTAAAACAAAACCAACAGTAGAACAAATTGAGGATGCTGTTTTTGCTTGGAAAGTCGCAAAACACGTAAAATCTCAAGCCATTGTAATCGCAAAAGATTTGAAAACATCTGCTATTTCTCAAGGGCTACAAGGTTCTTTTGTAGAGTATGCACTAAATTATTCTTGTGAAATGGCAAAAGAGTCTGTAATGGCTTCTGATATGCCTTTAACAGTACATGATGTTAATGCGGCAGTTCAAAACAGAATTGGTCTAATTATCGTTCCGTCTGCAACAAAAGAAGTTGTAGAAACAGCCGATAAATATAATGTTGCCTTAATTACAACAGGAATAACTAATATTCTACATTAGTATATTTTTTAATATATTTTCCAATGATTATTGACAAGAAAAATGTATTCTTGTATTATATTTGTATGGAAAATATATTAAAAAAAGTGTTATTACTTGAGGAAAAAATTACACGTAGCATTGATTTATTAGAGATTGCAAAAGATTATTGTTCTGCAAATTTTGATAAAGGTAGAGAAGTTTCTGCTATTGGAACAATACTGGATGTTGTGTTGGATACACAGTTAGAATTGGCTGATGAATTGGATGATATTGCTTGATGATTTTATCTTTCCATTAGTTTATTGTAATTGTTGAGATAGGTTTGTGCTAATTTTGGCTTGTTTAATTGTTTGTACACGTATGCCAAATTGTAATGAAAATCTGGAACATCTGATTTTAGCATAATTGCTTTATTCAGATTTGTTTTTGCTTTATTTAGATTTCCCATTTTTATATATGTGCAAGCCATATTGTAGAATACAAACGGGTTTTCTTTGTTTAAAGAAGCGGCTTTTTTGTAATTATCTATTGCCATATTAAACTGATTATTTTGCGCATAATGGTTGGCAAGATTATAATAAGCTTTGTAGTATTTGTGATTTACAGAAATTGCTTTTTGATACATAAATACAGCATTTTCTTTTTCACCTTTATCTTCCAAAACATTACCTAAGATTAGCCAATCTTGAGCCGTGCGTTCTTTTTCGTCAATTTGGAGAATCAAATCCATTGTTTTTTGATAATTGTTATCACTATAAAAAGCTACGGCTTGCTTAGATAAATCATTATCAGCAAATGCCGGAGCTACTAACATTAATAATAAAGCCGTAATAAAAAATCTTCTCATATTCAAATTATAGAAGAAAATACATGGTTTATCAAATGTTTGTTATTTGTAATAAATATAATTTTATCAAATGCTCATTAATCTACAAACTTTTTATTTTAGTCAGTTGTAAAAAGTAAAAAAGTAAGTTATAATGACTATAGATAGTCTTGATACGGTAAATCTTGCAACCGAGCCATCAGGCGACAGTGGTGGAGCAAGCCCACACAATCAAGACTATTTTTAATATTTATAATATCTCTCAGCATTTAGTAAGTGTAATGATTTAACAAAATTTTCTTTTCGATTTTTAGTAGTTTTAATGACTAATTTGTAATATTTTGTATTTGCTTTAAAAAGAATAATATCGTAACCTGTTTTAGATTTATAATACTTTGATGGATTTTTAATAATAAATGGTATTTTTTCATAATCATTATAACAAACTTCTGGATGAGCAATACAATTTTTTACCATGTTATCTATCGAAAATTTTAACTCATTACTATCACAATTTAATATTTCTTGTATTTCTTTAGAAATTTTACCAACAATAATGTAACTATTTAAAACTATTTCAGAATAAAATTGTCTAGCAAAATTTATTTTATCTGAATCACTCAAGTTCTTGGTACTATTTTTAACATATTCTGTTAAATTATAACTATCCTGATAAAATTCACTAAAATGTTCATATTTTTTACATTTTTTTATACCCATAAATTGATTATACTTTTTCTTAATTTTTTATGCAATTATAGCATGCAAACTCCTCTAACCTTATTTACATAAGCTTGAAATAAGTTTTTTTGAATGATAAACTTAATATCGAAGAGAAAATAAGGAGTAAATTTTTATGGTCTGTTTAACATCAAACAAAATTGATACTAAACTTGTATCAGAAGCTTTAAAAGTATTAGGCAAAGATAATTTAGCATTAATTATCCACGGCAGCAGCTTCCCTTCTAAGCAAGGCGAAGACACAGGTTTTGGAACATTTAATTCTGAAGCCGGTCATGAATTAATTGATTACGCTCACGGAATATTTAATGCATTACAACTTGGACCTGCAGGAAAAACCAAAAGTGATGATGCTTCACCTTACACAGGTACAATTTTTTCCGGAAATCCATTGTTCATTGATTTGAAACAATTGACTGAAAAAAAATGGGATAATATTTTATCTCAAGGAACTTTTGAAAAAGTTGTTGCAAATAATCCAAGACAAAATCAAGGTAGAACAGCTTATGATTACATTCAAAAAGCTCAAATTGAAGCTTTAAAAGAAGCTTGGAAAAACTTTAAAGAAATCCACGGCGGTTTGTTTGGTTCTCCACTTAAAAAAGATTTTGAAAAATTTAAGAAAGATAATGCTTTATGGCTAGATAATGACTCTTTATATGAAGCTCTTTCAATCGAAAACGGAAGCGACTTCTGGTATACGTGGAAAAATGAAACAGACAAAAAGTTGATGAATCCAAAATCAGAAGAAGAAAAGAAAGCTTACGCAGCAAGAATTGACGAGATTAAGAAAAATTATGAAGATGAAATCGAATTCTACAAGTTCTGCCAATTTGTTTTAGAACAACAAAATGAAGAAACAAAGAAATTCGCTTTATCAAAAGGTATCAAAATGATTGCTGACCGTCAGGTTGCGTTCTCTGATAGAGATGCTTGGGCTTATCAGTCATTATTCTTAGATGGCTGGTATCTTGGCTGCCCACCTGATTATTTCTCAAAAGATGGTCAAGCTTGGGGCTTCCCAGTAATGGATCCTGATAAAATGTTTAATGCTGATGGTTCTTTGGGTGAAGGTGGTATTTTGATGAAAAACCTTTACAAAAAGATGTTTAAAGAAAACCCTGGTGGTGTAAGAATCGACCATATCGTAGGTTTAATCGACCCTTGGGTTTATAAAGCAGGTAAAAAGCCAATGCCTGAACAAGGTGCTGGTAGATTATACTCATCTCCTGAACATCCGGAACTTTCAAGATACGCAATTGCTCGTAATGAAGATTTGGATTGGACTTTGGAATCTGATAAAGAAAAAAGAGTTAAAACTTTATCAGAAGAACAAATTAAGCTTTACGGTAGATTGATTGAAAAAATCGTTATCGCAGCTGCAAAAGAATGCGGTATGGATAAAAACGCAATCGTTTGTGAGGATTTGGGTACTCTTACAAATCCTGTTGATGCGGTTATGAAAAAATATGAACTTCAAGGTATGAGATTAACTCAGTTTGTTGTTCCTGAAAAACCTGAACATCCTTATAGATGTAAAAACATCACTGAACACGTTTGGAACATGGTTGGTACTCACGATAACCTTCCAATCTCTATGTGGGCAGAAAGTATGATTAATACTCATGAAGGTTATTTGCATGCAAAGAATCTTGTAGAAGATTTGTTTGCAGAAGCAGATAACAAAGATGATATCATTGTTAGATTAACACAGGACAAAGAATATTTGAAATTTGTTAAATTGACAGAAATTTTCGCTTCAAAAGCAAGAAATGTTCAAATTTTCTTCACTGATTTCTTCCAAATCAATGATGTTTACAATAGACCTGGAACATCTGGCGATCAAAATTGGTCACTTAGATTACCTAACAATTATAAAGAATTGCAACCAATTGATTTGCAAGCTCTTCTTAAAGCTGCAATTATTGCTCGTGGTAAAGAATTTGCTTCTAAACACGCAACCTTGATTGAAAAATTGGGTTAGATTGTTGCATGAAATTATGAAAAAATGGTGGAGCCGCAGGCTCCACCATTTTGTATTTTATAAGTGCACTTTACATCAAAATTATTTCTTAGAAAGATAATCTTTCATATCTATAACAGCTTGGTTAAGTTTTTCAGGTGATTTTAATTCAAAAGTATAACTTGCAATTCCTAAACCATTTTCCGCAAGTCTAGGTCCACGGGTTTCAGTGATTCTAAAGAGATGGGCTAAAGAAATAATGATGTTAAGAAGTCCTTGTTGATTATTCATCTCAATGCGTGCAGTATTCCCTTTGTCTGCATTTGATGTCAGTTGAAACGCATCCGGCATTTGTTCAAGTGTAAAAGATGTACCTTTTAAACTTTTTGTTTCTCGATGAAATATTTTAGCAATATTTTTAAAATACATATTTTCATCTTTATTTATATTTTTTAAATAAAGTCTTGCTTGAAAATTAGGTTGATTGTTACCTAATGTATCATTTACGTTCATATTTTCCTTTCACATTTACTCTTTGTTTTTTGGTTTGTTGTCTTTGTTAAAACAAGTGAATATTTAAAATTGCTATTATGTAATTTGAATGTAACAAAAAGTTTACAATAGATTTGAAACATCCGGTGACCAAAATTGGTCACTAAGATTACCTAACAATTATAAAGAATTGCAACCAATTGATTTGCAAGCTCTTCTTAAAGCTGCAATTATTGCTCGTGGTAAAGAATTTGCTTCTAAACTTATTTATGTAAAGAAATGTAAATGCGCTATGAAAATATGGCAATTTTATATATTTATTCTAGTTTATATATATAACAAGAGGGAATTATGAATTTTTCATTTTTTACACAAAATAATACGAGTACACATCATAATATAAAAATTGGTCAAAAATGGAGCAGTTATATAAATAAGCAAAATAATCCAATACTTAATTCTATATTAACGACAATAGATAATGGAAATGGGATTGTTGATGAAGCAGAATTGGATGTTTTAGATAGCTTTGTAAAAACAATAGATAGAAATAAAGATAAACAAATTAGCAAAAAAGAATATGATTCTATTATACAAACAAAAGATACAAATATAGTTACCGCTGCTTCAATAGCTTGGGTTTTAGAAGATGATATAAATGCAAAAACAAGATTTGGTATTCCAACAACAGGTAAAAATTTTGTTAAGCATATGAATATGATAAATTCAAAAAATGTTGAAGCAGTATTAATAAATTATTCTGATAAGGGTGAAACTCTTCTTGATGGAATTGTTGGCGAAGTTGGTTTGCCTGTGAAAACACGTTGTTCTGCTCTTTTAAGAATTTTAAATGCTTATTGTATAAGTTATAAAAAACAAGGAGTTAAAACTGATGATATTGCTGCTGAATTTAAAGCAGAATTAAAAAATCAAGCAAATAATTTTGGTAAAATGGATGCTACAAAACTTAATGATTTAATAAAAAAATTGCAGCAACGTAAAATCAATAATAAAGAAATAGAAAAAATACACAACGATTTAAGTAAATATATCAATAGAGATAATGATAGAAAAGTAATGGTATTGCCAGCGGCTTATGATATCAATGCTTATAAAGATTTACATAATAGAGATTTATTGTGTGACGTTTTTAAAGATACAAAATATGATATGAAAGAAAGAATTAATATTGTTAAATCTATAATAAGTATTGTTTTTATGGAAGTTAGGTTTTTCCAAGTTGATTGTGAAAAAGAGCAAAATGAAATAAATAAATTATTAAAAGCAGAAAATATTGATATTAATAAAATATCTAAGCTTAATTTTCAAATAGTAGAGAAAATTTTAAGAAATCGAGATTATTCAGAAACCGGTATATATGCCAGTAAAATATTGAATAATTCTGATGAAGAAAATATGGCTTTAGTTTATCATTATGAACATTATCGTCATGAAGGACATAATTTTTACAAGGATTTAATATCAAATCAAGGAATTTCAAAATCAAAAAGAGTAAAATATTTAACTAAATTAGTATCAGGTGCACAAAAATTTAATAATATTAATAGTGTAAATAATTATGATTTATACTTCGATTTTAAATCTGCAATAAGTGAATTTGCAAACGCAAAAAATAGTGGTGAAGAACTTGTGGCTCAAGAAAAAGTTTTGGATATTATTAAATGTATAAAAAATAGATATCCAGTTAGATCATCAAAGGTTGTAGGAAAAGTAAATGGTAAAATTGATAAAGATTTCAAACAAGGTTCTACCGGTGACTGTTGGCTTTTGGCTGCAATAAAATCTATTAGTATGAAAGAAAAAGGACAAAAAGCCTTAAATGATAGTATAAAAATTGATAAAAATGGTGACGTCACTGTAACTCTAAAAGGTGGTCATAAATCATATAAATTTACGCAGAAAGAAATTGCAGCAAGAACGGATTTGAGCCGAGGGGATATGGATGTTCGAGCTATAGAAATGGCTGTAGATCAGTACATAAAAGATATGGGTTGTGGTGATTTAACAAATTATAGGTTTAGTATTGATGGCAATCATACAACATTTGCCTATAAATTACTTTTAGGAACTTTTAATGCCTATGATTCAGAAGAAAAATGTAAACAAGAAAGTATGATGAATACAAATCAATTCTATAGTGGAGGAGTAAATAATATAAAATTCGACAATAAAAAAATAGATTCATTTAATGATAAAAATAAAATATTTTGTGTAGGTACACATACAAAGAATAAAGATGTAAAACTGTCTTCTGATAGTGATAGTTCAGCTATCTTAACTTGTGACCATGCATATTCTGTTGTTAAAAGTGATAAAAAATTTGTTTATTTGATTAATCCTTGGGATAGTTCAAAAACTTTTAAAATAACAAGAGAACAATTCATATGGTTTTTTGATAATTGTCATGAAACAATATTATAATGATATGTTACTTTTTATGCAATTTAGAATTTAGACATTTATTGTTCTGTAAGTGTGTTTATTTTACTCTCTAATATCGGGTCTTAGTTTTCTATTTATGCATTTATTTTTTGTGTATAATTAATACAACATAGGTATTTAGATGAGGGAAAAATTGTGAGTGAGAAAATTAAACAAGCAAGAACTAAGATTGTTGCGACTTTAGGGCCGGCAACATCTACGAAACCAATGATTACAGAATTGGTTAAAGCCGGTGCGACAATGTTTAGATTGAATACTTCTCATGGTAATGAAGAAGGGCATGCACAAAATATTAAATTTATAAGAGAAATTTCTAAAGAAATGGGAAAATTTATTCCTATCTTAGTCGATTTACAAGGTCCTAAAATAAGGGTTGGTAATATTTCTACTCCTCGTAATATAAAAGTAGGTGAAGAAATTATTTTAGAAGCTTCTACTAATGTTAATGATTTGGAAATTATTCCGGTTGATTATGATGGCATTGCCAATGACGTTAGTGTTGGTGAAAAAATATTACTTGATGATGGTAAAGTAGGTTTAGAAGTAGTTGCGGTTGATGGCAAAAAAGTTAGAGCAAAAGTGCTTTATGGTGACATAATAAAGCCAAGAAAAGGTATTAACATTCCGGGAGCAACTGCAAGTTTGAGTGCTGTAACGGATAGAGATGTTGAATTTATAAGATTTGCAGTAGAATATGATATTGATTATATTGCTTTATCTTTTGTTAGAGAAGCAAAAGATATTGAATTAGCAAAAAAACATATTAAAAATTTTGGCGGTAATATTCCGGTTATTGCAAAAATTGAAAAACCGCAAGCTGTAGAAAATTTAGATGAAATATTAAAGATTACAGACGGAATCATGGTCGCAAGAGGTGATTTGGGTATTGAAATGCCAACAGAAGATGTTCCGATGATTCAAAAATTGATTGTTGATAAAACTATTAAAGAAAGAAAAGTTTGTATAGTTGCAACACAAATGTTGGAGTCAATGATTGAAGAACCTATTCCTACACGTGCAGAAGCAAGTGATGTTGCAAATGCAATTTTAGATGGAACTGATGCGATAATGTTGTCAGGCGAAACTGCAATGGGCAAATATCCGGTAGAAGCGATTAAGATGATGAGAAAAATTGCAACAAGTGTAGAGTGTGGAGTATTCGCTTTGTCTAATCTTAATTTAGATATAAACGATAATTATGAATTATCTCCGCAAGCTATTTCAAATGCTGCAGTCAGAATGGTTAAAGATTTGAATGCAAGAGCAATATTAGCATTTACTCATACCGGATATACTCCAAGATTGCTTTCAAAACTTAAACCATCTGTTCCTATTATAGCTATATCAGATTTGGAGTCCACTTGCAGAAGGTTGAATCTTTATTTTGATATTTATGCTGACAAAAGAGAATGGGATTCTGTTTTAAATGCCGATTTATTGAAAAAAATTGATGATTATATTTTGAATAAAACAGATTTCAAAAAAGGCGAAAGAATAATTATTATTGGTTCTATACCGAAACTTATTACCGGACGTACAAACTTTATTAGAGTTCATAGAATTGGCGCACCGATGGAAAGTTAGGTATAAAAACAAGTTATGTTTGAATTGATAAAATAAAATCTACTCACTTAGAGTAGATTTTATTTTTATAAACTAATTTATTCTATGTGATTATTACATAGATTTTCTATCAGCAATTTCTTCCATCTTGTGGTCTGCTAATCTTGAATCACCTTTAACTCTTGAATAAGCTAAATAGCCATTCATTCTTTCAATCTTAGTCAAATTTTTAGAACCGCATTTTGGACAAACATCCATATTCAATTCTTGGTGACCGCAATCATCACAGTATGATAAAGATAAGTTAACACCTTCATAAAATCCCATATCCATTGCTCTGTTGATAAGTGTTTCAACTGCAGCTGTATTATAATCAATAGGATATTTTACATATTGAATTTTACCACCGTTAAATAAATCCCAGAATCTTTTTTCCAAATCTTGTTTTTGAATTGGGCTAATATCTTCACTTACGTGGCAGTGGAATGAATTTGATACATAAGGTTTATCTGAAACATTAGCTACGATACCGAATTTTTTTCTGAATTGTTTTACTTGCAAACCGCAAAGATTTTCTGCCGGTGTGCCGTAAATTGCGTATAGAATACCATCTTCTTCTTTAAACTGTTGAGTCTTTTTATTGATGTATTCCATAACTTCTAAAGCAAATTGACCGTCTTCAACAAGTGATTTTCCGTTATAAACTTGTTGTAATTCGTTCAAAGCTGTAATACCAAATGAAGCTGTTGAAGATTTAAGAACAGGTCTGATTTTATCGTGAATACCCAAATGACCGCCCAAGAAACCACCTTCGCAGAATGCTAGTGGGTTTACAGAAGCTTTCATTTCGCCTAAATAATCATAAGTTCTGATATGAAGTTTTCTGATTAATTCTAGATAATAATCCAATACTTCATAAAAATCTTTGCTTTCCTTTTTAGCCTTAGCATAAATCATTGGCAAGTGTAAGCTGATTGCACCGATATTAAATCTACCAACAAATACAGGAGAATCGTTTTCGTCAGCAGGTTTCATGCCGCCTCTTTCAAACCAAGGTGACAAGAAAGCTCTACATCCCATTGGTGAAACTACTTTACCGTATTTTTTATACATAGAAGCTACATAACCTTCTCCTGATAATGATAACCAGTCAGGATACATAGTCTTTTTAGAACATTCAACACCTGCTTCGAATAAATCATGATTAATTTTTCCTTCTTCATGAAGGTTTTTATCATATAAAAATACGATTTTAGGGAATAATACCGGTTTTTTGTTGCCTTTTTTACCTTGTCCGCCCATTCTAATGTTCAACATAGCCGTTGTAGCCATTTTTTCATAAATTCCTGTACCTAAACCAGTAGTAACAGTTATGAACGGATAATCCCCTCTTGAAGATGCAACTGTATTGAATTTGTATTCCCAGCCTTGGAAACCTTGTTCAAAATCTTTTCTAACATCTTCTAAAGCTGCTTCTCTTGCTTTTTCAAAGGACAAACCTAAGCATAAATATTTGCTATTTTGTCTTTCAAATGTTTTTTCTGCGTAAGGAGCTAAAATCTTATCAACTTCCGGTACTGTAAAACCACCGTATTGTTGGCTTGCTGCTGCCATTACGATATCACCGATTACGTCAAAAGCAACATCAAGAGATTTTGGTTCGTTATACCACAAATTACCCATTTCGAAGCCGTCTTTTAGAACGGATGCAACGTCAAATAAACAACAATTCATTGTATCACGTCTTGCTGACATATCGTGGATATAAATATAACCATCTCTGATTGCTTGAAGTTCGTCTACTGTTAAGAAGAACTTTTTGTATAATTCTTTATTTAATTCGTTGAAAATCAAAGAACGCTTCGTTGAAACAAGTGTAGAATCAGCGTTGGCATTTTCTTTGTCACCAATGTACATAATTCTTTGAGATTCTTGATAAACTTTGTCTAACATATGTACGAAATCCTGTTTGTAATTTCTGTAGTTTCTATAACTGTGTGCAACATTTGGATTGATGTGTTCAAGAGCACCTTCAACTAAATTATGCATATCTGCAATAGTTATTTCGGTTCTGTTCATTTTTACAACATTATTATCTACAAAATCACAAATTTCTTTCAATTCGTCTTCTGATAATTCTACAAGCATTCTTGTAGCTGATTTTTTTACAGCGTTAATAATTTTATTGTTATCAAATTCTTCTTTTGTTCCATCTTTTTTGATAACATAAACACATTTTGCTTTGATAGGAGTAATTTGAGCTGTTTTTGGCAGTTCATTGAATTTTGACATTGGTGAAACGCCTGAACCTTTCATAACGTCAGTAGCGACCTTTGTCGATGAGGCAAATTCTACTATATTTCTTTCCTTATTTAAACTATTCTGCATTGCCTTTTATAACCTCCTAATTTAACAACTTAAAGTAAAGCTATTCCAATTTTAATTTTTATTTTCAGCTTTCTTTATATTTAGAGAATAACATTCTCTTCCCAAAATCTAATCCTATATAAAGATGATAATTCAAAAGTTAATTCTAATCAACAAATTAACAAAAAGTTATAAAGGCGGAAAAGCCTTGATATAAACGAAAAACAGCCTTTTTGTATTTTGTGAAAATTTGTAACATTTTAAGCATGATTTTTGAATGTTTTGCTTGACTTTTTCTATAACACTTTAAAATTGTAAAACATACACTTATGGAATAAAAACAATCAAGCATGCTTAATTAATTTTAAAGAAAATATTTGTACAATAATTTTATAAACAAAAATTTTGAATGCATTCAGTAGGCTTTATTTTGACCGATACTTAATAAAACTTTACAAAGGACTTTACAAATTTGCTCTCTTTGTAATTTTATGTTAAGAATTGAATAGAACTAATGTGGTGAGGATTTATGAAAAGTACAACACTAAGAAGATCAAATATTACCAGAGAAAAAGTTGCTATGATGGAAGCTCTAAACCGTTATAACAGAGCTCATCAAGATGAAGATTTTTATAGAACTCAAACCAAAAATAGGGAATTGGATGCTCTTTGGCAATCTTTTGGTGTAAAAACTCAAAAAAATGAAAAAGCTCCACAAGTTTATTTTGTTACAGGCTTAATAGTGGGTGTTATTATAACTCTGTTAATTACCACTTTTATAAGCTTGTTGATTAATGTATCAACCCCAAAAGAAGAAATGGTTGTTCCTGCTAAAAAACCGGCAGCTGCAACATCAAGCAGATTTTCATTTATACCTGCAGACAATGCTTCTTCTAAAAAAGCAGCTGAGCCTGTTGCTTTGAATGAAGAATACACTGTTAAAGAAGGTGATACTCTTGAGAGTATTGTTATCAGATTTTATGGTTCTTTTGACATGAACAAGGTTAATGCTATTCAGGAAGCAAATAAAATGGCTAATCCTAATGCGTTATCAATCGGTCAAAAATTAGTTATACCTTTGAATCAGCAGTAATTTTATGGCAAAAGTTAAGTCAAAATATGTTTGTCAAAGCTGTGGATATGAAACAGCAGGTTATTTAGGCAAGTGTCCTGAATGTGGCAGTTGGGGAACTTTTGTAGAAGAAATTGATGCTCCGATTTCTAAAAAAGAAACGGAGATTTCTGTTGTGGATAAATTTCCGCCAATGCGACTTGATGAAATTGAGATGAACTCAGAAATTAGAATGGAAACAAATATTTCAGAGTTTGATAGAGTGCTTGGTGGCGGAATTGTTCAAGGTTCTTTAGTCCTGATTGCAGGTGATCCTGGAATTGGTAAATCTACAATACTTTTACAGACATCTGGACAAATTTGTGCTAAGAATAAAAAAGTTTTATATGTTTCAGCAGAAGAATCTGCCGGACAAATAAAGCTTCGTGCAGAAAGACTCGGAGTCAAATCCGACAATCTATACATTTACCCCCAAACAAATCTTGAACTGGTTAGAAAACATATAGAAGAAATGATGCCTGACTTAGTGATTGTTGACAGTATTCAAGCAATTTATACTTCAGCTATTCAGAGTTCAGCCGGTAGCGTTTCTCAGATTAGAGAATGTTGTAATATTTTGATGCAAATTGCAAAAAGCCAAAATATTTCAATTATTGTAATCGGGCATGTAACAAAAGAAGGCAATATTGCCGGCCCTAAAGTTCTTGAGCATATGGTGGATACTGTAATACAATTTGAGGGCGATAAGTATAAATCTTATAGAATTTTACGTTCTATCAAAAACCGTTTTGGCAACACATCAGAAGTCGGAATTTTTGAGATGGGACAAAAAGGTTTAACAGAAGTTGTTAATCCGAGCGAATTATTCTTGAAAGAATATAATCAAACTCAAACTCCCGGGAGTACGATTATTGTAACAAGTGAGGGCACAAGACCTTTATTGGTTGAAATTCAAGCACTTGTCGGTACAACTCCTTATCCGGCTCCAAGACGTGTTGCTAATGGTGTTGATACAGGACGTGTTTTACAAATTTTAGCTGTTCTTGAAAAACGTATTGGCTTAAATCTTTCTAAGCAAGATGTTTATGTTAATGTAATCGGTGGGATTGATGTGAATGAGCCCGCAGCAGATTTAGGTATTGCACTTGCAATTGTTACTTGTGTAAGAGATGTGGTTTTTGATTCTCACACAGCAATAGTTGGAGAAATTGGATTATCCGGAGAAATTAGAGCCGTAAATCATATTGAAAAACGTATAACAGAAGCTCAAAAACTAGGCTTTAAACGAATAATAATTCCCGCTGCGAATGAAATTCAAGAAGAAATTAGCGGTATTGAAGTTGTAAAAGTAAAACGAATTCTGGAAGCAATTACACGTGGAGTCGGAAACAAAGAGTAAATTATTTTGTATGTTATTTAATTCTCTTCAATGAAGATAAAAAGTTAAAGTTAATAACATCACCATCGACAGTAGTTAAGAATACTTGACAATCCTTTTCGTCTGCTTCTATTTTTGGTAATTGTTCAAGCTCTGCAGCATAATAATTACTGTCATTTCTTCCGCTCGCCGAAATTTTATTTGCAAGGCTATTCAACGATATATTTCTCAAAAATCCGGCAAAACCTTCACCTTTATTTGACATTTTGGTATAAATTCGAAGTGAAGCGTCATTCGTTTCTAAATCATATCTGCCAATAATAAATGAGCTTAATTGTTTAGCGGAAGATTTTATTATCATTCTTTGAATAACATTATCTTTAAGTTTCATTTCACCTTTTATAACATCAAATTTGCCGTCCGGAATATTAACTAAATCTCCAAAAGTTGCAGGAGTAATCATAGCAAGCGGATTTCTGAATAGAGAAGCGGCTTTCAATATATATTCTACGTATCCGACTTTTTCAATCGTTCCGTTTTGAATATTAAATTTTATATCACCGTTAAGTTTTAAGCTTGAATCGGTATTGATTTCAACTAATCCCATTGCTTTGCCGGAAATTTCTCTTGGTAAGCCCAAAAGCGCATCAGCCATAGTTGTGGAATTTACGTCTTTAACTCCAAGCCTTAAGTAATAAAGATTTTTGATTAAATCCGCTTTTACTTTTAACGTAGAAATCCCTTCTGCAATATCAAATTTATTTGATTGTAATTCAAGAACTCCATCCTTATCAAGTGTTAAATTAGCATGTAAATTTCCAAAATCTATATTTTTATATTTGCCTTTTTCAAGATTAAACATACATTTTTCAACGATAATTAATCCTTTTGTGAATGTTGGAATATCATCACTTTCAGAAGTTTGATTATCAACATTCAAAGCTTGTTCTGCAGTTTGCGTGTTGTTTGTTGAATTATTTATATTCAACATTTTTTCTACATCGACATTATCAACAGTAAGATTAACATTCTTGACAACAATCGGAAGTCTTAAATCGTTAACAATGTATCCGTTAAAATCATATTTTGAGCGTTTAAATCGACCACTTGCAATTGCGCCTAATTTATCACCTTTTGCACCGATTTTTGCAGATTTAATATAAAGTCTTTGAGCCGGAATAAAAACTTTATCCAAACTTATTGCACCATCCATAACTGGGTATGCGCCGGAATTATCCAAGCTTAAATTACCTGAAATTGTTCCTTTTTTGAACACTTTTTGTCCGCATAAAAAGTTTAAAAATTCACTTGGCAAAGGACGTGGAATTTTCATATTTATATCTAATAACTTCATATTATCTGCCATGTCTAAATTGCCATTGAGTGATAATACCGGCGTCATGCCTTTTTTAAGCTCATTAGTTATATAATAATCAATTGTATTTATTTTCAGAATATTTTTAACAACGCTCAAATCAACTTTGAATAAGGTTTTATAGTCATTTAGCACCATTGATTGTTCGCCAAATTTAAAACCTTCGCCTTCTCTTAGTAAAAAATACCAAACCAAGTCACAAGAACCGTTTTTAGAGGTTAAAGTTAATCTTGAACCCGCATCACCAATTAGATTAATCGGTGCACCAAGCATTTTTGTTAAATAATTTTTGAAGAAATCATCATTTACAAAAATATCAGAAACAATTTTGGTATCACAAGTTTTCCAATAATCTTTAACATCTCCTGACATTACAAAACTGTTTTCTTTTTTGTTATTATAAAAACCCTTGAAATCCTTCAATGCAATATCTTTGTTGCCAATTTCTACGATGCCTTGCGTAATTTTTACCGGCATGTTTAATAAATCTTTAACTTTAAATTCTGATTCATTAACATTAATGTCGCCTCTGATATTATTTTTTGTAAGATGAAGGTTAAAATCCACACTGCCATTTACATCTACAATCGGCGCAAGAAGTTCTTTACCGTTTGGAATAATTAAATTAGACGTTAACATGTTATAAATATCACGAGCTTTAAACTTGGATGCCGCAATATTTGCTTCAATTCCGGTTTTTCTTGATGCAAACATGTCAATAACAATTTTTGATTTATCAATTTCTATTGGGAAGCTATCAACATGCAATTCGCCATTGCCCATATATATTCTATGTTGGTCATCAGCAGAAACAACGATTTTATCCTGTCCTTTGCTCATTGCAAAATTGAAATCAAAATGCAGGTATTTTTTTGCTCTTGTTCTATCGAACATTACGTTTTTTGCATCAAATATGATACCAAAATCGGAAGAATTATACGTTATCAAACATTTTCTCACACCTAAAAGTGTTGAGTAAAAATCAAGCGTAATAGGGCTTTCTTTTTCTTCTTTTTTCTCTTGTTGCGGAATTAATGCAGAAAGCTCGGAAGCGTTTGCATAAATATTTTCAGCCATAATTTTTTTCACAATTATGCGTTTAGAAAAAATATCACTGAACGAGAATTTTGTATCCAAATTCTTTAAATTAAGAATTTCTTTTTTATTTTTTTTAAGGCTGATTTCATCTAAAGTAAATCCAATATTAGGACTAAAGCTTGTTGCAAGTTTTGGATTTTGTATGATTAAATCTGCATCTAAAAATTTTTTAACCTCTTTGCAAATAGTTTTGTTTACCCAAGAGGATGAAACAACAGCCGGAAGGACGTATAAATATGTTCCGATAATTCCGCTCGTAAGAATTACTGCGGAACAAACCGTGCCAACTAATATTTTTACACCCTTCTTCATTACTATATTATACCACAATAAACAGACTAATCGAATAAAAATATTATTATTGTGTAGCCATTTCCATTGCAGATTGTAACAGGTCTTTGTTTGATTTAATCAACGCATTCACAAGTTCCATCTGAACTTTAGCTTGTTGATAACCTGCCATATTGGCTTTGAAATCTGTATTTGCTTGTTCTAATAAACCGGAGCGGATTTCACCTCTACCGACTACAGGTTTACCGGATTCTTGTGTTTCTATAAACAATCCATCCTTAATTTCATATAAGCCATTTGGATTATGGAAATTTGCTGTTGCAATTTTATACAAAGGTACAGAGCGATTTCCACCATCTGCTTTACCATAGATTGTTCCATCATTCTTTATTTCATATTCATCGTATTTACCCAAAAATTTACCATTATTAGGGTCAATCCAAAGTTTGATATTTGTAGTAGGAACGCTTAATGCTCCACCTTTGAGAGCGGTTTCTTCGTATAAATCTGCACTAAGTGACTTAGTACCGGACATAATTTCACCCTTGTCATTAAGGATGTAACCTTGTACTGTTGCGCCGTTTTTAGCTTTATAAACACCTTCGGAATCAAAGGTGAATTCGCCTAATCTGGTATATTGTACGTCACCTTCAGGGCTTCGTATCATAAAATATCCGCTTCCTTCAAAATACAAATTTTCGTTAGAAGTTCCAGGGGTTGATTTACCTTGACCGAGGTTTTTAATATTGTTATCTATTACAGCACCGCCAAGAAATGTTTTGAAATTAATTTTGTTCTCTCTGTATCCTGGAGTATATACATTTGTAAGGTTTTCAGCCAACACGTCCATCCACTGAACAGTAGCTTTTTGGGTATTAATCGCAGTTGTGTACAAATCATTCATCTTTGCGCCCCTTCTTTCGGTTATCGTTTCTATCGTTTTGTTTTTGTTCTCTATGATTAAGTTCGTCATAGTTAATGTTGTTGTCATCAAATCGTTGTTTTAAAAGAGGAAGATTTTCTTTTAAATAAGCTTCTGCGATTTGAGAACTTGGAAGGAAATCTGCGGAGATTTTTCCGTCCTTACTAATTTTTATAATGACAGAAATATCATTGTCAAAATTTATTCTTATAGGTTTGTTGTCGTTCATTGATTTTGCAAGCATATCTGCGAGCGTTTTTGAAACTTGTGAAGAATTTGCAACTTCTTTTGCATTTAAATTATTTCCATTGTTTTCAACTAATTTTGCAAAAAATTCAACATCATCTTTAGTCATCGCTATTTCATCAAATTTCGCAATGGTTTCAACAGTAATATTTGTTTTTGTATCAACTTTTTTTATACCACTAGAATTTGTTACTGTTTTAACTTTTTGCTCAATCTGTCCATTTTCATTTTCTTGCTCTAAATTATTAAACGACTGTTCTTCCAAGTCAATTTGTGCAATTTTTTTATCTGTATTTTTTGTTTCTTCTTTAATATTTTTTACTACTTTTGCCGGAATAAATTGTTCTAAGCTGATATCTTCAATATTATTTGAATCTGGTTTAATTTCATTTGTATTTACTTGATTTAAAACAGGCATTGTTTCCGGCAATTGTTCTGTTTTAGGAGCTTCGACTGTAATAATAGTTTCTTTTAATTCATCTTTGAATATGTTTTTATCGTTGTTATCGGAAATCTTCTCATTTATACCATTTTCTTCCGGCATGACATTGCCTTCTGCAGTTAAAGAAGCATTAACAACATCTTTAATTGTATTTTCCGGTAAATTACTTGTTTGTTCTAATTTATTGTTCATTTCAACAACAATATTTGATAAGCCATCAATAACTTCTCCAATTTCATTTTCATCATTATTTAATGTTTGTTTATTAGGCTCATTTTGGGGATTTAACAAAGTTTCTTCTTTTGGAGCTTCTTTAGTTGTAGTATCTTTTTCGTCAGAATTTTCTTTTTTAACATTTTTTTCAGCGTGTATTTCATCATTATTTTTTTCTTCAACTTTAGATGACATACTTGAAAGTTCGTCAGCAAATTTTGTATCAGAAGTTTTTTGTGTCTTTACAGATGTTGTTGCATTTTGTACTTTATTAACTTTTTGATTTGTATCAATATTCATATTATTCATTTTCCAACTGTTTTAATTTTTCTAACATTTCTTCTTCCTCGGCTTCTTCTCTTGCTCTAATAAAGAATCTTTGAACACCGATTTCTGAAAATTGTTTTAACTCAATTGCTTTTTGTTCTTCTCTATAAGCTTCTTTTTGTTTTTCTTTGTGTTTTTCTAAAACCTTTACACCTTGTTCCAGTTTTACTAATTTCTGTTTTTCTTCATCCAGAATTGCTTGAACACGTTTTCTTTCTTGTTCCAAAGCTTCTGCTTTATCCCATAAATGATGAAGATAATTGTCATAATATTCCATCATTCTAAAATCGGCAGTTCGCTTATTCTGAATTGTTTGTCGGATTTCCGCTTCGTTTTTTCTAATATTTTCCTCTGCTATATAGACTTGTTGTTGTGCTTTTTGCACTTGCAACAGTTGTTCTTCTTTTTTTCGGATTCTAAAATCCAGTATCTTTTGTAATCTATAAACAAAGGGCATAATATATTCTCACACATGTATTATGTCAAAGTTTTTTGAATTGGAATACATCCATTTAGATGATTAATTATATTTTTTTAAAAGTCAAGAATTGAATGTATAACTATACACATATTTTGTTGCGACATACATGCTTATCATAATCATGCCGGCAATAAGAAAATTAATCCCCATTAAAACACCAACAACCCAAAGTGCTGTGGATGGCAAACCAAGTATAATAATTAATCCCAATAAGAATTGAAGTATTGACAAAGGAATTTCTGCCCACCAGAAATAAAGCGTTTTTCTATTTTGAATACCAAATGCACAAGTTGAAATACTTTCTAATAAAAAATATACCCCAATAGTTGCAGTTATAAGAGTTAAGCTAAACATTGGTGCTAAAAACAAAAAAATTCCTAGTATTAATAAAACAACTCCCAAAACAGCATTCAAAACAAAATGTCGGGTATAATTTCTTGTTAATATTGCATTGATAGTTTTATATCCGCCATAAATAACAAATGCAAGACATAGCATTAAACCAAATGTCAATGATGTTATTTTAGGAAGCATTAACATAGCAAGTCCGATGATAGAGAGTAAAATTCCCTCTGTAAGTATGTAGCTCAAAAATTTCTTTTCTGTCATAAAATTTTCTCCTTTATGACATCAAGAATATCGTTTTAAATATTTTTTAATACCGACAAGTGGAGAATTTTAGGGAGTATAAAATAAAATTAAGCTCCTTTTGGAAGAGAGTCAAAAGGAGCAAGGCTAATTATTATGAAGAAAAGATTTTGGGTTTCTTTAGAAGTAAGCCGAACACATACACAATGCCTAATCATTTTTCGTCGAAATCCGACAATTCACTAGCTGCCTTCGACTTACATTTATATTGTAACATTGCATTTTGTACTACATAATCTGCTAAAGAAGTAATTCTTAAGAGCTATTTATTTTTAGTTTTAAAGTTGTCTATTTGAGGTCCAACATACTTGCCAATCAAAACATTTTCTACAAAATGGTCTATAGGATTAATTGCTAAACCAAGAGCAATAAATCCGCCTATTGTCTTAATGAAATTACCTTTCATCATTTTACTTTTTTGAAAATCTGTTAATACGGATTTTACAGCTACGCTTGGGGTTTGACCGCTTTTTAAACCTTTAGAATATTTAGCATACCAATTTTGTGACTTAATAGCATCAGTAGGATTTAAAATATTTTTGCGTAATTCTATCAAATCTCTGATTGTGTTTTCTGCATATTTATTAAGTTTATCTTGATTTTCACCTTTAAATACTTTTACTTTTTGTGTCTTATCACTATAATCTTTACTATTAGTTACTTGTGATAAAAATTCTTTAACACAAGATTCGTCTTGTCCTTCAAAAGCACGCATTTTACCGTTGGCAATAAATTGTTCTGCTACATTAGAAACATGTTCTTTTGCATTTAAAGAAATTCCATCTTTATCAAATTTGCCAAATTGTGAAAAAATATTTTGTCCCAATTTTACTGCAAAAACAGGTAAGCAAACACTCGCTAAACCTTGAAAAATTGCTTCTTTTAAACATCTTTTTGAATTTGGACTGTATTCTGTTTGGTCGTTTTTGTATTTATCGTAAACGTCTGCTCCGATATACATTAATGCCGGAACCCAAGTTAGGTTTGCAGCTCCGCCTATAATCGGACGTAATGCTTCACCAACTTCGTTAGTAAATGCTGCACCTCGAAGTGGCCATTTCATCATAGGGTCTACATATTCACCTGTTTTCTTGTCTATTGTTTGTTTATCAGCTTTAAAATTTGTATTAGCCATTCCAATAGGCTTTATCATCTAGTGTAATCTCCTTCATACATGCGCTATTCTATAAATAAAGGTAAAAAATATTTTTTGCGTAATTTTAAAATATTTGTAACATAATTTTACAAAAAAAATGATTTTTCGCAAGAAATGTTATACAAAAGACGGATTTAAAATGTAAATTTTTTTGAAAAAAATTACTGACTTTACATTTTATAGTATAATGTAGTGAGTTATAGAATAGGATAAGGGGAACTTATGAAATTAACTGTACTTGGACCAGGATGTTGGGGATTGACTTTAGCTTGGTTAATGAATGATAATTTTGACGAAATTGTTATTTGGGGTAGAGAATGTGATTTAAACGAAGAACTTGTAAACAATAAACACTGTTCTAAACCTTTGGAAGTACAGTTAGATAAACGAGTTGAAATCACATCTGACCTTAAAAAAGCCATAAGTGGTGCAGACATTATACTTTCTGTTGTTGCAACAAGTGGGGTAAGAAGTGTTTGCGAACAATTGAAAGCAGCCGGTATTAAACCGGAACAACCGCTAGTTAATGCTTCTAAGGGGTTAGAATTAAATACATTAATGAGAATGTCAGAGGTTATTAAAGATGTTCTACCTGAACAAAAGGTTGTAATTCTTTCCGGTCCAACTTTGGCAAAAGAAGTTCTTCAAGGTAAACCAACTGCAGCTTCGGTTGCTTGTGAGGATATGGAAGTTGCAGAATTTGTACAAAAAGCTTGTAATGTTCCTAATCGTTTTAGATTGTATACTAATTCCGATGTAATTGGGGTTGAACTTGGCGGAAGTCTTAAGAACGTAATTGCTATTGCTTCGGGATTTGCACATACAATGGAATTGGGCGACAATTGTATGGGAACACTTCTTACAAGAGGAATGGCAGAAATCGTAAGGCTTTCAGTGAAATTAGGAGCAAATCCTTCTACACTTTACGGTTTATCCGGCATGGGGGATTTGATTGCTACTTGTTCTAGTCCAATGTCCAGAAATTATACAGTTGGTGCGATGTTAGGCAAGGGCAAAAAAATTAATGATATTTTAAACGAGCTTGGTTCTGTAGCAGAAGGGGTTAAAACTTCTAAAGCTGTTTGTGATTTGGCTGAAAAATTGGGATTGGAAGTTCCTGTTTCGAGTGCTATTTACGAAGCAGTTTATACAGATATTACACCACAAGAAGTTCTTTCTAAATTAATGAACAGAAAACTTAAAAAGGAAGAAAGATATGATTAAATATGCGGTAAATTATTTAAAAAATACTTTTGTTCCTCTTAATTGTCCGGATAATGTTAATCTAAATGACGGTGCGCTTGTTTTAGTTAGAACAGAAAAGGGCGAAGAAGTGCTTAAAGCATTTCTTGTAAACAATGAAGTTGCAAAGTTATTTGAAAATTCTAAAAAAACGCCAGTTCCTTTTGAATTTATACGTGTTTTGACTCAAGAAGATATGGCGGTATTGGATGAGTTAAAAAAAGAAGAAGTTACATCATTTTTTAAGTGTAAAGAATTAGTAAAAAAACATCATTTGAATATGAATTTAGTTCAATGTAGACTTACGTTTGACAGAAGAAAAATTTCTTTTTATTACACAGCTCCGGAAAGAGTTGATTTTAGAGAGCTTTTGAAAGACTTAACTCAAGTATTTAAGCGAATGAGAATAGATTTAAGACACATTGGGGTAAGAGATGAATCCTCAATTATGGATGGAACAGGTATTTGTGGCAAACCATTTTGTTGTTCAACTTTTTTGAGAAAATTTGAGTCTATCAATGTTAAACTTGCAAAAGATCAAGGTATGCCAATTGCTCCTTCTAAAATTTCCGGTACTTGTGGAAGATTATTATGTTGCTTAACGTACGAATATTCAAATTATATTGAAGCTGCAAAAGGAATGCCTCCGGTTGGTTCAACAGTTATGACCCCAACAGGATTAGGTAAAGTTTGTTTTATACAATTTCTTAACAATTCGGTTGCAGTTAAATTTGAAGATGGTAAAATAAAAGAGTACAGTAAATCAGATATAGAAATGGTCGATGCTGACGTAAATGTCGATATTGAAGTTTCAAGGATTAATGTTTACTCCCAAGACGAAAAAGTTGACGCTAAGCAGTTAAAACAACTTGAAGATGATAGGAACAGCTCGACCGGAAATGTGTAGAAAGTCGTGTAAATTATGAAAATCCAATCAATTAATCAACCAGTTAATCAATCCTTTAATCAAGGACAAAATCCTAGTTTTCAAAAATTAATCGTAAAAAAAGGTAGTTTTGAAGCTTTGAAACAATCAAAGTATTTCCCAGAACGTGATTATCCAAATTATGCTGAACATCTTAAGAAATTTTATGAAAAATTAGTGCAGCTTAAAAAAACAGCAGAAAAAAATACATTATATAATGTTGTTTTAAAACCGGAGAATGAAAAATTTTCCAGAACAGGAAAAATGGTAATCGAAAATTCAGATGGAGTTGAACAATATGGCTTTAAGTCCTCTTTTGATGATATTTTGAGTTTTCCTGAAATGGAACCTAAAAAAACATTAACAGAACGTGAAGAGCCGAATTTGTTCGATAGAGTGTTCAAAAATTGGCAAATAAACAGAGAAAATAAGAAACTTGCTAATAAACCATTGGATATGCAAAAATTTCTTGATACAGTATATAAAAAATTAGAAGACATGGTAAATAGTGCCGACTATTTAGCGGAATTAAATAAAATTAAGGGTAATAAATAAGGAGAAAGTTCTATGTTAGAAAGAATTGAAAAACTTCAAATTATTTCACTTGGAGTTTTAATCGGTTTAGCACTTGTAGTATCAACAAAAACAGCAGTTTCTACAATTTCAAACAACGTAATTTCTGTAACAGGTTCTGCGTATGAAATCGTAAAATCTGATTCCGGAATATTATCTTTTGATATTGTTGTTAAAAGACCTACAAAGCAAATGGCATATGCTGATGTTCAAACTCAAATTAAGACTGTTGAAAAATATTTACAACAAAAGAATATAAAAAATGTTGAGAAAAAGACAATCAACGGATATTATTCTTATAAACGTGATGCAAAAACAGGAGCGTATACTGACATAACAGAAGCTTATAATCTTACTCAACCAATTACTATAAGTTCTGATAACGTAGAATTAATCAAGGAAATCTCAAATGATATTACAGGTTTAATTAACCAAGGGGTTGATATTAATGTGTATTCTCCATCATACGCTTATTCAAAATTGCCTGAATTAAAAGTTAGCTTGCTTGAAAAAGCTTCGAATGATGCTAAAGCTAGAGCTACATCTATGTTAAAGGCTACACATAATAGTGTAGGTAAAATTTCTTCTGTTAGAATGGGAGTTTACCAAATTACTCCGGTTGATTCAACTGATGTTTCAGATATGGGGGTAAATGACTCTTCTTCAATTGATAAAAAAGTTACAGCAGTCGCTAATGTATCCTTTAAAATCAAATAAATTAGCTTGAAAATAATCACTATATAAAAATAAGGTTGTCGTTATACAACCTTATTTTTTTACATGATACAGGTTGTAAAGACTTATTTCATTGCCACTTGTACAGAAAACATGTTCATGCGACAATGTCTATACTGGCGACAGTAGTAAATAGTAGTAGTAAAAATATAAAGGAAACTAAGAAAATGGCTAGAAAAACTCCATTAGAAAAGATCAGAAATATTGGTATTGCTGCTCACATCGATGCAGGTAAAACCACTACAACTGAACGTATCCTGTTCTATACAGGTAAAACACATAAAATTGGTGAAACTCACGATGGTGCAGCTGTAACTGACTTTATGGAACAAGAAAAAGAAAGAGGTATCACAATCCAATCAGCAGCTGTAACAGCTACTTGGAAAGGTCACCAAATCAACATCATTGATACCCCAGGGCACGTTGACTTCACAATCGAAGTAGAGCGTTCTCTTCGTGTATTAGACGGTGTTGTTGCTGTATTCTGTGCTGTTGGTGGTGTTCAATCACAATCTGAAACAGTTTGGAGACAAGCTAACAGATACGAAGTTCCTAGAATGGTATTCGTAAACAAAATGGATAGAACAGGTGCTGATTTCTACAGAGTTGTAGACCAAATCAAAAACAGATTAGGCGCTAACGCTGTTCCTCTTCAATTACCTATCGGTGCTGAAGACAAATTTACAGGTTTGATTGACTTGATGACAATGAAAGCTGAAATTTATACAAACGACTTAGGAACAGATATTAAAGAAGAAGAAATTCCTGCTGATATGGCTGAAAAAGCAAAAGAATACCACGATGCAATGGTTGAAGCAATTGCTGCTGAAGACGATGCTTTGATGGAAAAATTCTTCGAAGATCCAGATTCAATCACTATTGATGAATTAAAAGCTGCTTTAAGAAAAGCTGTTTGTGATAACAAAATCGTTCCTGTAACTTGCGGTACAGCATTCAAAAACAAAGGTGTTCAATTATTATTAAACGCTGTTGTTGATTATATGCCATCTCCAGTAGATGTAAAAGCTATTGAAGGTGAATTAGAAGACGGAACAAAAGTTGAAAGACATTCTTCTGACTCAGAACCATTCTCAGCTCTATCATTCAAGGTTATGACTGACCCATTCGTAGGTAGATTAACATTCTTAAGAGTATATTCTGGTGTTATCACTTCTGGTTCTTATGTTCTTAACTCAACTAACGGTAAGAAAGAACGTATTTCAAGATTGGTTCGTATGTATGCTGATCAAAGACTTGAAGAAACTGAAGTTTATGCTGGTGACATATGTGCAGCAGTTGGTTTGAAAGATACAACAACCGGTGATACATTGTGTGATGAAAAAGCTCCAATCATCTTGGAAAGAATGACATTCCCAGAACCTGTTATTTCTGTAGCTATTGAACCAAAAACAAAAGCTGACCAAGATAAAATGGGTATCGCTCTTCAAAAACTTGCTGAAGAAGATCCATCATTCAGAGTTAAATCTGATACAGAAACTGGTCAAACAATCATTTCTGGTATGGGTGAACTTCACTTAGACATCATCGTTGACCGTATGTTAAGAGAATTCAAAGTTGAAGCTAACATTGGTAAACCACAAGTTGCTTACAGAGAAACAATCAGAGGTAATGCTGATCAAGATTCTAAATTTGTTCGTCAGTCTGGTGGTAAAGGTCAATATGGTCACGTTAAAATTAGAATTTCTCCAGCAGAAGAAAATGCAGGATTTGTATTTGAAAACAAAATCGTTGGTGGTGCTATTCCTAGAGAATACATCGAACCTGCAAGAAAAGGTATGGAAGAAGCTCTTGAAGGTGGTATCTTAGCTGGATATCCTATGATAGACGTTAAGGTTGAACTTTATGATGGTTCATACCACGAAGTTGACTCTTCTGAAATGGCATTCAAGATTGCTGGTTCTATGGCAATCAAAGAAGGTTGTAGAAAAGCTCAACCTTGTATCCTTGAACCTATGATGAAAGTTGAAATCGAAATTCCTGATGAATTCACAGGTACAATCATCGGTGATATTTCAAGAAGACGTGGTCGTGTTGAAGGTCAAGAACCACAAGGTAATACTGGTAACGTAATCGTTAGAGCATTAGTTCCATTGGCTAACATGTTTGGTTACGCAACTGATTTGAGATCTAATACTCAAGGTCGTGGTACATTCTCTATGGAATTCCACAACTATGATCAAGTTCCAGCTAATATCGAAAAAGAAATTATCGAAAAAGCAGGTGCTTCTAAGTAGTAATTTCATTGAAGCGTACGCTAACGCTTCATACTAATTAGAATAATCATTAGATAAATTTTAGAAGAACGAAAATTTGTAAAAATTTTCGTTCTTTTATTTTTTTTTTACTAGCAAATTTTATATTTAGGAGTTTTAATATAATTGAAAATAATAAAATAAAAGAGGTTATTAATATGACATTAAATATATCAGGAACTAGTAAATTTAACAACCAAGTTAGAAATGCGAATTTGTATAATTCATTATTGGATTCAAAATATAAATTATCTCAATATGAAGTTGATTTAAACGCTGTTGATCATATTAAAGATTGTATAAAAAATCCAACGATTGGTTTATTAGCAAGAAAAAAGGCAGAAACAAATGAATTTCCTAAAATGAAGAAAATGAATATGAATGTTTTGCATTCTTCTAGTGAATATCAAATTGCAAATGAAAAATTTGTAGATTCTTTTATTTCAAAATATCCAAAAACCGCAAAAGCAAGGATGTTTTTGATTAATAATAATTATGTTGTTTTAGATAAAGTAAAGAAAATTAATAGAAATTTTAAACGCTATTTATTTAAGTTTTGTGGTTTGTAATAAATTAATAATTTTAAAAAATATTTTTAATAACTTAATCTTTCGTCATGTGGTATAATTGACCTATGAAAAGATACGTTTTTGTATTATTGGTCCTTATGTCTTTGTGTAGCTGGATTTTACCAATTTATGCTCATGATGACGAAGAACTTTTCCATCCAAAAGAAATTAAGAATGGAAGTTCTGTTAGTATGATTGATTGCGTTGCAGTGGCTTTTAAAAATAGTCCAAAAGTTAAGCGGCGCAAATATGAACTTGATATTGCAAAAAGTAATCTTGGAGTTGCACGCTCTGCTTATTTCCCTGTAATTAGTGCCGGAATCGGATTTCATAATGAAAATAATTCTGATAATATTTATTACAACCACTATTATAGAGAACTTCCAAATGTCGGAGTATCAGTTAACAAAATGGTTTGGGATTTTGGTAGAACCACTGCTTACATTAAAATGGAAGAATTCTACAAACTTGGCGCAGAATATGAGTTTATGGACAGTTTGTGCTCCACTTTGTTTGACATTAAAGCAAAGTATTATAAATTATTAAAAGCAAAAGCGTTATTACAAATTTCGGAAAATAATCTTGAAATTAATAAAAAATATGTTCAAAATGCTAAAATTGGTGCTGATTTAACAACAGCTCAATTAAATTTAAGCGAAGCAGAAGTTAAATTATTAGAAGCAAAAAATGAGGTTTATAATGCCAGAATTGATTTGAATAATTCCATGTATTTGGAAAATCAGGTTGATTTTGATATTAAAAATACTAAAACTTTTGATTTTAATAACGATTATAGTGCTTTGGATAAGTTGCCACAACCATATTCTAAATATGTTTTCACCTTTACAAGAGAGAATGCTCCGCAATTAGCTTATGATAATAGTCCGGATTTAATGGTCTTAAATTCCACCCGAGATGCAATGAAGGAGTCTTTAAAATATATTAAAAAGACTTATTTTCCAACACTTAGTGCAAATGCAGGATATGGATTTAATAGTTCGACATTGACTGACAATAATAGTTTTCAAGTGGGTGTAAACTTGAACTCTAACGTCAATTTGATGGAACTTAAGCATTCTATTAAAGGAGCTGACGCACAAGTTAAACTTGCGGATAATGAAATAATTTTGTTTAAAAAAGATTTATATTATGAAGTTAAGCGTGCTTTTAATAATTTTGACAAGGCTGAAAATCAGATACCAACTGCACAAATTGAAGCGGAGCAAGCGCTTAAAAATTTAAAACTTGTAGAGGCGAAATATAAAAGCGGTGAATTAAATTATGTGGCACTACAAGAGGCAAGAAAAGATTATATAATGGCGGTTACGGGGTATGTAAATAAAATTTATGATTATAATATTGCATTAATCCAAATTGAAATGGCAATGCATTACCATATCGTTGATATTCACCATAAAACCGAACATGCTATGTGCTACCACTCAGAAGCTTTGATTAATCATTTAAACGAAGTTCTTGGATGTAATGAGGATGAAGAACATCATTCTAAAAAAACTAAAAGAAAAACAAAACAAAAAGAAAATCTTTAATTTTTGTAGTATTATTGGAATGTAATAATAAAAGCTCTTAGGGGGTATTGATGTATACATTAGTTTATTCCATTAATAATGAAGAACATCCTTCAACTGTTTATATAAACCTTACAAATTCTTGCACAAATTCTTGTGTATTTTGTTTAAGAAATCAAAAGGACGATGTTTGCGGTGCACAAATGTGGCATGATGATAATTACGAATTAGATGATATTATTAACCAATTTCAAAAGTTTGCACAATCAGCTAGAGAAGTTGTTTTTTGCGGATATGGAGAACCGTTTTTGCGCCGTGAAATGATGAAGGAATTTTGTAAATATTTGAGAAAAAATTATCCTTATATAAAAATTCGTGTTAATACAAACGGACATGCTAATGCGATTTATAAAACTAATGTAGCGGAAGAATTTAAAGGTTTAATTGATTCTGTATCAGTGAGTCTTAATGCTGCTGATGAAACTATGTATGATGAGATTTGCAAGCCTAAAATCAAAAATGCTTATGAAGAAGTAAAAGAATTTATTAAATCTGCTGTTAATGTCGGTATGGATGTAACAACTTCTGTTGTAACCGGATTTGACAAGGTGCATCATATAGATGTAGATAAATGCGAAAAGATTGCAAAAGAGCTTGGCGCAAAATTCAGAGATAGAGAATTTATCGAAAATGGGTATTCGTAAGGAGTAATTGGGATGAAACTTATTTTAGCCTCAAATTCACCAAGAAGAAAAAAGATTTTAACAGATTTAGAGCTTGATTTTGAAGTTATACCTTCAAATTATGATGAAAAATTGAGCGATGATATTTTTTCTTATGAAAAAATAGAAGATTTGGCAACGCAAAAATGTCTTGATGTTGTTAGGCGCTCAGATAAAAAATCTGTGGTTATTGCTGCTGATACAGTTGTTGTTTTGCATAATCATATTTTAGGCAAACCGCATTCAAAAGCGGAAGCGTATAAAATGTTAAAAGAGCTTTCCGGCGCAACACATTCTGTAGTGACTTCAATTTGTGGAATTAACACAAGAACAAATCGTGCAGCTTTACTTTCTACAACAAGTTACGTAAGATTTAAAGAATTGACTGATGAGATGATTAATTATTATATTGATGAGTTTAATCCTCTTGATAAAGCCGGAAGCTATGGAATACAAGAATTGCCGGATGGTTTTTTGGATAAATACGAAGGAAGTTTTGAAAATATAGTTGGACTAGCTCCGGAATCTGTTGAGGCTGTACTTAAACAGTTGGAGTATAAGGGGTAAATACTATGTTACGTCATTCCGAGGAATGTAGGTGGCGAAGTAATCCAGATGATAATTTTTGGATTGCCACGAAAATCACAGATTTTCTCGCAATGACGTGGCGCTATTGTATTATTAGCTTCTACCTCACTCTAACCTGTCTTGGATTATTTGGGGTGTCGGCATAGTAACTTGTAGTCACACTTCGAGGCGGAGTTTGTAGTGTATGTACAATCCAGTTATTACGACCAAGCAGCCGACCCAATGTCTACGTACGGTGATAAATGCACATTGAACTTGTAGTCACACTTCGAGGCGGAGTTTGTAGTGTCTATATAATCTAGTTTTTATCAAGCAGCCGACCCAATGTCTACGTACGGTGATAAATGCACATTAAACTTGTAGTCACACTTCGAGGCGGAGTTTGTAGTTTTTGAATAATCTTGTAGTTTTTATCAAGCAGCCGACCCAATGTCTACGTGCGAGGCTAAATACACATTAAACTTGTAGTCACAATTCGAGGCGGAGTTTGTAGTGTATGTACAATCCAGTTATTACGACCAAGCAGCCGACCAAATGTCTACGTACGTAGTACCAAAAAAAAACTTGCTAAAGCAAGTTTTAACAATTAAATAAAGGAAAAGGGAAATTAGGGATTAAATTTTTTTGTATTAATAATTTTTATTAGCCGCTACCCCAGTCAAATACTGAGCTTGTTGCATCATCTATCAGTGATTTGACTGATTGAATTTCTGTATTAATAGCTTCCAACTCTGTAGACAAGTTGTTTATGTTCAAGTCAATCCAGCTTTCTTTTTCTGAAATTCGTTCTTTTTCTTCGTTATACCAAGCGGTAAGTTGTTCTCTGATTTCAGAGTCAGTTCTTGCTGTCAAGTCACCAGCGGTTACGAAATATGTAAGAGAAACATCAGGATCATAGTTTCCTTCGTCATTAACTTTTGCAAGCTGGAATGAACCGCTCACTAATGCATCGCTTACATAATTATCGTTAGTTTTCATTTCATTGTTGTATTCTTTTGTCCAGCCGTTGGAAGCAGCTGCTTTAAATATTGGTTCATAGAAATCAACTAATTTTTGTATTATTGAAGTACTTGTATCTGAGCTATCCACTTGTGTAGTGTTTCCGGTTGATTCTCCGGTAGTAGTTTGTACTCCGGAAGCTTTATAGCTTGTTGATAAAGAGTCACCATTCATAACAGATTTAAATTCTTCTGCAGTGTGCCCCGGTACTAATTTTGCCATGATTTCAGGAATTTTGTCGGTTGAGAATGTTCCGCCACGTCCGTTAGAATCCATAGCGGAAGAACCTAAGACAGCAACGATGGCATTTGCGTAAGCATCACTCATTACAACTTGACCTTTGTAATCAGTCAAAATCATTGAATTATCGTTTTTAAGCGCTTGCGAACCGCTTGTAATTGCTGTATAATTAGCACCATATCCCATTATGTAGTTATAATTAATCTTATTAAATTTTCCATTATCATAATAAGCAATATTTTTAGCTTGAAGTTTGCTATTATAAGTTTGAGTCAATAAACTTTGTTCTTTTGTGAGCGCTATTTTACGCATAGAGTCGATTGAAATATCGTATTCAATATCGGCTTTACGGCGAGTCAATGTTAATAATCTAATATTTGAACAGCTTAGGCTCATATTTCTTTCCTTTATTGTCCCTTTATATTATTTTTATCGGCATTTTTTTCAAAAACTTTAGGATTTTTGAAGAAATTTTTACAAAAGTTTACAAAAGAGCAATTTTATAATATTTTTTGTTTTATACATGTTAGAAGTATTAGTGTTAGGAGTTCGTATGACTACGATTGATTCAATAGGAAGTAATACAACAATAATTCCGACAATAAACAAAAAGGTTAATTTTAGAGCGACTGCAAATCCTTATGAGCCAATGGATGTTGATACATTTGTGAAACAGCAGAAAAAGGAGCAGAAGAAAGCTAAAATTAATCAAGGTATATATTATGCGTTTTTAGGAACTCTTGGAGCGAGTGCAATTGCAAGTATATATTATATGCGTAAGCAAAATAAAAGTTTGGAAAAACCTGTTAATGAACTAAAAGAAATTTGGTCTGATTTAACGAAGTCATCAAAACTTGATGATATGGCTTTACCGAGTGGTTTGAAAGATTTTACATCAAAGTTTAAAAATAGTGTAGAAAATCCGGATGTTTTAAAAGCAAGAGGAGGACGTCCTACTAAATCATTATTACTTTACGGACCTCCAGGGACAGGTAAAACTACGTTTGCAAAAGCGTTGGCAAAAGAATTTCCTGATTCAAGATTTGCATCTTTGGATGTAACAAGTTTGGGTTCAGAATATCAGAGTGTAAGTGAACGTAATTTGAATAAAGCTGTTGATATGATTTGCCAGGAAGCGGACAAAAATCCATCTAATAGATTTTTTGTATTTATAGATGAAATTGATTCTGTAATGATGGTTGATAATAGTTTGAATGCAAAACATTCCAATAATATGTTGAATGAATTTAAAAAATGTTTTACAGAAAAATTAGGTAAAAGAAAAAATATTATCACAATTGGTGCAACTAACCTTCCTATTGATGTAGAAAAAGGGATTGCACTCGGTGGTAAAAAGCTTGATAGACCAATGTTAGATAGATTTAGTGAAAAAGTGTTGGTAGATTTGCCTACAAAAGAACAGATTACAAATGCTATAAAATATCATTATAAAGATTCGGAATTAGTAAGTGATAAACTTAGAAATGGTTCAGTTGAACTTGATAAGATTTCAGAATTTTTATCTAAAAAAGAATGTAATACTTCTTTTAGAACTCTTTCTTCAATTTATGATGCAACGGCATCCTCTATAAAGGGTCAAGATAAAAAAGTTGACGTAATTGATATTGTTAGAACAATTGCAAATAAACAAAATGAATTGAATTTTGATACTAAAGATTTTATGAAATTGATTTCAGATTTAAAGATTAATCCTAGCGAATTATAAACAAGGAGCAAATAATGACAATTCCAGTAAGTACAATAAATTTCAGAGCAGAAGCACAAAAGATTGGACAGCCAAATAACGTAAATTATAATAATCGTTATACAGAGCCAATGCCAGAAAATGCGTTAAATGATGATGTTTTTATGATGCAGGCAATAGCAGAAAATCAAGCAGAAAAAAAAGCTAGAAGCCAAGAAAGATGGAATAAAGCCGGAGTGTTAGCACAAGTTGGTATAGCAACAGGATTTTTGGCAACAGCAGCAGTTGGAGTGTTAGGGTTATTTGGAATTAAGCATTTAACCAAAAATGGTGCAAAAGAAGCTGCTAAACAAGCGGATGATGCATTAAAAGAAATGACTAATGTAAAATTAAAATGGGAAAATTTTATAGGAAAAAATAGTGTTGCGTCTTTAGATTCCGATACAACATCAAAATCTTTGAAAAAAGCATTTAAGTCAATTATTGAAAATAATAAATTGTCTGCAGAAGCTAAAAAATGGGGTGGAGCCGGTAATAATATGGATATTATGTATTTATATGGGCATGGTGGTACCGGTAAAACTTATGTAGCGAAACAATTTGCGCAAGAAACAGGTTCAATGTTCACTTGTATCAAATATCCTGATTTAGGTTCACCTTATAAAGATGCAGCAAGTATGAGAATTAGCAGTTGTTTTGACAATATTATTGCTCAAGCTAATGCTCAAAAAGATAAGAAATTCGTGGTATGTATTGATGAAATCGATGCAGTTATGAGAAAAGTTCCGGATGGAGCTCACGGTGCAGAAGAAGTCGCAAAATCAAGAGCAGCGGTTTTGACAGGTTTAGATAAACTTAGAGAAAAATGTTCAAATGTTACAGTAATCGCAACTTCTAATTATCACCCTAAAAACGGTATTGTTGACCCGATTGCATTAAGAAGATTTAATAACAAAATTGAAGTACCTCTTCCTGACAAAAAGCAAGTACCTGCATTGTTAGAAATGTACATGAAAAATATCGGTGCGGTTGATGAAAAATTTTATAAAACTTCTGCATTCAAATCTTTTGCTAAAAAACTTCAAAAAAATGGTTATTCTAACGGTGAAATCGAACTTATTGCAAAAGAAGCAAGCAAAATCTTTAGTGCTTCATTAAAAGATGTTGCTGATGCAGACTTAAAGAAACATCCATTCAAAGTTAAATATCTAGAAGAAGCTATGAAAATGAACGGTGAAGCTGCAAGCAAGACTAATAAACTTATGGATGTTTCAGGTTCAAAAACAAGAACCACAACTACAAGTACAGTAAATTCTTCCAGTGTAGATTTTGAAGATTTAAGTTTTTGGGATAAAATCAAAGTTTTATTCGGTAAAAAACAAGATTAATAAATTTAAAGTTATATTTAAAAGAGTTGGTTTAATGCCAACTCTTTTTGTTTGAAATATTTATTTTTCTGTTTCTTTTACGCCTCTATAAAACTCATTTGTAATCAGTTGTGAATATTTTTTCTTTTCACTAACAGATAATGCTAACTTTTCTGAACCGTCAGATGTTGTTACGCTTGCTATAACTCCTGATATATCAGAAAATGGGAGCTTAGTAACGTGAGCTTCAAATTTAGCATAAGGAACTGACTTGCCGTAAATATTCATGTTTCCACGATTAGTTATTTTAATATCTTGAACAGTGATTGCTTGATACTTAAATTTTTCTGATAAATCTTTTAATTTTTTATCAACATTATTACTTTGGATATCTTGTTGAGTTAAGAGTGGTTTTTTGCCGGAATCAACAATAATCATTTTTTGTCCTGAAGCTTTATGTTCCGCCATAACAGCTTTATATCCTACAAGATTTACTGCGTTATCAATTTGAAATTCTTCATTTAAACCTGAAAAATTACCAATCTTTTTAGCATTTTCAAATGCGTGTTCTTGGATGAATTCAGTTACACTAACTTTTACGGCTTCTACATATTTTTGTCCGCCAATAGCGTTAAACCCTATAATGGCAAGAACAAGTAAAAATGCGTTAAAAATTATCTTTATTAATCTCAACATTACTTGCACCTCTTGTGTATATTTAGTACAATTATATCTATGACAAAACCTGAAATCAATCTAGTTAATACGAGTGATGTAAATATAGAAGACGCTACTCCTGCAATGCAGAAGTTTTTGGAAATTAAGCGTGAACATCCTGATTGTTTGCTTCTTTACAGAATGGGTGATTTTTATGAAACCTTTTTTGAAGATGCTGTTACGATGTCCAGAGAGCTCGAATTAACTCTGACAGGTCGTGATTGTGGTGCGAAGTTAGGCAGAATTCCGCTTGCAGGAATTCCTATTAAAGCGATTGACGGATATCTTGAAAAACTTGTTGCAAAAGATATCAAAGTTGCTATTTGCGAACAATTAGAAGACCCAAAATTGGCAAAAGGTATTGTAAAACGTGGTGTAGTTAGAATAATTACCGCCGGAACTATTTTGGAAAGCAATTTTCTTAACCAAAACAGTAACAATTATATGTGCGCAATCTATAAAGCCAAAGACGGAAAAGAAGAGAAATGGGGATTTGCATACACAGATATCTCTACAGGAGAATTTAAAGCAACTCAATTGAATTTCGAAACATTGTTAACCGAGCTTGCAAGAATTCAGCCGGCAGAAATTGTAGCACAAGCAAAAAAAATGAAACTTCAGCCGTTTCAAATTGTGCCGGAAGAAACCGTTGATTTGCCTGATGAAATATTGAATATTTATAACTGTTCAAAAGTTCCGGAAAAAGTTTTTGAAGAAAATTTTGCTAAAGAAAACCTAAAACAAGTTTTTAAAATAGCTGATTTAGATGCAATCGGATATAATACTTGTCCTATTGGTTTTAGAGCAGCAGCAGGATTGTTGGCTTATATTTGGGAAAACACAAAAGAAGGGTTTCCGAAATTTGAAAGAATTGAAACGTATGAACTTTCTGAATACATGTCAATTGATGCAGGAACTCGAAAAAATTTAGAACTTACAGAAACACTTAGAGAAAAAAATAAATACGGTTCTTTATTATGGGCGATTGATAAAACTTCTACAAACATGGGCGCAAGACTTCTTAAATCTTGGATTTGTCAGCCGCTAAAAGACTTAAACCGTATTCTTAAACGTCAAGAAGTTGTAAAAAGTCTTGTAGAAAATTCTTCCGTAAGATATGATATTCAATCAAAGCTTAGAGGGATTTATGATATTCAACGACTTTCTACTAAATTGAGTAATATTTCTGCGACTCCGAGAGATTTTTTGAGTCTAAAAACATCACTACAAGCATTGCCGGAATTAGTAGAAATAGTTAAATCTGTTGATTTGAAGATATTTTCTAATATAGAAAATGATTTAGATAAATTGAGTGATTATGCAGAAATTATTGAAAAAACAATAAAAGAAGATGCACCGATTACTATAAAAGAAGGTGGAGTGATTAAATCCGGTGTAAGCTCTGATTTGGATTATCTTAGAGATTTGATGTACAATGGCGAAAATTGGCTTAGGGATTTTGAACAAAGAGAAAAAGACAGAACAGGTATTAATATTCTTAAAGTTGGCTACAATAGAGTATTCGGTTACTTTATAGAAGTTACAAATTCAAACTTAAGCAAAGTTCCACCTGATTATATTAGAAAACAAACTTTGACCGGCGCAGAAAGATTTATCACAGATGAACTTAAAAAACATGAGGATGAGGTTTTAACCGCACAGGTAAAAGCGTTTGAGCTTGAGCATAAATTATTCAGTAAATTTAGAGATTACTCAAAAGAATTTGTAACTCTAATCAGAGAAACAGCAGAATGCATTGCAGAGCTTGACGTGTTCACTTCTTTTGCAACTGTTGCAACAGAACAAAATTATATTTGTCCGGAACTCAATGAAACTGGTGATTTTATTATAAAAAACGGACGACATCCCGTTTTAGAACAAATTTTACCGCTTGGAACGTATGTAGCGAATGACATTGAACTTTCTAGCAGTGATAAATCAAAAACACAATTCATGATTTTAACAGGCCCAAATATGGCAGGTAAATCGACTTATATGCGCCAGAACGCTTTAATTGCAATTCTTGCGCAAATAGGTTCTTTTATTCCTGCGGATTATGGACAAATTGGAATTGTTGATAAAATTTTCACTCGTGTTGGTGCAAGTGATGATTTAACACTTGGTAAATCAACTTTTATGGTAGAAATGTCTGAAACAGCTTGCATATTAAATAACGCAACACAAAAAAGTCTTATTCTTATAGACGAAATAGGGCGTGGAACAAGTACCTACGATGGTGTTGCTATAGCTTGGTCAGTTGCAGAATATATAGCTTCAAAAATCGGTGCAAGATGTATTTTTGCGACTCACTATCACGAATTAAATGTTATGACAAAAACATTCCCACAAATTAAGAATTATAGAATTACAATAAGTGAAGAAAATGGTGAAATTGAATTCTTAAGAAAGATTGTCCCTGGTGGGGCAAGCAAGAGTTATGGTATTCAAGTAGCCAAAATGGCAGGTTTACCTAATGCAGTAATCAAGCGTTCTGAAGAGCTTATGGTTAAAATGCAGAAAGATTTCTCTAAGAACCTTGCCGGTCGTAAAAAAGAAGCAGAAATTGAAGTGGATACTCCTCAATTAAATTTATTTTAAGAATTGTTTTGTGTAAGTTCTTTTTTCCAACAGAAATAAAAATAAATACCAAGCAAAAAGTACACACTCCACATAATTACTGTAGAATAAACTTTTTCTCCGCTGAAAGCTATCATGCCCCACATAATAGCGGAAAGTCCGTTAACAAATATCCAAATGCACCATTGTTCGATAGCTCTTTTTACGGTTAAATACATGCCAGCTAATGAAAACACAGTCGTAATGCCGTCTATTATTGGATTTTTGTCGTGTGTGTAATATAAAATAATAATTGCAATTATTGTCAAAATTATTGTTATAAATGACAATATGATTTTTTCTTTTTTTGATAAAGAAGTTTTTATTATTTCAGAACATCCTTTTTTTAAGTGAGAATTCCATTTGAAAAATCCAATTACTTGCATAGGAATGTAATATCCCATATACAATAATAGATTTCCCCAAAGTGCGTTATGAAAAGCAAGATAGCCATAAAAACTAGAGCCTGTTATCCCAAATAAATAACAAATCGGATTTCCTTTTCCTGCTAAAAATGTGTACGTAATTCCAAAAAATGCTGAAGTTACAGCAATAGGACTATCATTAAAAATAAATAAATTTAAAGCCAGTATTAAATAAATAATACCGAGCCCAAATTTTTCATAATTTTTCCAAGGTTTATTAACGGTCATATTTATGTTATCTAATAAAAATAGATGAAAGTAAATTCAAATAGGGATATCTCATTCAAAAGTATTTATACTAATAAAGTATTTAAGCGCAGTTTAGAGTTTGCCTCAGATAATGGCACTTTATTTTCTGCTGCAACGATTCTTGCTTTTTCGACTTGTGTAAGACCGGCAGCAATATGGCTTGCGCCTAAAACCGATAAAGAAAATAAAAAAATTGCTTGTGCAAAATCAATATCATCCAGTGCTGTAGGATATGGCTTAACGTATGCAATCTCAGTTCCGTTTGCTAATTTTATAAAAAAAATAGATAATAATCCTGAAAAATATTTAGATAAAAAAACTATTAAATTTTTTACTAAAGAAAATAAAACACTTACACAATCTAAAAGTTATAATTTGGCAACACAAATGTTTAAGCTTGGTTTGGGACTTGTTATTGCTATGCCAAAAGCAATTTTAACAAGTGCAGGACTTCCTTATATTTTGCCATTATTTAATCATGAAAAACGAAAGAATAATAAAGAAAATAATAAAGAGCAAAATATTTCATTCAGAGGTAAAAATAATTTGACTAACAGATTAGGCAAAGTTTTGGACAAAAATTGGATGCAAAAGTTTTCTGAAAGATATAAAGATTCAAATTTCCCTATGCATATTATTGCTGCGACAGATACTATAGCAACAGCAACTTTTATTCATCAAACAAAAAATAGTAAGAAATTACCGGATGAAAGAAAAAATACATTGATATATAATGCAGGAATTTCAACCACGTTGAGTATTATAAGCAGCTATCTTCTGGATAAATTAACGCAAAAGCCGACTGAAAAATTTATTGAAAACTTTAAAAAAGCGAACAAAGGTTTACCAAATGTTGATAAGCAAGTTCAGGGAATAAAAATTGCAAAACCGATTTTATTAATCGGAAGTGTCTATTATATTTTAATTCCTTTTATTTCAACAATACTTGCAGAACGAATAGAACCTTTGCGCAATAAATTAAAAACTAAATGTTAAATTGTTTTGCGCCATTCATACAATCTTTTATCACTATCTCGCAATTTGAATCCGTTTTTTTCATACCATTTAGCGACAGTATTATTTGCAGCATTTAATTTAATTGTGCTATTTGTATATTTTGTTTTTAAAAAATCAAGCATTTTTTTCCCAATATTCTTATATTCAGAACGTGAATTCATAAAACTTGATTTTTCCGGATCAGTTTGTATATAGTTTAATCTATATACTCCTTTGTTTTCTTTTTCGATTTCTGCCAAACCCAATATTTTTGAATCATCTAAATAATCAAAATTATCTTTTTGTTGCGTCATAATATAAATTGAATCAGGTTCATCTTCATATGGATTTTCTGACATTAACATAGCTTGATATGCTATTGCAGAGGCAAACTGTTCTCTTGGCCAATTTCTGGGAGTATAACATATTGCCATTGTATCAAACATGTTTTTAGGGTCAAATTCAACTAAAGAAACTTCTTCAGGCTCAAATTTTCCATTTTTAGAATTTAATTTATCTATATTTACATTACTTAAATATTTTGCTCTAAAATTAAGATTATTAATAGTATTTATTTTATTTATTATCATAATTAGTATAAAACCTCTGAAAAATAAATTTGTTAGTTTTGAAAAAGAAAATCTTTTAAAAATTTATTCATTCACTTTCAATACTTCATAAATATTCATTTTGTGTGATTTACCTCTTATTTCAACGTCAGAAATTTTTATAACATCAATAAAACTTTTAGTTGCTTCATATGTAGAACTACTTATTAGCATTTTTGTTTTATAAACCTTATTATAACTTTCCAGACGGCTTGCAAGATTTACGGTATCGCCAATAACTGTGTATTCCATACGATTTATTGAACCGATATTTCCTACAAAAACTTCACCTGTATTAATACCAATGCCAATGTCTATTTTTGGTTTTCCTTCTGTTGCCCATTTTTTTTGAAGTTCTTTAACCTTCAAAAGCATTTCATAACCGCATTTTACTGCATTTGAAGCATGCTCTTTATCTTGAATAGGTTCGCCAAAAATCGCCATAACAGCATCACCAATAAATTTGTTGATAATACCATTATATTTTGTAATTATAGGTTCCATTTCCGTGAAATATTCGTTTAAGATTTCAGAAACCTGTTGTGCAGACATTTGTTCTGACATAGAAGTAAATCCACGGATGTCAGAGAATAAAACTGTTACAGTTGCTTTTTTCCCGCCCAAACCAAGGTTATCAATATTCATAATTACACGTTTCATAACGTCTTGGGACATGTATTTTCCCATTGCAAATTTTACTTTTTCTTTACTTCTGTTTTCTAATACAAATTTGTGAGTATATCCGATAAGCATCGTTATTACAAACATTACCGGAGGAGTGATTACAAAAGTAACAATTTTGAAATAATAACACATAGCAGCAAATAGAAAATATCCGCCAATTAATCCTATTGAAAGAGCAATTGATTTGAATAAATCATTAACACGGATAAGAATATAAATGAGTGTCATTCCTAAAATCATAAGTAGAATGTTTAAGAATTTGGGAACGATTTTAAGAAAATCATTGTGTAAAATATTATCTGTTGCTGTTGCTTGAATATCAACTCCTGGGTGATGTGATATAATAGGAGTGTTTTTGTTATCGTTCAAGCCACTACCGGCAGGAACATTTGCGCCAAAAATAACAATTTTGTTTTTGAATATTTCTGGATTTATTATAGGTTTTTTGCCGGAAGTAATAGCGTCATAAGAATCTAATATATCAACTGCAGAATATTTTTTGTGTGTGTATCCTTGGTCGTTTAATTTATAAAATCTTAAAGGTACGATTGATTGATATATCGTGCTTTTTTGTTTTATTTTATAATTTAATTCAGGAAAATAAATATGTGAATTTGAAACTACCATTTGGGGATTATTGTTTTTGATTAAAAATCCCTCCATTGCTACAGAAGGATAAATTTTGTCTTGATATCTGATAATATATTCATGATTTCTAATAATTTCATCCATAGCATAAGAAGAAACATTTCCATCAATAAACCCCGGAATCATTGATACCGAACCGCAATGTTTAACTACATTAAAATAAGGTTTTGGAAAAGGTAAAAAGCTCCAATAACCATAACTTGGAAGTGTAATTTTGTTGATTGAATTTACGGCATATTTTGTAAACATTTCATCATATTTTTTACCGAAATCAGTATTTTCCCATCCTACAACATTAGGCATAAATCCCATTACGAGATTATCCATTTTATCTATGGACGCAAAAAATTTTGAATCAGCATCGGGATTTTCTATATCAAGACTGGCAATTAGTGTATCGTGTAAAATTACATCAGGTTTAGCGTATTTTTTGAAATATTCATATATTTTGCAATATAAATCACGTCGCCATGGCCAACGATATTTTTCTATGGTTTTTTTATCAATAACTACCAAAACAACGTCATCACTGCCATATGTTTGTTTATTTTTGTCGAAAGGAACTTTTTCCGTTAAAACATGGCTTATCATAAAATCGTATGCTTTAGGTTCTACAAATGTATATGTAACAAAATAGGCAAAAAATAAACAAGTTAATATTATTAAGCCCATTAATAAAAGTTTAATCTTTTTCAACACAAAACCCCGAATTCTTTCTTTAAAAGTTTGACTTACCTTTTCATGATATAATAAATTAGTAGAAAAGGATACATACAAATGAGTGAAAATTATATTGAGATAATCAAACAAGATAAGCTTTTTCCGATAATTAGAACAAAAGAGCCGGAAGAAGCAATAGAAATTTCAAAGGCATTGATTGACGGTGGAATAAGAATTTTGGAGATTAATGTTGAAAATCCGACTTTGTACAAAGCAATTGCGGAAGTTTCTAAATTTGCAACCGTTTGTGCCGGAGGTATCATTACATCAATGCAGGCTGATGCGGCTTTTGAATGTGGTGCAAAAATGATTGCATCTCCAATATTCCAAATGAATATGGTGAAAATCACTAAAAATAAACGTGTTCCATTTATAGCTGGTGCTTCGACTGCGAATGAAGCTTATATTGCGTGGAAATCAAGAATTCCGCTTATCAAATTGTATCCTGCGGATGCTATGGGCGGGGTTCAATATATAGAAGATATTCTTAGGCAAATGCCATTTTTGAGCCTTATGCCAATGGGAAATATCAAACTTTCTCAAGCAGTAACTTATATCAAAGCTGGGGCATCGGCTGTTGGTATCGGACGTGATTTTTATCAGGGTTTTACCCCAAAAGAAATTACAAGTAGAACAAAAGAAATTATTAAAGAAGTTAAGGATTTTTCTGAATGGATGCAAAAGTAGATATTGCAATAATCGGTGAATGTCTTGTAGAGCTTTCTTCTAATGGAACTCTGGCTGATACTTCTACGCTAAATAAATTTTTTGGTGGAGATACCGTAACAACCGCTGTTGCCGTTGCAAGATTAGGCGGTAATGTTACTTATTTAACTCAAGTTGGAAATGACGGATTCAGTGAATTTATTTTATCTAGCTTGCAGAAGGAAAATATTGACACTTCACTTATCAAATCAAATGATGAGCAGAATGGAATGTATATTGTATCAAGGACTCCTGAAAAGAAAGAACTCTTGTATTACAAGCGTAAAACTGCAGCAACAAAGCTTTCTATAAGTGATATTTCAGAAGAATGTATTAAACAATTGAAACTGATTTATTCAACCGGAGTTGTGCAATCCCTGAGTGCAAGCTCTAGAGAACTTGTTAGAGAATCATTTAAAATTGCTAAAGAAAATGATGTTCTTACTGCTTATGACCCGAATTATACATCTTGTTTTATGAATTCTACTGACACAAAAGAATATTTTGAAGAAATTGTCGAATTTACGGATATTATATTTTTGAGTTTGAAAAATGATGCTGCAAGACTTTATGAAGTAGATTCAATTGACAAAGTCGTAAAATATTTCTGGGACAAAGGCGTGAAAATTGTTGTTATAAAATCTCACATTGATAATGGATATTATACCGGTTATCGTGGAGAAATTATTTTTACAGAATTTTATAACACTCAAAAAGCAATAGATACAACTGCTTCCGGTGATGTGTTTAATGGTGGATTTTTATACGCAATAACAAATGGTTACGCACCAAGCGAGGCTACAAAATTTGCAGCAGTAGTATCCGGATTACAAACTCAAAATTATGGTGCAATTCAAGCAATTCCTTATAAGAACGCAGTTTTGGAGAATGTTTAATGACAAAATATATTGTATCCGGCTATATCGGATTTGATAATTTTGGTGACGAAGCAATCGCAAAAGTATTGACTGACAGGCTTAAAAAAAGTGGTGCGGAAAAAATTACTTTAATTTCTTCTAACCCTCAAAAGACTGCCCAAATACATCAGGTTGCTTCTTGCAAAATGCTTGATTTTTGGAAAAGTTTATGTGAAGCCGATGTCCTTGTATCAGGTGGTGGAAGTCTTTTGCAGGATGTAACGAGTGTAAAAAGTTTAATTTATTATCTCGGTGTCATATATTCTGCATTAATTTTACGCAAAAAAGTAGAAATATTTGCACAAGGAATTGGGCCAATTAATTCTAAAATCGGACAAATTTTAACAAGATTTGCTTTATCTCGTGCTGATAAAATTTCTGTAAGGGATAAAAAATCTCAAGAACTTTTAAAAAAATGGGGAATAGAATCAGAACTTGTAAAAGACCCTATTTTAGAGTTAGAACTTCCACATAAAAATCAAATTGGTGTGGTCGGTATACAATTAAGAAATTATCCGACTTTAACTGATAAGTTTTTAAATAGGCTTGCAGAAGAAGTAATTAAAAATTTTGCGGATAAAAAAATACAAATAATATCTTTGCAAGATAGTGTAGATTTAGAAGTTTGTGAGAAATTTGCTAGAATTTTAAAAATTAACGGCCGAGAAAATAATATTGAAGTTGTAAATAATTTAGCAATTAATGATGTGTTTGAATGTATTTCTAATTTGGAATATCTTGTTGCGATGAGATTTCACGCAAATGTAGTCGGAATAAAAGCCGGAGTTAAAACATTGGCTATAAACTATGATATAAAAGTGAAAAAACTGGCGGAAGAATATAATATTCCAATCGTTCAAATGGCTCAAAATGACATGGATGCCGAGTTTAAACAATTGTTAAATTAATATTCTTCCAAAACCAATTTTTAAGCAAAAGTTAATAGAATATTTCTGGTGCAATGCTCAAACATTTATTATTGTTTTTTCCAAGTTGATTAATAAAGAATCCGGTTGGCGAATCTGGTCTTGTGAAATTTGTGCGTTGAATTTCTTTTTTAGTAAGTTTTTCAATATTATTAATTGGTGTGAATTTTGAAAAAATGCTTGTTGTTACTGGTTTAATCATATTGTTTCTCCTTTTTCTTACTTAATATTAATACCTAAAATCCGTCATTATTGGTATTACCCACTTAAGCAATATATCATTAGACAGTTAGGCTATATTGAATTTAAAAACATCTTGAACATACTTCAAACTTTTTTGTAAAGAATTGTAAAAAGTTTCTTAAAAATCCTAAAGTTTTTGAAAAAAATGCCGATAACATTAATACGAAAATAAGGGCAAAGGATATGGCAGAAACATTTAATTTAAACAATTTTTTACAGACTTACAAAACTCAGACTTATGATCCAACAAAACAGCACGCAGCTGCAGAAGCTAAAATGGAAGCTAATCTTGAAGCAAAAGCTGAAGAAGCAGTAAAAGATAGCGGGTTTTTAACTTTAACACTATCTGAGAAATTAGCTGAAATGGGTGTTGGTGAAAAAGTTTTAGAACAATTTGCCACTACTGCAACAAACTTACTTACTGGTGCTATCAACCCTATTGGTGATTATCTTGAAAAATATGAAAATATTTTTGACCAAAGAGTATACAATACAGAAATTCAAAGTTATGCAAAACAAATGTTTTTTGCTTCACAAGCGATGGCAAAAGAAGCATCAGAAAATACAACCGGTCAAAACTTTGTATATGATATGTAATTTAAAATTTTCCTACTCCTTTTTCTCAATAAAAAAATCCGATTTTTCTTTTGAAAAACCGGATTTTTAGTTTGTTTAGACCTATAAATTATAAAGCAGCTTTTGCAGCTTCTACGATAACAGAGAAAGCTTCTTTATCGTTTACAGCTAGGTCAGCAAGCATTTTTCTGTTAACTTGAATGTTTGCTTTTTTGCAAGCATTTACAAATCTAGAATAGCTCATGCCTTCTGCTCTAACAGCTGCATTGATTCTAACAATCCACAAACGACGCATATTGCGTTTTGTAGCACGTCTATCTCTGTAAGCGTATTTAAGAGCTTTCATTACAGCAATGTTAGCAACCTTAAATATTCTGCTTCTTGCACCTTTGAAGCCTTTAGCAAGCTTTAATATTTTTTTGTGTCTGTTACGACATACATTTCCACGTTTAATTCTCATTGTTCAACACTCCTATCTAGCATACTTCTTGTAAGGTAATTCTTTAGAAACCAATTTTTCGTGAGTTTCAGAAATTACAACATCTCCGAAAATCTTACGTTTTCTTGATTCTGACTTGTGTTGAAGCAAGTGGCCAATACCTGCATGTCTTCTTGTGATTTTACCTGTGCCAGTAACTTTGTATCTTTTAGCTGCTGCACGGTGAGTTTTTAATTTTGGCATTTTTAGTCTCCTTAACTTTTGTGCATTATCCGAGCAAGGCATACCATAGCACTATACTTCGGCATGTTAAGTTTAAAATAAACGGTTGATACTGTCAAGTTTTTTGTGCTTATTTAAGATAAAAAGCAACAATACTTTGTATTGTCGCCTTTTATCTTACTTTTTTATTTATTGTTTTAGTCTTTCTTAACTGTGCTCTTAATATGCAATTCTCTCATTTGTTGCAATGAAGCTTCACCCGGAGCATCGCTCATCAAACACTTAGCACTTGCATTCTTAGGGAACGCAATAACGTCACGGATAGAATCTGTTCTGCATAATAATGCAACTAATCTGTCCAAGCCGATTGCTAAACCTGCGTGAGGTGGAGTACCGTATTGAAGAGCATTAACCATAAATCCAAATTTTTCAGTTGCTTCTTCTTCTGTCAAGCCTAACGCTTTGAAGATTTTCTTTTGTACTTCTGATGAGTGGATTCTAACAGAGCCACCGCCTAATTCAGTACCGTTGTAAACGATATCATAAGCAATTGATTTAACATTACCCAAATCTCCGCTATCTAATTTCTCTAAGTCTTCTAAGTTTGGAGATGTGAATGGGTGGTGCATTGCCATAAATCTACCTTCTTCATCTGACCATTCAAACATTGGGAAGTCTACAACCCATAATAAGTTGTGTTTGTTTTCGTCAATCAAGTTCAAAGATTTACCGAAATGTAATCTTAATCTGCCCATAATATCATAAACTAATTTTGGCTTATCAGCTACGAAGAAAATGATATCTCCGGCTTGAGCACCAGCTCTTTCTTGAATAGCTTTTGCTTGTTCTTCTGTAACGAATTTCAATACAGGAGATTTTGCAGTACCATCTTCGTTATAAATAATATTTGCTAAAGCTTTAGCACCGAATGATACAGCAAGTTTTGTAATATCATCAATATCTTTTCTAGAATATTTAGCACCGCCAGGGATTCTGATACCTCTTATGATACCACCGTTTTGAAGTGTGTTTTTAACGATTTCAAAATTAGATTCAAGAATAATATCACCGATATCAAACAATTCTAAACCAAATCTTGTATCAGGTTTGTCAGAACCATATTTATCCATTGCTTCTTGCCAAGGCATTTGAATAAATGGAGGTTTGATTTCAACGCCTGCAGCTTTAAACGCATCAACTAACAAGCCTTCAACCATTTTGATTACGTCAGGTTGTTCAACAAATGACATTTCCATATCGATTTGTGTGAATTCAGGTTGTCTATCAGCTCTCAAGTCTTCATCACGGAAACATTTTGCAATTTGATAGTATTTTTCAATTCCACCAACCATCAATAATTGTTTGAAAATTTGTGGTGATTGTGGAAGTGCAAAGAATTTACCCGGTTGAACACGAGATGGAACTAAATAATCTCTAGCACCTTCCGGAGTTGTTTTAATCAAAATTGGTGTTTCAACTTCTAAAAATTCTTGACCGTTCAAATAGTTTCTAACTGCTTGAACGATGTTGTGTCTTGTTTTTAAGTTATGAAGCATTTTTTCGTTTCTGATATCAAGATATCTGTATTTAAGTCTGATGTCTTCAGAAACATTATCGTCGCCTAAAATAAAAGGAAGAACCTTTGATTCTGCTAGAACTTCAACAAATTCCGGGTACATTTCAACTTGACCGGTAGGATATTTTTCATTGTATGTTTCTTCAGGTCTTTTTGTAACTTTACCTTTTACCATAATTACATATTCACTTCTAACTTTTTCAAAAGCTTTGTGAACTTCCGGATTGATTTGAGGGTTAGCTACAAGCTGGAAAAATCCGCTTCTGTCACGAAGTTCTATAAACAAAATACCGCCCAAATCTCTGACTGTAGAAACCCAGCCGGATAATGTTACTTCTTCATTCAAATTGCTTAGATTAAGTTCTCCGCAATTGTTAGATTTCATTCTGGTTTTCAATTTATTATCTCCCTATAAAAATTACTATATCGCCCTAAAATCGTAACAAAAACAGGGGTAATTGTAAAGTAGTGGGTAAAGCTAAGGGGTAGAGTTTAGGAGAGTAATGTCTGGTGGTAGTTAAAAATTGAAAGTGAAAATTTTTAAAATAGTCGATGAGTGAGAGATTATGAGTAAGTGTTTATTTCAAAATTTTGGTCTTAATAATGTTTAAAACACTTTTGCTCGTGGTCGTTAACAATACCTATTGCTTGTAAATATGAGTAAATAATAATTGCGCCAACGTATTTCATGCCACGTTTTTTCAAGTCTTTAGAAATTTTTTCTGACAATTCTGTTTTTACAGGAATTTTATTTCCGGTATTTTTTATGATTTTTCCATTTGTAAAACTCCAAATATAGTCAGAAAAATTTCCAAATTCTTTTTGAATTTCTATAAATTTTTTAGCATTATTAATAGCTGCAGTTATTTTAGTTTTGCTTCTGATGATATTTTTATTTTGAAGTAATTCTTCGATTTTTTCAGGAGAATATAGAGCTACTTTTTCAACGTCAAAATTATCAAATGCTTCTCTAAAAGCTTCTCGTTTTTTTAAAATGGTTATCCAAGATAATCCGGCTTGAAAACCTTCCAAAATAAGGAGTTCAAATAAATCTCTATCATTATATTTCGGAATTCCCCATTCTTCATCGTGGTATTTGATATAAATTTCTGAATTCAAATCTACCCAGCTGCATCTGTCCATTATTTAATCCTTTTTAACTTAGTTTTTCCATTTTTAGTTATGATTAATATTACTCCGGAAAGAATTAAAATAATGCCTAAAATTATTCTTAGAGTTAATGTTTCGTGGAAAAACAAAACTCCGAAGAATATTGCCGTAAGTGGCTCTAAAGCACCTAAAACAGCTGTTTTGGTTGAGCCAATCAGTTTAATAGCTATTGTTATTGTTTCCAGAGAAATTATTGTTGGAAAAATTGCCAGTCCTATTGCAAAAAAACATAAATATTGTTCATTAGGTATTTGAAGTTCTGTGCAGAATTTTAAATTGATAATGTATATGAGCAGCCCAAATAACATAACATAAAAACTTAATTTTGCGCTATTGATAGATTTTGCAATTTTGTTGTTCTTTACTCCGATGATATAAAATGCGTATAAAAATGCTGATAATATTACCAATAGAACTCCGTGTAAATCTAATGTTACTCCGGTTTCGCATTTGTATAATAAAACTATTCCAATGCTTGTTAATATGATTGCTAAAATTGTAATTTTTGTTAATTTTTCTTTAAAAAATATTGTCATCATTAATGCGACAATTACCGGATAAATAAATAATATTGTGCAAGCAATTCCTGCATCAATAAATTTGAACGCTTCAAAAAGTGTTAATGATGAAAGTGAAAAGAACAAGCCTAAAATTAATAGTGGCAGAAATTCTTTTTTGGATATTTTGAGTGATATTTTTTTGTAATATTTTAGCCAAAAATAATAAATTAATACGGCAAAAGAATATCTGTAAAAAAGTACTGAATTTACTCCTATACCGTGCATGTACAGTGGTAGTGCAAAAAGAGGATTTGTGCTATAACTTGTTGCTGCAATAATACCGTTTGCAGTTCCAATAGTTCTTCCTTTTTTCATTTTCAACTCTCCTTGCTAGAGATAATATTTAGCTTAAAATTAAAAGAAAAGCAACAATGACTAAAAAGCACTTAGATAGAATGTTGAATAAAACATGTAAATAATTGTAAATTTATATTTTAAAAAACGCAAATTTATGTTTTTATGAACTTTAACTAAACAGATGTAAATGTGTTGAAAGGATGTAAAGTATGGTTCAATCAATAGATAACGGTTTTAACAAAGGGAATTACAGTGCTGTAAAGATTAATATTTCAAAGCCGGAAGTTTTTGTTGGTGGAAATAATAATCAAAATTCTGTAGCGACTAATCCTATTAATTCTAACGGTGATTATAATGCTGTAAATATTAATATTGATAATCCGACCGTCCATGCTGAACCTGTACATTCAATTTACGATTATCCGCAAGCACAAGCACCCTTAACTTATGATATGGCGCAAATTAATCCTGTGCAAATTCCACAAGGGTTTAATTTAGCTTATCATACGACAAATGTAATTTTACCTAAAATGGAAAATGAACTAGAAGTTGAAAGTAAAGATTTTGAACCGGTTAAGGAATTGAAAACAGTTGATGAAGCTGAAGAAGTTGAAGAAGCAGAAAAACCTGAAGTTCCGGTGGCTAATTATACAACTGTAGAAGCTGAAAAAGGGGAAAAAATTTCTGCAGAAGAAGTAGAAAATGAAGAAAATGTTGAAGAAAAATCTGATGTCGATTCTGAAAATGTGAATGTCGCAATTGATGATTCTGAAAATGATAAAACAGAGGTAAAAAATGACGTAGTTAAGGAAGATGAAGTTAAGGAAGAGGCTTTATCTCCTGTAAAAAATGATGATGTAAAAGAAGCGGATGAAATCAATGACGATGTCAAAGTTATGGATTCGGAAGTTAAAGAAATAGAAAAGAAAAGACCGGAAATAATTGCCGGTGAAGAAATTCAACCGGATGTTGATATTCCGCTTGTGATTTCAAATTTGACAAGTGACGATTATGATGTGCAAGCTCAACAAATGGAAGAAATTGCAAGAATATCTATGGATGATTCAGAAAATGCAATACCTTATATCGTAAGAGATGTTTTTTCAACTTTGATTGATATTACAAAAGCTGATACTTCTGAACTAGCTTCTCCTAGTGAAGAACAAGTTCAAGCAAGAAAGAAAGTGATTGCAAATTATTTAGTTAAGGAAAGTGCAAAGGATGATAAGGATGTTAAATTGCCTTATCAATTGACACAAGCGGAAGTGAATCTTGCAAATCAAATTTCTCCAATGGAACAAGCAGAAAGAAATAAAGAATACGCAATGTACACAATGGCTGTATTAGCGAAGATTTATACTGATGAAGTAGAAAAACAAACAGGTAATATTGTACCAATGACAGATTTGCCGGGAACATCAGCAATTGTTGATGCTTTAAGATATAATCCAAATCCGGAAGTAAAATTGGCTGCAATTGATGCATTAAGTCATATTGAAAGACCTGAATATAAAGAAGAACTTACAACTTTATTCACTCTTGCTCAAACTGATACAAACCCGTTGGTTGCAATGTCAGCAACAAGAGCTTTGAATGAAGCCAATAATCAATAATGGTTTATTTAATAATTAACTACACTAAAAAAACGGGTATTTATTAGTAAATGCTCGTTTTTTTTTTGTAAAAAAGGTAGTTTGATTTATTTTATGGTAGAATGCTCATATGTCACAAAGAAAATTTCAGTTTTATATAGTGCCGACACCGATTGGTAATATTACAGATATTACAATAAGAGCGGTTGAAATTCTTAAAGAAGTTGATTTTATTGCGTGTGAAGACACAAGAACTACACAAAAACTTCTTAATCACTATGATATTAGGACAAAATGTATTTCTTATCATAAATATAATGAGCGTGAACGTGTTGAGTTTTTCTTAAATGAATTAAGAAATGGAAAAACGATTGCGCTTGTGTCAGATGCTGGTACGCCGATGATTTGTGACCCTGGGAATGTGATAGTAGAAGAATTAAGAAAAGAAAATTTTGAGATTACTGCGCTTCCGGGAGCTTCTGCTGTGACGACATTTTTATCTCAAGTACCTAGGGGTGGGGAAGAATTTGCATTTGTAGGTTTTATTCCACGTAGTGAAAAACAAATAAAAGAATTGGTTGAAAAATATTCCGGTATTAATACTGTCTTTTATGATTCTCCGGAAAGAATTTTGAAAACAGTTAGTGTTATTGAAAAAGTGCGTCCGACTTCTAAAATTGTATTAGCAAGAGAGCTATCAAAATTGTTTGAAGAAATTAAAATTGGTACTCCGCAAGAAATACTTACGCATTTTCAATATGGAATTAAAGGTGAAATTGTGTGTATGATTTATGCTGACAGCAATCCTGAATTGGTTGATTTGGAAATGAAGATAAAAAAATTAAAAGAAAAAGGGTTTAAAGCAAAAGATATTTCAATAATAATTTCAACTCTTTATGATATGAATAAAAATGATGTTTATAAGCTTTGTTTAGAAGTTTAAAAAAAGATTCCTTTTTGAGGAATCTTTTTTTGCTGTAAATTTTTCTATAAAATTTCCATAACCGGTTCTGAATGTTTTACTTCCGGAATTTCTTTTAGATTTGGAAGCTCAATCGGTTTTGGTGAGTTTTTGGCTTCTGCGTGTCTTACCATTACAGGTGGTTTAGCCTTTTCGTGTTTGATTTTTGCAATTGCAGGGTCAGGATTAACTTTCTGTCTGTTGTATTCAAGCATAATTTGGTTAACAAACCTTCTTGTTTCTCCGTATGGCGGAATTTGTCCACCAAATTTTTTAACATTTCCAGGGCCTGCATTGTACGCTGCTAGAGCTAATTCTGTAGAGCCAAACATTTTGTACATCATCTTGTAATAAGTTAGTCCTGCTTTAATGTTTTCGCTCAAGTAATAAGGGTTAAATCCCATTCTGTTTGCTGTTGATGGGAGTAGTTGGAATACACCTACTGCACCGTAAGGACTTTTTAAGTCGTGTTTAAATCCTGATTCTTTTTTTGCGATGCTAAGTGCTAATGCGGGGTCTACATTCATTTCGATTGAATGTTTAACTATGGTTTCTTTAATTACACTCTCTGGTGTTGGAGCAGCTTGAACCCTAACGCATAGCAAAGCTAGCAATGCAATAGTTGTTAAGACTGTTTTTCTAATCATTGAAATCCTCTTATATTATTTGTAAATTGGATTCTGCATACTATCCTAAAAAATCCTCCCTACGGTTTCACTTTGTTCTCGGTTGGTTCCTCTCAGAGCGTCTTTCCTAAATTTTTTGTTAACCCGACTCCAAAAAACTTGTTAGGCGACTATCTGCTGAGTTTCTCCGCCCTCCGGCTTGGATAAATAATCATACAGAATTTATGTCATGCACATCTTAATATAAACAAGAAAATTTTTCAACCCTTTAGTTGTATTTTATACACTTAATCTTTAAAAAATCTTTTAAATTAAAGTTGTTATACAATACGAAATTTTCGGTTAAGAAGCTTATGTTTGCCGAGTTTAAAGTCTTCTTCCGTATTGAACAAGTTTATAAATTTATCTATATTCATAAAGTTAAAAATTGAAAAAACATCTGAATTTATGTTAAAGATTCCGGCTTTAGTGTTTTTCATGGCTTCAATAAATTCTATTGTACAATCTTCTACAAAACTTAAATCCAGACCAATAATTTTATCAGAAAAATTATGTATTTCTTCTATAAGTCTTGCGGTTTCCCTAGAATCCATTTTTGGAGTTAAAGGTGTTATTATACAGAATTTTTGTGAAGTTTTAATTTCCATATTCCAATTTTAATATTTTCTTTAAAAAATATTAATTACCAAAAATTATGAAATAAGTATAACTAAAGTTGGGAATTATTTTGATAATTATTTACAAATATTTTTATATGGATTTGTTTTTGATAAAATGTAATTATTATGAATTGTTTTTTTAGAAATCAGCATGAAGCTTTATTTAAAGCAACAAAACCATATCAATATGTTGGTGGTGAATTTTTGTCTTACAATAAGGATTTTGATTCCGCAAAAGTGCGTTTTGCTTTTGTTTTTCCGGATAAATACGAAATTGGAATCAGTAATCTCGGAGTGAGAATAATTTACGATAGAGTTAATGCGTTTGAACGTGATGGAATTTCACCGTTCATGGCTGATAGAGCTTACGCACCGGAGCCGGATTTTCAGCCGGAATTTTTATATGGTGTTGAATCCAAAAGAGCATTAAAAGATTTTGATGGAATTGGTTTTTCACTTCAATATGAATTATCATACCCAACTGTTTTAAAAATGCTGGAAATGTCCGGCATTACTGTTCGCAATGATGAAAGAAAAGAAGATGAACCGATTATTTTAGCCGGTGGGCCTTGTACGTATAATCCACTTCCGATGGCAGAGTTTATTGATGTTTTCTGTATTGGTGACGGTGAGGAAATGATGGTTGAGGTTTGCGAATCTTTAGAACGTACTAGAGGTTTAAGCAGACAAGAAAAAATTGAAGATTTATGCAAAATTAAAGGATGTTGGAGCTACGCTCCTCTCCCACAAGGGGCGAGGGGAGAATTACGTTCTGTAGAAAAACGTCTTGCACCTCTAACATTAGAAAATGCGTCAACTTCATACCCTATTCCATTTTCAAGTTCAGTTCACGATAGAGCGATTGTGGAAATTCGCCGTGGATGTGGACGTATGTGCCGTTTCTGTCAACCTGGGCATGTAACTTTACCAATTAGAGAACGTGAAGCAGAAGATATTATAAAAATTACAAAAGAATTGGTTAAAAATACAGGATATGATGAGTATTCGCTCCTTTCTTTGTCTTCAAATGATTATTCTAATATAAAAGATGTTATAAAAGAGCTGGCAATAGATTTCAACAAAAAGAAAATATCAGTTTCTTTACCTAGCCAAAGAATTGATGGATTTAATTTGGAACTTGCAAATTTAATGCATTCTGTTCGCAAATCCGGCATGACCTTAGCTCCTGAAGCCGGCAGTCAAAGATTAAGAAATCTGATTAAAAAGAATATTTCTGAAGAACAAATTATTAATGCAGCCTTAACTCTTTACGAAAACGGCTGGTCAAAGATTAAGTTTTACTTTATTGCAGGGCTTCCAACAGAAACTTTGGAAGATATGGATGAAATGGCAGAGCTTTTGAGCAAAATAAAATACCGCTCAAAACTTATTAAAAGAGAAAAAGGCTTAAGCCACGGATTTGAAATTACTTGCACACTTTCAATTTTTGTGCCAAAACCATTCACGCCATTCCAATGGTGTCCACAAATGGATTTGGACGAAGTTACAGAACATATTCATTACCTAAAAGAAAAAACTAAACATATTAAAGGTGTTAAGATTAATTACCACGAAAAATTTGTATCACAAATAGAAGCTGCGCTGACTCGTGGTGATGCGAGTTTGTGCAAGTATATTGAAGCTTTGTACAAAAAAGGGTGTTATCTAGATGCTTGGGGAGAATTCTTTGATAAAGATGTTTGGGCTGAAACTGCAAAAGAGTGCGGATATACTCTTGAAGAGATTGCGAAAAAAGAATACGGTCTTGAGGAAACACTTCCTTGGGATTTCATAAATACCGGACTTTCTAAAGAATGGTTACAAAATGAGTACAAAGAAGCTCTTTCTCAAGGGTGCGAATTCAATTTACAACCGACTTGCGAGCATAAATGTGTAAAATGCGGTGTTTGTCCTACTTTAAAAACACATAAAGTCTTGGCAAAACCTTTTAGAGCTTCAGAAGAAGCAGAAAAAGTTGTAAAAATAGTTCCACAAGACCCTAAACGTGCTAATCAAGACCCAAATGTTCCAATATATAAATATCGTTTGAAAATTACAAAAAAAGGGTTGTTGAGATATTTTTCACATTTGGATTGGCAGAATACTTTTCACAAAGTGCTTTTAAGAAGTGGCTTGAATATGGTATATTCACTTGGATTTAATCCGACGATGAAGGTATCAATGGGAATTGCACTTCCGCTTTTTGCTGAGAGTGAAGGCGAACTCGTGGATATTGAAATTTATGATAATCTGTCCAGTCAGGAAATTATGGATTTGATTAATCCTAATTTGCCACAAGGTGCAAAAATTCTTGAAGTTAAACAAATTGAACGAAATGAAACAGCGGTAGATATTGCAGCTCAGTGGGCAGAATATCGTATAACACCGTATTGTAAGTCAAATGACAACTATGATTTTGAGGTATTTAAAAAGGATGTTGAAAGAGTTCTAACTTCATCTGAAATTTTGATTTCCAAGAAAAATAAAAAGGGAATAGAAAAGATTACCGATTTTAAAAAGTCAATAGGAACTTACAGGTTTGAAGGAAATAATTTATTTATACACTTGAAAACAGGACAAGGCTCTGATATTCCGGCATTAAGAGCTGATAGTTTGATGCAACTCGTAAATACTGAGAAATTATTTGATATTACCAGGCTTCATTTTTTAGATGAAAATTTAAGAGAGTTATAAAAAAGGTGGGAACCGCATTCGCTTTTCCCACCCTACATTCTGGTAGTTTTACGCCAAGTCATCCTGAACGCGATTAGCGTGAAGGATCCAGCTGTTTAATAACTTTTATTTTAAGTCTATACAATATAATTTTTATAAAAATTACTCACTTGGACTATATTCTAGCATGTTTTGGTGAACTTATCTCAGAATGTAGGGTGGGAATAGCGGAATCGCTTCCCACCCTTATATGATACTCAATATTTTTCATAAAATACGATTTCTAAATTTTCAAATTCTCTTTACAATTTTAAAAAATTTTAGTATGATAAAGAAGAGGTTTTATCTTCTGCTGAGATTTTAATCACGAAGAAAAACAAAAAAGGTTTTGATAAAACAACAGATTTTAAGAAATCTATCGGTACACATAGATTTAAAGATAACAGTCTGTTCATAAGTCTAAAATGTGGACAAGGTTCTGATATTCCGGCTTTGAGAGCTGATGATTTGATGAAGCTGGTTAATGAAGAACAAATATTTGATATTACGAGAGTAAGATTTTTAGACGAAAACCTCAACGAGACGTAGAGGGGCTAAAAATTACCCCAGAAAATAAGAAAATAATGCTAGTTTAAGAATTAGATAGAATAGGAATTAAAATTTCTCCTCAACTTCTAAACTCCTAAACTGCTAAACTAACAAAGGATTTAAGAAATGAAAGATTTAGTATCAAACAAAATTGTGATAGCAGAACGTGATAATATCGCTGCTGTTATAGAAAAAGGTAAAGTTGCAGAATTTTATGTACATAGAGGAGAGATTATCCTTGGTGATGTATATTTAGCGCAAGTAGAAAATATTTTACCATCAATCGAAGCAGCATTTGTAAATGTGGGTTCTGACAAGATGGGTTTCTTGCACGCTCAAGATGTTATGGGAAAAGGTGCTTTGCAAGACAAACTTAAGCCAAAACAAAAAATTGTTGTTCAGGTTGTAAAAGAGCCTGTTGGACATAAAGGACCTCGTGTAACAACAGAAATTTCACTTCCAGGGAGATTTTTGGTACTTATGCCTAACGAACCAGGGATTAACGTAAGTAAAAAGATTACATCTGCTAAAGAAAGAGCAAGATTAAAATCTATTGTTAACCTACTTAAGCCTGTAGGAGTTGGGGTTATTGTCAGAACAGAAGCCGAAGGACAGTCAGAAAGTGATATTCAAGAAGATTTAGAAATCTTGTTGGAAAAATGGAACAATATTATTACTTCTGCAGAGAGTTTAACTCCACCAAGTTTGCTTTATCGTGACCAAGATTTGTTGTATAGAGTTATTAGAGAAGCTTGTAATGAAGAAACACAAGAAATTGTTGTGGATACAGCTTTTGCGCTAAATAGAGTTCAAAATATTCTTCAAAACTGGCACATGAATAAAAATATCAATGTAACGCTATATAAAGGTTCTGAACCATTATTAGTTGCAATGGATATTCATAAGGAGATTAAAGCTGCTTTACAGATGAAAGTTAATCTACCTTCTGGCGGATATTTGTTTATTCAGACTACAGAAGCTTTAACCGTAATTGACGTAAATAGCGGTAAGTTTACTAATTCTGCAACTCAAGATGAAACTATTTTAAAAACTAATATTGAAGCAGTACACGAAATTGCACGCCAATTAAGACTCCGTAACATTGGCGGTATGATTATTATTGACTTTATTGATATGACATCAAGAGTTGATAAGCTTGCTATGATGGAAGAGCTTGAAATGGCTGTAGAAGCTGACAAAGCTAAACCTCAAGTCGGTCAATTATCTGATTTAGGACTTGTTGAAATGACAAGACACAGACAAGGTCAAGCAATTAGTGAAATTTTTGCAAAGCGTTGTCCTCATTGTCAAGGTAATGGTTATATTATGGAAGATATCAAGTTTGCTTCTGCAACTTCTGAAGGTGAATACAGAGCAAAAGCCGCTAAGTTGAAGCTTCCAATGGGCGGAAAGAAGAAATTTAATAACAATAATAAATTTAACAATAAGAATGAAAATGCTAAACCGGAAACAGAAGTATTAAATGAGCAACCGATTGTAGAGCAGGAAGCTAAGTTAGAACAAGTTAGCGAAAATCCGTCTGTAACAGCTCAAGCGGAAGTGAAGGAAATTAAAGAAGAAAAAGAAGTTAAAAAGACAAGAGGTCGTGGCAGAGGTCGTAAGAAGGTTAAGGAAACTGAAGTTCAGGCAGAAAATATTGCTCAAACAGTAATTAATGAAACTTCTGAAATTGCTCCTGTAATTGCAGAAAACGCTGATAAGACATATGTAGAATCTGATAAGCCAAAAGAAGAAAATAAACAGGAAGAAAAAGAAATTTCTAAACCTAAGGCTGATATGGTAGAAGCTGAACAAGAAGTCGTAACATCAGAATCAGTAGAGGTGCAAAGTGAAGTTTTGGCAGAAGCTCCAGTTGAAGAAAAACCAAAAAGAACACGCAGACCAAACAGAAATTCTCAAAAAAGAACAAAAAGGACTGTAAAAAAGAATGTTGAAGAATAAATTTTTCACATTATTAATGATGTTAATACTAGTATCTCCGGTTATAGCAGAACCGGAGAGTACCGGTATTCCAGAAACATTAACTCCAATTAGTCATGAAGAAGTTGCCGAGGATTATCCAAGTGCAGCAAAAGAAGAATTACCGGTTTTGGATACGATTCCTCACAAACAGCCTGTAAGTAAGAAAAAAGTTGCTAAAAAATTTCTTGCGGCAATGGCAGGAGTTGGAATTTCTTCTTTAATGCTTTTTTTGATACTTACTCTTTATAATAAAATTCGTGAGAATTTACTCCAAGCAAAAAAAGAAATTCCGCCGGAAGGTGAAACATCGCTTGTTACTCCGGATAATTTGGTTGATGCAGTTAAGGTGTTTTTAGAAAAGACTAAATGGTAAGGATGATTTTAAAGCCGAAATATTAGGTGAAAATATAAATTTTTTTAATTTATAAATAATCGGGTCGGATTGAATAAATCCGACCCGACTTGATTATTAAATGTATAATTAATTATTGATGGCATGGTGGTGGAGGAGGAGGACAATTTCCTTTTTCAAATTTTTTTCTACCTTCCTCTTTCATTTGGTTTAATATTTTTTTCTGGTCTTTTGTTAATATTGACTCAAAATCTTTCATATTTTGTTGTCTAATCTTGTGAGCTTTTTTTCTAAGAACTTTTAAGTCATTATCAATTTTTGCCAACTCTTCTTCTTGCATTTTTATTGCCATTCGTGAGTGTTTAATAGCTTCAGCTTCTTGTTTTTTTGATTTAATTTCTTCCATAACAGGCTTCATTCTTTTATGTCCTTCTACACGAAGTTCTTTGGCTTTCGCTTTTTGGTCTTCTGTAAGTCCTAATTTTTGTTCGAATGCGGCTTCACGAGCTTTTCTTTGTTTAATCATTTCTTCCTTTGAGATTTGAGGTGGTTGATTATCATTATTTGTAGGTGGAGCTGCATTTACGACTAATCCTGATGTCATAAATATACATAGGGCACTTGCTAAAATTGTTAATTTTTTCATAAGTAATACCTCTCTATAATAAATCTTCTAATTCTTTTGCTAATTCTTTTTTAGCGTTGTATATTCTTGATTTTATTGTTCCTATCGGACAATTAAGTTTGGTAGAAGCTTCATCGTATGTGTATCCGTAGATTTCACAAAGCATAATTGTTTCACGAAGTTTTGGTTTTAAGTTATCAATTGCTTTTATAATTCTTTTTTGACGCTCTGTTGTTAAAATTTGTCCTTCCGGAGTAGTTTTCTTATCTTTTATGCTTGTTAAAACAAATTCATCAGAGGTGGAATCACTTTCATAACGCACGGTTGCGGATTTTAAGTAATCTTTGGATGTGTTTTTTGCAATTGTTCCAATCCAACTTTTCATAGAACCTTGTTCTTTGTATTTGTCGGAATTTTTCCACAATTTGATGTAGACTTCTTGTTCCAAGTCTTCGTTTTCGCTTTTTGTAATAAGTTTAATTATATTTTTTATATTATTTTTATTCGCTTCTATTATTTTGTTGAAATTCATTCATCCACCGTTATTAGTCCGTAAGAATCTACCGGAAAACCTAAATCCTCTGCTGAAAGGCTTTCGCCATATTGTAATGTATCTAGCATATTATCAAAATTTTCATATACCCCGTAAGATACGGTTGTAAATATTAATAATAATACTGCACAAGCAATTTTTAAAAAGGGTTTTTTCTTTCTTTTGGCATAATAATAAAATTTTACTTCATCAATTAAGTCGGAAACTTTGTCCATTTTTTCTTGTTCAAGACGACATTCTTCACATTCATTAAGATGTGAGTTGAGCGTTTCTTCGTCCGAAAAGACAAATAATCCTTCATATTTTGAACATTTTTTATTCATATTGTAACCTCTATATTAGTATAACGAAAAATAATCTAAATTGTTCAAAAATTGTTTACTTTTATCTGCGTTTATTCTAAAATTCAATTATAGTAATAAACGAGGGTAAACTATCTGAAAATTGAAAGTTTAACCGAAAGAAGGAGAAAATTATGTCAAGAAAACCAATTATTGCAGGAAACTGGAAAATGAATTTACTACAATCTGATGCTAAAGCATTGGTACAAGGTATAAAGAATTTTGCAAAAGATTTTTCAGCAGAACAATTACCAGAAATCGTAATTGCACCTGTATTTACTTCATTAAGCGTTGTAAACAGTGAAAAATGCTCTTGTGGTTCTGGATGCGACAAAATTGCTGTTGCAGGTCAAAATTGTCACTGGGAAAAATCAGGTGCTTTCACAGGTGAAGTTTCTGTTGAAATGTTAGCTGATGCAGGTTGTTCACACGTTATCATCGGTCACTCAGAAAGAAGACAATACTTCTCTGAAACAGATGAAATGATTAACAAAAAAGCTAAAGCTATTTTAGCTGGTGGTTTGATTCCTATCATCTGCTGTGGTGAAACTCTTGAACAAAGAGAATCAGGTGTTACAGATGAACACATCGCATCTCAAATCAGAGCTGCATTAAATGGCTTGTCAGAAGAAGAAGTTGCTAAATCAGTTATCGCTTACGAACCAATCTGGGCTATCGGTACAGGTAAAACTTGTGATAGCAAAGAAGCTAACAGAGTTATTGCTATGATTAGAAATGTTGTTAAAGAAGTTTCTTCTGCTTCTGCCGGTGATTCTATCAGAATTCTTTACGGTGGTTCTGTAAAACCTAACACAATCGAAGAACAAATGTCACAATCTGACATCGACGGTGCTTTGGTTGGTGGTGCTAGCTTAAAAGCTGATAGCTTCAATGAAATTATTGCTAACACAATGAAAGTTAGTGTATAATTTTTTAAATTAAGTACATTAAAGAGGTAAGTTTAATACTTGCCTCTTTATTTTTTTGAAAAAATTTCATATAATAATAAAGTCTGGTTTTTTATTATGTATCAAATAATTGGTGAATATTTAGAATATCTGGAGCTCGAAAAAGGACTTGCAAATAATACTTTGGAAGCTTATCGTCGTGATTTGTCAGAGTTTGCTAAAAATATTGAAAATATTGATTCTGTTAATAGAATGACTATTAATGGTTTTGTAAGAACGCTTAGAGAAAAAAAACTTGCGCCAACAAGTGTGATAAGAAAAATTGCATCAATACGAGGCTTTTTTAAATGGGCTTATTCTTCTGAAATAATAAAACAAAATCCGGCTTCAACTTTGGAGCAGCCAAAAGTTCCTCAAAGACTTCCGAAAGTAATCACTATAAAAGAAGTAGAAGAATTATTACATGAAAATTTGACTCCCTTAGAACATGTTGTTATGGAGCTTTTATATAGTTGTGGTTTGCGTGTGTCTGAGTTGGTTAATCTAAAATTGTCTGATATTGATTTAGCTTCTAAATACGTAAGATGTTTTGGAAAAGGCTCTAAAGAGCGGATAATTCCTATGGGTGAAGTTGCAAAACAAATTATAAAAGAATATTTGCCGGAAAGAGATTTGTTAATAAAGAAATATAATCTTAAGACAAAAAATTTATTTATTTTATCAAATGGAAGGTTGATAAATCGTCAGGATGTTTATAATTTGATACATGAACGTGGAAAACTTATTCACAAAAATATTTCGCCACACACATTAAGACATAGTTTTGCAACTCATCTTTTGGAAAATGGTGCAGATTTAAGAGTTGTGCAAGAACTTCTTGGGCATAGCGATGTTTCAACAACTCAATTGTATACCCATATTAGTAAAAAAAGGTTAAAAGAAGTGTATTTTGCGATAAATAATGATGTATAAAAATAAATTGTTACAAAAATTTACAATCTTTTTTTGTTTATTTTTTCGAATTTTTGTTTAAAAAATCATATATTTAAAAAAAATAATTTTAATAAAACTTATAAAATTAATTATACTTTCTTTATACAAAAAAAATATTCAAAAATTCATCTTTACATTTCCTTTACAATTATCTAAAGTTGCGCAATTTTTATTTTGTTCTGCTTTTAAATACATGTATATGTTGTTATAATCAGCTTAGGGACGGTAGTGTGAAGTTATAGAAGCCGAATTAGCAACTGCCGAATTAGTAAAAATGTATGATAAGTAAAGTAAGTGTAGAAACAAATTCCAGAATAATAAATAGCAAAAGAGCCCATAAGAATGAGAATACGGCTAGTCAGCAAAATCCAAATTTCAAAGGGGTTGGTGGTGTGCTTTTAACAGGTATTCAAGCTTGTGAAAGAATGCCTATGGTTAACGTAGCTGTTGTTGATATGTTATCTGCAATTTTACCGAGAACTATTGTAGAATCTATGACAAACTGGTTTGCAGGGTTTGAAGCCTTTAGACGAGAATCTTCAGGTTTGGTTGTTAACTGTTTGATACCAAGTTTGATTACATTAGGAATTGCTAAAGGTATAAATGGCGGTTTTATGCCTAAAGGTATTGATATGTCTGAATGCTGGGCAGACAGTTCTATGATAGATAAGGCAAAAACTTATTATATGGAAGCTTCTTCGCCTGACAAAGTCAAAGAATCTTTGCGTAATATTATTGCTGATACAGAAGGTTTTGAAGGAAAAAATAAATTAGCATTCAAAGATATTTTATCAAAAGAAGAATTAGATAGTTATGCAGAAAAATTGGCAAAACTAACAAGGGAAGATAAACCTAAAAAATCTTTAGCGCAAAAAATCAACCATGGCTTTAAAGTTTGTATAGGCAAAGAAAAGAGAGAAATAGACCCTGTTACAGAAGTTGCAAATTCTATTGTTGAAAAAACCAGAATTGCAGAAAATTTAAAAGTTGCAGGGAAGGGTGAAGCTGTCACTGCTTCGTCTGTTAATACTTTGCTAAAAGATTCTGTAAAATTCTATAAAGGTTTGCAAAAAGCCGGTGATAAAGTTACTGTAGAAGAATTTGCAAAAAGAAGTAAAAATTTAGTTAGAACAAAGAGCGGTTTAGGCTTGGCAGTTGTTCTTCCTTTAGCTATTTCTATGCAGTATATTAACAGATGGATAACCGGAAAACTTTCTGGAGTTAAAGGTGCTCCAATTTATGATGATTTTGGTAAAAACGGTAAAGAAAGCTTGGAGGATGCACCAAAATCTAAAGAAGGATTATTAAAACAAAAACTTATTTCAATAACTTCAATGGTCGGTGTTTCACTTCTTTCTATGATGAAAAAACCGACATTGGGAATGCTTGAATTTAAAGGAATGTTCCCAACAATGGATCAGGCTAGAATAATTTCTACTGCGACATTTGCATCTCGTATGGCAGCAGCAGATGACAAAAACGAATTAGCAGAAGCTACCGTTAGAGATATTGCAACCTTCTCAAGTTTGTATTTCTTAGGTGATTATGCTGCAAAAGCTGTTGCGACGTTAATTCAAAAGAAAACCGGTATAAGATTATTAAATGAAACAAAACAATTAGATAAAAAAGCAAATATATTCCAAAAAGCTTGGCATTGGGTAAAAGATGTTAACATTAAATCTTCTGAAGAAGTTGTGAGTGCAACAGAAGAAAAATTAAAAGCAAAAGGCTTAAAGCCAACTGCAGAACAGCTCAAGACAATAAAAAAAGAACTTAAACATGCAACAGATTTACGTTCTGCTTGCCAAGGAGCAAGTATTGGTGTATCATTAGCATTATTAGGGATTGTAATTCCAATTTTCACAAGAAAAAATACAAAGAAAAAACATGAACAGGCTTTAAAGCTTGCTCAAGAAAGCTCTCCGGTAACAGCCGATAAGAATGAAGCAAAGGAATCAGTTACTCCTTTGAATGTGAAGTATTCAAAGTTGACAGCAGGTTTCCGAGCAGACAAACATTAAGGTAATTATGAAAGTACAACAAATTCCACAACAAACAACTATTCCAAACCAACAAAAGGTTCAATTTAAAGGTGCATTAGACAGCAGCCTTAGATTTTTTGCAACTAATCAAGCAGTCGGAGCAAATGCTATAGACTTAGCTTCAATGGTTGCACCACGTTCTATTAGTGATACTGCTAAACGTGGCCCTGCAGCCGGTTTAGAAACATTTAGACGTGAAGTTATGGGTACAGTAAATGATACTTTTGTCGGTTTATTTGGTGCTGCAGCCGGTGCATTGCTTGCTGCAGGTATAAATAAAAAGTTTGGAATGAATGTAAATAAAATGTTTACGGCTCCTGAAACATTGAATATTTTGGCTGAAAATAAGTCTGAACAAATTAAAAATAATAAATCACAATTGGATTATATAAAAAGTACTTTATCTAATTTAAAAGCTTATAATCCAACAAGTGAAGCATCTGATGCTGAAGGTTTTGTTAAACTTTCACAAAAAACTATTGATGAATCTGCTGAATTTTTTGATAAAGCATTAACAAAGAAAATGAATTTTAACGAATGGGCAAAAAAGAATTCTGCTGATGCTAAAAATGTAATTATGAATAAGATTACGGAAGATACTGGTGCTCAATCAAGATATATTCTGGAATCTGCAGATAAAAAGATTAAGAGTGAAACAAATTTAAAATCATTGTTGAATGATATTTATATTGTTTCAGATTCTTTTAATAATAAAAAAGTCAATGCTGCTTTTGAAGAACAAATTAAATCCGGAAAAGCTGTAAAAGAGAATGCTTTCATAAAAGGCGTTACAAAATTTATGAAATCTCGTGCTGGAGCTGGTTTTGCCGTTGCTTCATTGATTGGTCTTTCTGTACAGCCTATTAACATGTATTTAACAAAATTAAAAACCGGTACTGATGGTTTTGTCGGTGTAGAAGGACGTTCAAAAGATGATTCTGCAGCATTTAAGGGATTAAAAGTTGCATCAAGTGTTGCATTCTCCAGTATAATTTTATCAACTTTAAATATGACACTTCTTCAGTTTGCAAAAGCACCATCAAAATTTATGGATAAAATGTCATTTACCGGAAAAATGCCTACTGTTAACCAATTAAAAGGTATATACGGTATAACAATTATTTCAAGAATATTTTCAGCTCGTGATAAAGATGAGTTAAGAGAAGTGCTTACAAAAGATACACTTGGCTATATAAGTTGGCTTGTACTTGGAGATATTATCAATAAACTTGCGGCTGACGGTCTGGATAAAACTGTTATGAATTATAAAAAAGGTATGGAAAAATGTACAAACCCATTTAAACGTACTTTTAGTGCTGCTTTGAAAACAAGAGATGAAATTTTAATAGAAACATTAGCTAAAAATGGTAAGTCTACAACTAAAAAAGTTGGAGATAAGACTATTGCTAAGACATTTAACGAGTTGCAAAAGGAAATAAATACATTAAGTCCTCAAATTCAAAAAGCAACAAAAAAACGCTTAAGAGTGTTGAACGTAGCGCAATTATCCGGCTATTTGTTCTCAGGTTTAGTATTAGGTTTAGGTATTCCAAACTTAAATATTTATGTTACAAATATGCTTGATAAAAAAAGAAAACAAGCCGCTCAATCAGATGAAAAAGTTGCTTAAAAATTTAGTAAATTCAGCGTCGATTACATCATCATCTTTTTTATCAGAAGAAGCATTTTCGCTGCCTGCAGAGTTAGCTTCGCTGTTAGTAGTGTTTGTCCCAAGTTAAACACATAATTTTTGTCAGGCAGTGCCTGACCTACTAGCTACGTGCGTACCTTAGAATTACATTTTTCCGGTAATCCCACTTCGAGGCGGAGCTGGTAGTCATAAAATTATCTTGTAGTTTTTACCTAGCAGCCGACCATTTGTCTACGTGCGTACCTTAGAATTACATTTTTCCGGTAATCCCACTTTGAGGCGGAGCTAGTAGTCATAAAATTATCTTGTAGTTTTTACCTAGCAGCTGACCATTTGTCTACGTGCGTAGCACAAAACTACTAGTCCCACTTTGAGGCGGAGCTAGTAGTTTTAATATAATCTTGTAGATTTTACCGAGTAGCCGACTTAATGTGAAAAGTCTTTTTGCCTACTTTTTCTACAGAAAAAGTACGGCTATTCTTTTGTGAATTCAGCGTCGATTACATCGTCGTCTTTTTTGTCAGAAGAAGCATTTTCGCTGCCTGCTGAGTTAGCTTCGCTGTTAGCAGCTCCGCCTTCTTTTTGAACAGCTTCATAAGCTTTTTGAGAAATTGCAAACATAGTTTGTTGCAATTCTTCAGACAATTTCTTCAACTCATCAGCTGGTTTGTTTTCATCTAAAGCTTTTTGAAGAGCTTCTCTGTGCTCAGTTAATTTCTTAACATCTTCGTCAGAGATTTTACCTTCGAAATCTTTAACGATTCTTTCAGAAGATGTGATTAATGAATTAGCGTTGTTTTTAATTTCAGCTTCTTCTTTTTTCTTCTTATCTTCTGATGCGTTAGCTTCAGCTTCTTTAACCATCTTGTCGATATCTTGTTCTGACAAGTTAGAAGAGTTTGTGATTGTAATCTTTTGTTCTTTGTTAGTAGCTTTATCTTTAGCTGAAACATTTACAATACCGTTAGCATCGATATCAAAAGTAACTTCGATTTGAGGAACACCACGCATTGCAGGAGCAATACCTTCAAGTCTAAACATACCTAATGATTTGTTATCAGAAGCCATTGGTCTTTCACCTTGAAGTACGTTGATATCAACAGCTGTTTGGTTATTTTCAGCAGTTGAGAATACTTGTGACTTACTTACAGGAATTGTTGTGTTACGAGGAACAAGAGCAGTCATAACACCACCTAAAGTTTCGATACCTAATGTCAATGGAGTTACATCCAAAAGAACTATATCTTTAACTTCACCAGCAAGAACACCAGCTTGGATAGCTGCACCAACTGCAACAACTTCATCTGGGTTAACTGATTGGTTAGGTTCTTTACCGGTGTATTCTTTTACCAATTGTTGAACTGCAGGAATACGAGTAGAACCACCAACTAGAACAACTTCATCAACTTCATTTTTGCTTAAGCCGGCATCTTTAAGAGCTTGTTCAACCGGTTTTTTACATCTTTCTAACAAATCGTGAGAAAGGTCTTCGAACTTAGCTCTTGTAAGAGTAAGTTCTAAGTGTTTAGGACCGTTTGCATCAGCTGTGATGTAAGGCAAGTTAATAGTTGTTTCAACAACTGATGACAATTCACATTTAGCTTTTTCTGCAGCTTCTTTAATACGTTGCATAGCTTGTTTATCATTAGTTAAATCCATGCCTTCTTGTTTTTTGAATTCTTCACAAATCCAGTCAATGATTTTCTTATCGAAGTCATCACCACCTAAGTGAGTATCACCTGATGTAGAAAGAACTTCGTGAACACCGTCACCGATTTCAAGAATAGATACATCGAATGTACCACCACCTAAGTCGAATACAAGAACTTTTTCAGATTTATCTTTTTCAAGACCATAAGCTAAAGCAGCAGCTGTAGGTTCGTTTACGATACGTAAAACATCTAAGCCTGCAATTTTACCTGCATCTTTTGTTGCTTGTCTTTGAGCATCGTTAAAATATGCAGGAACTGTAATTACAGCTGAAGTAACTTTTTCTCCCAAGTATGCACTAGCATCATCTGCTAATTTTCTTAAAATCATTGCAGAAATTTCTTGTGGAGTATAATCTTTTCCATCAATATTCTTTTTATAATCTTCGCCCATGTGACGTTTGATTGATGCAATTGTTTTATCCGGATTCAAGATAGCTTGACGTTTTGCAAGTTGACCAACTAATCTTTCACCTGTTTTAGAAAAACCAACGATAGAAGGAGTTGTTCTCATACCTTCTGCGTTTGCTATAACGGTAGGTTTACCACCTTCCATAACTGCTACAACTGAGTTTGTTGTACCTAAGTCAATACCAATTGTTTTTGCCATAATTTATATCTCCTTATTTGATTGTAAATCTAGAAATTGAGTAGCTTTAGAAAAACTTTTAAATTTTTTAAACCTATTTCAACTACATTATTATTAAAACACTATTTTCAAGAAATTATTAAAAAATAAACAAAAAATTAATGTTTTGATTAATGGTTGAAATAAATAAAACATAAATTTTGTTGCATAATTAATCTTGAAAAGTGAAAATATGTGATACAATCAATATGTAGGGCAATTCCTAGATGGTGGAAACCTTTACTCATACACGACAAACTTCTGTTGTGCAAAGGTGTAGAGAAAGGAGGAAGCCATGACGAAACAAGAAATACTTGTAATAGTAAAAAATGTCCTAGTGATAGTAGGACATTTAATACTTATTATTACAAGTTTCATGTAGGGATTGTGCAAGAGGTCGAAAGACCTCTCCCTACTTTTTTATTATAACCGATTTTTTATAAATTTCAACCTTTTGTCCCAGTTCAACACATAATTTTTGTCAGGCATTGCCTGACCTACTAGCTAAGCATAAAACACTTGTTTTTTGAACTTGATTATATAAAATAAAAGTGTAAAAATAACACTAGACAAATAGCTAACAAATTAAAAATAGGGAATGGAAATATGACAAATAAGAACATACGTAATATCGCTATTATTGCTCACGTTGACCATGGTAAAACAACTTTGGTTGACTGCATGCTAAAACAAGGCGGTGCATTTAGAGAAAACCAACAAGTTCAAGAAAGAGTTCTTGATAGCAACGATTTGGAAAGAGAAAGAGGAATTACAATTCTTTCTAAAAACATTTCAATCGAATACAAAGGAACAAAGATTAATATTGTAGACACCCCTGGTCACGCAGATTTCGGTGGCGAAGTTGAACGTGTATTAGGTATGGTTGACGGAGCTTTGCTTATCGTTGATGCAGCAGAAGGTCCAATGCCTCAAACAAGATTTGTTTTATCAAAAGCTTTGGAACTCGGTATTAAGATTATTGTAGTAATCAATAAAATTGACAAACCTGCCGGTAATCCGGACGGAACTTTGGACAAAGTTTTTGACTTGTTCACAGAATTAACTGACAGAGAAGATTTAATTGATTTTCCTTACGTTTATGCAAGTAGCTTAAACGGATTTGCTATCAAACATCTTGATGATGAAAGAAAAGATATGGTTCCGTTACTAGATTGCATTCTGGAAAACATTCAACCTCCTATAGGTGATGCTGAAAAACCTTTCCAATTCAGAGCCACAACTTTGGATTACAATGAATACGTTGGTAGAATCGTTATCGGTCGTGTTGCTAACGGTCGAGTACATTCACAAGATCAAGTTGCTTGGGTTAAGGCTGATGGAAGCGTTGAACGTGGTAAGATTACTAAATTATTCGGGTTCAAAGATTTAGGCAGAGTAGAAATTAACGAATCAGAAGCTGGTGACATTGTAGGTATTGCAGGATTTTCAGATATACATATCGGCGAAACATTATGTGATCCGAATAATATCAATCCGCTTCCGCTTATTCACGTTGACGAACCTACTTTGCAAATGAATTTCTCTGTAAACGATAGCCCATTTGCAGGTCAGGAAGGCAAGTTTGTAACATCAAGACAATTAAGAAAAAGACTTTATGACGAATTAGAAAAGAATGTAAGTTTAAGAGTTGAAGATACTGATTCTACAGATTGTTTCAAAGTAAGCGGTAGAGGTGAACTTCACTTAGGTGTCCTAATTGAAACAATGAGAAGAGAAGGCTACGAATTTCAAGTTTCTAAACCGGAAGTAATTTATAAAGGTGAAGGCGAAAATTTACAAGAACCATTTGAAAATCTTCTTGTTGACGTTCCGGAAGAATATGCCGGTACTTGTATTGATAGACTTTCCGGCAGAAAAGCTACAATGACAGAAATGCAAAATGCTAACGGTAGAACAAATATGAAATTCTCAATTCCTGCAAGAGGTTTGATTGGTTTCAGAACAGAATTTATCCGCTTGACTCGTGGCGAAGGCATTATGTATCATACATTTGATGAGTATAAACCTTATGCAGGTGATATTCCAAAACAAAGAAGTGGTTCTATCTTGGCTCACGAACAAGGCGAAGCAATTCCTTACGCATTGGCTCAATTTGAAGACAGAGGTGTTTTCTTTGTAACCCCAAAAACTAAGGTATACAGAGGAATGATTATTGGCGAAGGTAACAGACCTCAAGATATCGTAGTTAATATTTGTAAAACTAAAAAATTAACCAATATGAGAAGTGCAACTGCTGATGTTATGGTAACACTTCAAGCACACAAAGAATTATCTTTGGAAGACTGCTTGGAATACATCGGAGATGACGAACTTGTTGAAATCACACCTGAAAATATCAGAATGAGAAAGCAAGATTTGGTTAAATTTAAAAGCATATAAGGTAATGTATAATTAATTATAAAAATAGCAGTAGAATATTTTTTTCTACTGTTATTTTTTATTAAAAAATAATTGAAATAGTTATTATTTTAAATTAAAATATAGTTATGTCCAGATTGTTTTTTATCATAGCTTTAATAGTTTTAAGTTTTGCACCTGTACTTGCAGAAGAACAGGTCAAAGAAACATATAAGCTTCAAGGTCAGGTCGAATATGATGATAATCCGGTTGAAACAATTTATCTTGATGAAAATATTGATAAGCCGAGGGTTAATATACCGCAGCGTTCTGTAACAATTCCAATCAGAGTTATTAATATTACATCAAATACAAACACGCCCAGGAGTGCCCTTGCAAGGGCGTCCGTAACAAGAAATAATTTGAAGGATATTCTTCCTTTAAGCGGTTCATTGTCTGAATCAACACATGGCATTACATACGGTACACTTTGGGGCGAAGAAGTTACATCATTGTCACAGCTTGAATCAACTACCGGAATATTTTTGAGATATGATTCTCCAAAGTATTTTTCATTTGATACAACATTTAAACAATCTGCAAATCAAGATATCGGAACTCAATACGGGACTGTGCGTGTAACTCCGGAATGGCATATTACTGATAAATTAACTTTGAAAAATTCATTTACAAACTATGTAAATTTACCAAAAAACAAGAATGAAATAACATTGGTTTATAAACCTGCGTTGAAAAAATATGCAGAATCTTTGAAATTTGAACTTGGTGTTGCAGAATCTTATTATTCCAGCGGACGCAGAAGTGCTGCAGTAAGTTTTTCTACAGGTTTTAAGTTGTAATTAACAGGGATATTTTATATAATTAACATATGATTAAATATAAACAACAAGAACGTAAAAGACCCGCAAGGGTTATTAATAAAAACAAACAAAGCAGATTAGACGAAAAAAGAGTACCTAAGTCTAATACTGCAAGCGGTTTTTATTATTCTTTTTTAACAGTCATCTTGTTATTATGTTTAGTGCAAATTACAATCAGTGCTGTTTTAAATATATCTAAAATCATTTCTTATAAAGCAAAAATTATTCAAATAACAAATAGTAGAAATGCAGCAAAAGCTCTTAATGAGCAGCTTAAAGATAATATTAAAAACTTTTCAAATGTTACTGGTTTAGAAGCTATTGCAAGAAATAATTTAAAAATGTCTAGTGAAGATGAAGTTTTGGTTATTATTAATACTAATAAACCGGAAAATGAAATAGAAGACAAAGATAGTATTGGGAAGTTAATCAAATTAAAAAAACATGATTAAAGATTTATTACAAGAAGGTTTTGCGTTAAAAAACAGAGGGCATTATAAACACGCAATTGAAGTTTTTTATAAAGCTTTAGAGCTTGATAATACAAGTAATGAGTTATTGTTAGAAATAGCAGAACTGTATTATAAAATGCAAAATGAAGAACGGGCATTAAATTATATTGAGCAAATTTTGGATAATAATCCAAAACATATTGAAGCCTTAAAGCTTTTAAAACAAATTTTTATAGATAAAAATGCGTTGGCAGAAGCTGAACAAACTGCGAAAAATATATATTGCATTTCTTGTGATATAGATGATTTAGCAGAAATTTTTAATCTTTTAAATAAACAACAAAAATTTGATGAAGTTTTTGAATATAATATTGAAAAATTAACTCCTGCTATCATTTTAGAATTGGCTAAAGCGCATTATTGCAAAAAAGAATATCAAATTGCGCAAGAATTAATTATAAACAATATTGAAAATATAGATAATCATCAAGATATATTGCTATTATTAGGACAAATTTTATACGCACAAGGCAAAAAAGATGAATGTGTAGAATTATTGTCACGTTTACAAATAAATAAACAGAATGCAGAATTAATGAATTTTTGCGGCTTAATTAAAGATTATCAGGGACATTACAGAGAAGCCTGCAGTAATTTATTATCTGCAATAAAATTAGAGCCTAAAAATGATAAGTTTTATTATAATCTTGCAAATGTTTATTTTAAAGAAGGTGAAATTGACTACGCTCGAAAATACTATAATCTTGCAATTTCATTAAATCCGAATAATTCGAGATATCATTTTGCATTAGCAAATTTATATTATGCTCAAAAAAATTATAAAAAAGCTTTAGAAGAATTGCCTAATAATTTATTAGAAGCGAATTTGTTAAAAATAACTATTCTTTATGACACGGGTTATCTTGCATTAGCAAAACAAGAAATAGAAAATCTTTTAAAACAGTATCCGAATAACGATATTTTAAACGAGTATTCCCAAAAAATAAATAATGATTTAGGAATTTAATTAAAAAATTCTGTTGTTTTAAATTTTTCATAAAATAAATTTAAACGCTCTTTGTCATGTAGATACCAATATCCTATTAAGACTTCAAACGCTGTAGATTGGCGATAAACGTGTTGTATAGAGCGTCTGCCAACAGGTATTGGAAGATTTCTTGCTCGTCTTGCGACTTCTTTTTCTTCTTCTGTTAAATCTTCATCTATAAAATGTAGCATTTCCGCTTGAAATGTAGCATTTACTCTATCTGTTGTCATTTTGTGAAGAAGTTTTGAATTTGATGTTTTATAAATCACATATTCTCGAACAAAAATTTCCCAAACTGCATCACCTAAATGTGCATAATTTCTTAGAGCAATAATTTCTTCCATAATAGTTTTATATTAACATAAAATTATTAAAACCACTTTTTTTATTGTCTAAAATAGTGTAAAATACACATATGGAAAATGTAATTATATGTGGGCTTGGTGCAGTTGGTTTAACGTATGCCATGAAATTTAAAGATAAATGCAATCTTAAAATTCTGGTAGATAAAGAGAGATTGGAAAAATATTGCATTAATAAGCCGGTTTTTAACGGAATAAAACAAGATTTTAGTTATATTCTACCTTCAGATGAATTTAAGGCTGATTTAATCATTATTTCAACAAAAGCTCAAGGTTTAGATTCTGCAATCCAGAATATCAGAAATTTTGTTACACCAAATACAAAAATTATTTCTCTACTTAATGGAATTTCATCAGAAAAAGAAATCAAAAATGCGTATCCTGATGCAAAAGTTTTAAAATCTTATTTTATCGGGCATAGTGCTGTAAGAGTTGGAAATTCTGTTACACAAGATGGAGTCGGTGAAATTGTTTTGGAAAAAGATAACGAAGTTATCAATTTTTTTGATAAACTTGGCATAAATTACCAAATTCCGAAAAATATGGACTATTCATTGTGGCTAAAATTTACAATGAATGTATTTTCTAATCAAACTTCTGCCATCTTAAATTTAACTTTTGGTGAAATGAAAAATAGTTTGCAATTTATTTCTTTTGCAAAAAAAATTATTAACGAAGTCAAACAAATTGCTCAAAAAGAAAATGTTTTGGGGATTGAAAATTTAGAAACGGACGCATTAAACGCTTTATCTAAAATGTGTGATGAAGGTAAAACTTCTATGCTTCAAGATATTCTTGCCGGACGAAAAACAGAAGTAGACATTTTTGCCGGAAAAATCATTAAACTTGGTGAAAAATATCATATTCCAACTCCATATAATCAGGTATTATATGATTTAATAAAAATAAAAGAAAATGTTAAGGAGAAAAACTCTTGAATATTGCGTTTATACCGGTAAGAGGCGGCAGCAAATCTATCCCACTAAAAAACATAAAAGAACTTAATAGAAAACCGTTAGTTTATTGGACAACAAAAGCGGCAAACGATTCAAAATGTATAGATAAAGTTATTGTTGCTACGGATTCTGAAGAAATTAAAAATGTTGTTAAAAATTTTGGGTTACCAAAAGTTGAAATTTACGACAGAGAGCCGATTAATGCCAAAGATACATCTTCAACAGAAAGTGTAATGATAGAATATATTCAAAAATCAGAATTGAAATCAAAAGATTTATTTTTTCTCGTACAAGCGACATCACCATTATTAAATTCAAAACATATTGATGGAATGTATCAGGCTTTTATGAATGGAGAAGCGGATTCTATGTTTAGCGGAGTTCGTGAAAAACAATTTCATTGGAAATTTTTGCCACATCAAATTTCACACAATCAAAATAATTTTGTAATTCCTGTTAATTATGATTATCGAAATCGTCCAAGAAGACAAGAATTTGAAGGTCTGATTGCAGAAAATGGTGCATGTTATATTAATTCTGTAGAAAATGTTTTGCGTAATAAATGTAGATTATCCGGTAATATCGCTGCTTATGAACTACCAAGTTATACAGGGTATGAAATTGATGAACCGGAAGATTGGATTATTGTAGAAGAATTAATGAAAAGATTTTGTGGCAATAATTAGTTAAAATTGAAGTTAGAAATTATAAACAAAAAAGAGGAGAATTTATTTTATATTCTCCTCTTTTTTAGTATTTTTAAAGATTTTATTTTTCTTTTATTTGTTTTGCATTTGCCAAATCAATATCATCAACTTTTGATGCTTTTTTTGCATCTTCAGCTTCTAACTGTTTATTAATAACTATAGTTTGAATAACTTGGAATACATTGCTTGAAATCAAGTAAAGTAATACACCGGCAGGGATTGGAATGATTACAAAAGTAAATGTTAACATAATCGGCATAAATGTATTCATTGATTTTTGCATTTGTTGTTGAGCCGAATCTTGTTGAACATTTTTATTCATTGCCATCATTGCTCTTTGTGAAAATATCATAGTTACTGCAAATAATGCAATTAAAAGAAGTACATCAAAATGGAATGCTGTTTTAACTTCTTTTGTAGGCATTGTACAAGCTAAAACATTATTTTTCTGTTCAAAAGTCATTGTTTCTGTTTCTTTTGTTTGTGCATCAGTTACATCAATTTCTGCCTTAGAAACTTTAACTAAGTTTTCAAAATTCAAATCTAAATTATCCAATGCCATTTTGAAATCAACCGGTTGTCCAGGATTAACATCACCTTGTGTTTCAATAACTTTGTTTGTTTTCTTAAGTTTTACAGTTACTGCATTTTCGGAATCATTATAATAAACTTTTGCATTTTTACCTGCTAAATAAGTATCATATTTTGAAATTCCTAATACACCATCATGTGAAACACCTGCTGATGTTTTTAAAGTTGCATCTAATCTGTTAATAAACAAAAATTGTGAATGTCCTGCCATTTGTATAAATTGAGGACTCATCAAAGTTGAATATAACAAAATAAAAATAGGCATTTGAATTAATAAAGGAAAACATCCTGCCATAGGATTAAATTTGTGTTCCTTATAAAATTCCATCATTTTTTGCTGCATAACCTGAGGGTTATTTTTATAGCGTTCTTGAATTGCTTTCATTTTTGGTTGCAACATTTGCATTGTTCTCATAGAGCGTTGTTGTGATAAACCAAGAGGCCACATTGCTGCTCTTACAATGATTGTTAATAAAATAATACCAACGCCGTAACTTCCGGCTATTGAAAGCATTTTTAATACTTTGATAGTTAGTGTTGTGAAATCCATATTCTCTTCCCTAATAGTCTACTCCGTTTAAATGTGCCAATGCACACTTTCAACGATACTTTAAATATAAAATCAAGTCAAGATTTCGTGTAAATACTACGTTCTTGTAACTTTAAATGAACCTTTTCCAACCTTTAATTTTATGTTAACTTAAATAATATAAATATGGAGAATAAAATGAAAGCTATTATTTTTGATAACGAATTAAAATTAGATAAAAATTATTCAAAACCAATTCCACAAAAAGGCGAAGCACTTATAAAAGTATTATTAGCAGGGGTTTGTAATACTGATGCTGAAATTACAAAAGGATATATGGGATATAAAGGCAT
>CAKVIN010000003.1 GCA_934754425.1 uncultured Candidatus Melainabacteria bacterium | reverse complement strand
TGAGCTGATTCCGGCATTAAGTGAATGTATGTATCAAGAGTAACTTTATTTGTTGAATGGCCTAATTGCTTTGAAATATAAGGAATAGGCACTTGTTGAATAATAAGTGTGCTCGCATATGTATGTCTTAAATCATGAAATCTTATACTATCAATACCCGCAAGAGCAAGAGCCGGTTTAAATCTTCTTTTCATCATATTTTGTGAATCCATATAATTTCCGTTTGCGTTAGGGAAAACAAGATTCAAGTCGCTTTTAGGGCAGGCCATTTTCCATTCTTTTAAAAACTTTGTTACAGTAAAAGATATTTTAACTTTTCTATCTTTACCTGTTTTTGTTGAACCCAAGATGCCATGAGTATAACTTTTATTCACTGTAATATAATTTTCAACAAAGTTTATACAATCCCAAGTGAGAGCAAACAATTCACCCTCTCTTAATCCTGTATTTACTGCGATATAAAGCAGAGGATAAAAATCAGGATAATGTTTTTTAGTAACAGTCAATAGTTTATTGGTTTCTTTGATTGTCAAAGGTCGCATTAAGGTATTATTCTTAACCTTTAAGCATTTAATTCGGTTGACAGGGTTTTGATAAATAACACCTGAATCTATCATATAATTAAAAACTGCGCCAATAGTCTTTTTAAAGTGATTTATGGTTGAATTAGCAAGACCTATTTTTGTCATATCTTTAATAAAGTTTTGAATGTGCAAAGGTCTAATTTCGATTAATTTTAAATCACCCAAGTATTCGTAGATATGGTGTTTTAGATAACCTTCATAACCAACCCAAGTTGATTTTTTACAATAAATTTTTGCATAATTATCAAGATATAATTCAGCAGCTTCTCTAAAAGTAAGTTTATCATTTGCGACAAATAAACCTTTGTTAAGTTCATCTATCATCTTTGCCTGGGCTTTTTCTGCTTCAACTTTAGTTGCAAAACCGCCTTTGGTCTTGCGCTTTCCTGTTAAGTCTTTGTAATCGAATTCCCATTTATTCTTTTGTTTGTTTTTTCTTACTGCTGGCATAATTTATCACCTATTATTAATTTAACGTGTTATCGGGCTTTTGTAAGCCCTATTGCATACTTTTGCTAACTTGAATTTTTAAAATAACCCCGGCCCCGCGAGCACCGTGCCGGCATAGTGCCGGCAGTACTTCTGGTAATAAGATATTATTCTGTGTTTACTGTGTTATTATTTATAAATTCTTTGAGAATATCTTGAGAAAATAAAACTCTTGAGCCGATTTTGGCGTGTTTAATCTTCTTTTGATGTACCCACCTGTAAAGCGTACTTGTTGCAATATGCAAATAACTAGCCGCTTCTTGAACATTTAAGAGAGTATTATTCATCTTTACCCCCTTTATCATCAAGAGAAGTTTTTGTCATATTTTTAGCTTTTTCCATACCATTAGCAAAAATGCTGTCATTGGTTGGCGGTAATTCAAAATCTTTGTCCATAAGCTCGATTTTATAAGATTTTTTGTTTTCACGTTCCTTGTAAACTGTTATCTTTACATCACTTGTAATATTGCTTTTAATATTAGCAATTCTACGCGTAAGCGATTTTACACTTTTGTATTTTGTCCTAAATTCAGGGATATCAAAATTATCCTCGTTTGCAATTTGCAGAAGGTTTTTATGCAATTCAAATCCGGACATTTTATGCGGTTGAATTTGATTTTTTGCAAAGATTTTGAGCACATATACAAGACTATCTTCTTCAACAGCAAAGGCTTTTTGTGATTCAATTACTTTGTCTAAAATGCTTTCAAATTCTTCTTTCTTACCTATTGAATCGTATATTCTCAATCCAAATACAGCAAAATCAGCTATCCTGAATCTTGTTTTATACTTTTTACCCTTGGTTGTTGCAATAGCTTTCAGGATTTTTTGAAGTTCAAGCATTATATATGACATGATTTCATTGCGATTATCCACTACTCCATCTATAAAATCTTGTTCAGGTCCATATTCACCATCACCCATTCTCAAAAGCGGAATACAAATAAGCCTATCAGCAACATCATCACGCGTAAATTGTAGTGTTCTTGATGTTAATCCCAAAAAAGTTTTAGTTACAAATTTTACACTTTCGTTATCTGTATAAAGCCTTCTTTTTTCTACAGTCTGCCCTGTTGCAACTAATGCAAGTTTATCATTAAGCCAAGATTTACCCGAATCAACATTATCAAATACAACCAAATGGTTATTCGTAACCAGTGTATCAAAATCTTCCGGCTTACCAGGTAGTGAATTAACGTCATATTGTGAGCCAAATAACAGAATTCCCAAACGCCGTAGAACAGATGTTTTGCGACTACCCTTTTCACCAATAGTAGCGAGTAAAACTTTTGAAGGCATTATTGAATGGAAGAATGTACCCAAAAACCATATAAACAAAAGAGTCTTATACTCTTGCGACGTTAAGTTTCCGGCATCTATATCAACTACTAATGAATCTGCAATGTATTCTTTAAAATAGTCCCTAGTATTATCTATTTTAACGAATTCAAATGGCTCATAGTCATCTTTATAATTAAACATAATACCTTCATCGCCATTTTCTAATTCTTCAATATTGTCAGGTGTGATTTTATAAACCACAATATCATTATTAGAAATGTATAAAATGTTATTTTTCCTGTCATAGTGGCAAAAATTATGTGTTTCAATTCGGGCGCCGTTATCAAAAGCATATGTGGATAATTCGTTTACAACATAGTTGTAATAATCCTTTGCAGCATTGACGCCCATTCGATTTAGCAACCTTTTAAAGCGTTCATTAGAAGCCAATATAGGTATTATACTTTTATCGTCATCAATAAAAATATATGAAAAGTTTTTATCCTTAAAAAATTTACCACGCAACAACAACTCTTTTATTATTGTTAGGGCAACAAGCTGGCACTTATCCAAATTAACAATATTACTATTTTTCATAAGGTTTATAACTTCCGTTTTAATACCTCTTAATTCCCTACGATAAGGTTTTGCATTTTTTAATATGTTTAAAACTTCATCTGTCCGCTTGTTTTTTTCTTTGATAGAGTTTATAAAGGCGTCCATATCTTTGATACTGCCAGGTGTTGTTATACCATAGACAGTTCCTTTTTCTTTCGCTTTTTCTAACACCTTTCTGCCGGCTTCATCGTTATCATGAATAATTAAAGCATTACCTTTTGCAAGAGTAAGTGCTGTATCAATATCACCGGTTGCACCACCCAAAGCGCAAGAGTCAAAAAATAAGCCATTTTCATAACACCAGGTTGAAAATGTAAGCTGGTCGAATTCACCTTCTAAAATGCAAAATTTATTCTGCAGCTTTTTAGGGATGGCGTCTTTTTTCATATCCTTAAAGATGTTTTTATTAAAGACTCCTGTCTTATCCTGAATTTTAATCAAAATTTTAAAATCTCTTGAATATGGTTTGCGTGCTTTTATTTGTGTGAATGAGTTATTTTCATCACGGTAGAATGACAAAAACCAGTCATGACTATTGTCTAGGTTCCTTTGAAAATCACTCATATAAGTAGATAAAGCATTTAGCCCTTTTTCGTATTTTTCTTTTTGCTCGATGTCTGTTTCTTTGTCAATTTTTTCTTTTATTTCTGTGATTAAATCTTCGTTTTCTTTTTCTACATTGTAATCAGGCGGTACCATTCCGACATCAGAAATTTTTAAAACTTCATAAGGAATTTTTCTTGTATCTTTCGCATAGATATAAGGTTGATGAAATTTCTCCTGATTAGTAAATGAAAAAAAGTAATCATGACTTGCTTCAAAGAATCTGCCTAAAATTACATTTAGGTAATTTGTACCATAGTTAATTTTATTAAGGTTTAAATGCAATCCACAACTCGGGTGAAAACATTTTCCTTGTTTTAAATCATCACCATACAAATTAAAAGTTTTATGCCCGCATACCGGACAGTTTTGTTGCTTTGTGTTCATAGCAATACTTTTGTTATAAGTTTTTTCTGTGTATTCGTTTAAATTTTTATACATGATTTTCAATTCCTTTCTTTGTTTCGATAGCTTCTTCCATAATTTTTTCAACGCTTAATTCAAATCCACATTCAGTATTTGTACACTTAAATTCATCAAGAGTTGACAGATTTGAGACAATACTTTTTAGTCCACAACGAGGGCAATGTATTTCTACATCCGAACAAGCCTTAAATGCAAAAGGATTTTTCTTCATTGCCTTGACCAAATTTTGCATTGAGTACAAGTATTTCACATGTGACTCAAAAAAATTTTCCATTTGCTTCTTTGCTTTTGCTTCCACTTTTTCCTCCTTTTTTTTCACTGCTACTGCTTTTGTGTATTGGGTTTCGCAATACTCCTTTGAATTTTGATAAGTCATAATGACTCCTTTCTTCCCATAAGGGACTTAACTAATACATTTGTGAAGTAAGTATTATTTGCTTGACACTTATAAGAATAAAGGGTATTATGAACTTATTTAATTCATAATTGAGGCAAGTGAAAATGAAATATGAAATTTTAGGGAAAAGGTTTTGTAAATGGTATAAGGAAGAATATGAAAGGGTTTGGGATGAATGGTACGGAGAAAGCGTGCCGGATTCACTATTAAAGGAATTAAATATAACTAAAGATGCATATTATAAAACATATATTTACCCGTATTTAAGACTTAAAAAAGAGCATTTAAAAATCACTCTTGATATTTTGGCATGCAGATTGAAAGATATTTTGACCCCGCAACCTTCCCCATTCTGCCTATCATATAAACTAATAATAAGCCCTAAAATAAATGCTTTAGAGTGGCTTTTAGTACATATAGCAGATTTAAAATATTTTGAGTTTGATGATTTTGTAAAAAGTAAATATGAAAAACCTTATAAGCAATGTATAGTTTGCGGAAAACCTGATTATTATGAAATTGAAACTTTAATGGGAAAGAAACAAAAACTATATTTTTCTCATAAGAAAAAATACTGCCATACTGCTGATTGTATTGAAGATGATCCGAATCCACAAGAACACGCAAAGGGATGTCATTATAAAGAATGGGCTTATACTAAAAAATCCATGAATCAAAGGCTTTCTAGATTATTAAGAAGAATTGAAAAATATAAAAAACAACAAGCAAAAAATAATTATGCCGAGGATAAATTAAATTTTAAAATTGAAGAAACTGAAAAAGAGTTTTATAAAGTATTTGAAGATTTTTATTTAGAACAATATAAAAAAAACTGTGAGATATTCTACACAATTCGCACCTGTGAAGAAGATGAGGTCTTTGATATGCGTGAATTTTAAAGTAAACTTTTGCAAAACAAATTAACCTTATTAACCATACTAACCGGTTACTTTGGTTAGTATGGTTAGTTTAAAATAAAAAAGTTATTTACTTATCATACCTGCAACTTATTAATAACAAGCAAAAATTTTTTAATAAATGCCACAAAATAAATCGGTCTCTTAGTATATATCTAACTGAATCAACAAGTTTAAAGGGGACGCCGTATAAAATATGAAGTGGTTTTGAAAGCGTAGAAGGATAAATAACCCTCATAAAAATTTAACCGCTTATAAATATAAGCGTATAACTAGCTGATTCTTTGGTTCACAGCGTCTCGTTAATATTATTCTTTTTCTTCAGGTGTTACAAAGTATGTATAATCACCGTGCGACAAGCTGCGGTGTCCAAATAGCTCTGTTGTATTACCTTTCATATCTGTAATTTCAACCACAATACTAAAAGAATTCGGGTCGCCTTCTAATACTTCCCCATTTGTTATATATGAATCATGATTTATTTCTATCTGCTTAATTTTTATGCTTTTAATCTTAATACCTTTGTAATATTCATGACTCAATAATAATTCTGAATCCGTATTTATTTGCAATGTGTTGTGCATAGTTAAGTCTTTTGCAAAGGCACACCCTGTGCCAAAAATAAGAGCAAATAAAATTATTAAACATTTTTTCATATAACCTCTTAATTTTTTATATTATATTTTGATAAAAATTGAAAACTATATATTACAGCTTCTCTTTCAATATGTGGCATAGGTTGTGGCCTATGTACCATTGTAGCTTCTTCAGGACATAAAGCACAAACACATCTATATAAAACTGTTTCAATAAATTCTGTTTCATCAGCAATAGAATAATTTCTTCCTTTTGAATAAATAAGAATATCATCAACAAGTTGCGACATGTAAGGCACAATCGCCCTATAGCATACATTTGTCTGTTTTAAATACTGAGTGCCAAAATTTATAAATGTACCTCGTTTATTTGTAACAGTACTAACTGCTCCTATTCCTGCAACAATAAGTCTAAATACCATTGCTACTATTAAAAATATTATACCTATCAGAAGTTTAATCATATTATTCCTTATATTAAATTTTTGTTATTACAATTCAGAAGAATTTCCAAACTTGTACAATGGCTTTTCTTCTGTATATGTTGGTTTTGAATAATTATATGAATCCCTATTGTAATTATTCTTTTCATTCAAGTGCTGATAATACATCTTTTCAGCTTGTTTAGGATTTTCCATTACCCTGTCAAGTGTTTCATGACTTCCTATGCTTTGCTCATATTTAATCTGCTCATAAGAATAGTAAGCAAAACTCTTGCCCGATATAGCAAACAAAACAAAACTTAGAATCAATAATCTTTTCATACCGACTCCTTATTTGTTTAGTTTCTTTTCAATTTTCTTCATTTCTTTTCCTGTGGTTGATAAGAAATTTTTATAATAAATATTATTCTCATAAGCATTATTTGTAAGGTATTGAGGATATTTTTTATAAATGTACTCATAAATATTTACCATTCTTTTTGTTGCAAGCGGGTAGAAGTGGCACCACTCATAACGAGTTTGTGCAAGCGTTTTATTATAAATTGTTATAAGTGCTATGGGGTTATATCCTGCTTTCACCATATAATCTACAGCTTTTATATCAAACTTATTTTCTTTTGGTCTTGGATTTAATGAATATGTAAAGTTAGAGAAAAATCCTTGAAAAATTCCTTTGTATGAATTTTCACCAACAGCTACGGCATAACTTAAAAGTCCGGCTAATTCGTTTTCATCATCAACCAAACTAAATACATCGCCATGTACCCAAATAATTCTGCCTGTTACATCAAGTCCTGTATTTTTAGGTTTATAATCAAGTTCTGCTCTTGGATTTCTAATTTGTGTCGTGCTTTTAAATACCATTCTTTTTTGTACATTATTAGCCTGTAATATGTTGAATCCTATTTGTGGTACATCTTCCGGCATGGGCTTTTTAGCTTCTGCCATTGGTACGCTTGCAAAACACATAATTACTGTGAATAAAATTAAAATCTTTTTCATTTGTAAACTTCTCCTAGTTTTAATCTTGTTATCCTTACACACTAACCATTTTGAGAATAAAACACACGGTCAGTTTATTTATATATGTGTATATTAACACGAAAATGTAAGAATGAGTAAAAAGGATTTACAAAAGTTTGGCAAGCGTTTGAAGGCTTTGAGGTTAGACCATAGCCTAACTCAACTTGAACTTGCAGAAATTCTTGATATGTCTCCTAATTTTATTGGAATGATTGAGCGCGGTGAAAGAAATACAACTGTTGAAAATGTGTTTAAAATTGCGCGTGCTTTAAATATCAAGCCTTCTAATCTATTTGAAGAACTTTAGAAAATTTTAACGCTTTATTTTTACGTTTAAAAAATAACTTGCTTACATTTATTTACTTATAACTAGCTATATTATAGATTCTATAATGGTATATATTGTTATGATAATATGATTATTATGAAAAAAGATGATATTAAAAAGCAGGAAGAAAAAGAACAAATAACATGTTTTTTTAATACTCAAGTTGGCAAATCTTTTTTACTAAAAAATAATATTGCTGAAATTAAAGAATCTGAATCGCCTGACTTTTTGTTGATTAAAAAAGATGAAACAAAATATGCGTTAGAACACACCCAATTTATTGCAAAAAATAAAAATACACAATATTCACAAGCTCTTATAAGATATGGCAATAATTTGCGCAGGTATGCTTCTGAAAATTATGGAATAAATATTTCAATACTTATAGATAAATATGACCCCCGTAAATTTAGTCCAAATTGGAATGACCATATTGATTATGCTTATAATCCTGGCTTTTCAAAAATTCCTAAAAAAGACGCCGTAAATAAAGAATTAGAAAATATTATTACTAAAAATGTTGATAACTTAAAAAGTGGTAAACTTGTTCAAGAATGGATTCAAATAGAAGATGATTATTTTAAAATTTCAATAGACCCGTTTATATGTCCGTGGAGTAATAAATATGACTGCAGGGTAAATAATGCCGGAATGGCTACAATAGACCCAATAAAAGAATTACAAAAATGCATTGATAAAAAGAATCGTAAAATAGATAAATATAGAACAAATTGTAACAAGTGCTTTTTATTAATATATGTCCCTGATTCAAAATGTGGAAATTATTATTCTTTTAGTGAAAATATATTTAATCATAAATTCAATTCAAATTTTGATAAAATCTTTTTATATGAAGAAAAAACAAAGCAGTCGTATATTATTAATTAGTCAAATAATAAATGTTCAATTTCGCGAATAAGATGTGCGACTTGACGCAATGCAAAATAATATTCTAAGTTATCCTGCATTTGTAATTCATCATCACATATACAAGAATCTGAAGCTAATGCTCCTAACCTTGCCAAACACTTAACCTCTAATAAAAGGTGTCCCACCTCTCGCATTGTTTCTTCCTGTGTCTCATTCTTAACTTCTACCATTCTTCCTCCTTTAAAATTGCATAAAATCAATTTTATCGAGAAAGAAATTTAGTAAAAAACAAACAGTCTAAAAGATTTGCATAAGTTTGCAACATGCCCATAAATATCTTGAATAATTAATTTGTTTATAATAATCTCCTATTATGAGTGATATTATATCTGCACAAACTTTATATGAGAATTTACTGCAATCAGGTATTATTGGGAAAACAGGTTCTATAACATTTACTTTGAATGGTGTTACTGTAAAAATTAATACTACGGACACCGTTGGTATAACATTACAAGCTTGGCTAAAACAATACCTAGTAGAAAATAATTTTTATCAAAGAGAGCCTAATAATACTCAAGAGTTCCCGGATTTTTATTTAGGCGAAGATAATGTTCATAATATGTTAGAGGTAAAAGCTTTCCATTACTCTAGAACACCTGCTTTTGATATTGCAAATTTTGAATCATATTGTGATTCAGTTAAAGAAAAACCTTATAGACTTGACGCTGATTATTTGATTTTTGGTTATGAAATGTCAGAAGAAGGGAATATCTCTATTCAAAAAATATGGAAACATAAAATTTGGGAAATCGCAGGAACTTCTGAAAGATTTGCTTTAAAAACTCAAGTAAAAAGAGGTATGATATATAATATTCGTCCTAATACTGATTTTAAATATGGCAGAAGGGGTTCATTTAATGATAAGGACGAATTCTTGACTGCAATATATGCCACATTAGCTGAATATAAAAACCGTCAATATGCAAATGATTGGCTTAATGTATTAAGAGAACATTATTTCGAATATTTCAATAAAGTATTTGAATTGAAAAATAATATACTAACTCGCACATAAAAGTTCTTTATCAACAATATTATCATTTTTATATGTGCCAGCTAATCTTAAAGCAATATTTTTAATTGCAGGTACAACAACGGTATTTCCTAATAAATCAAATGCTTTGGCTTTATTTGTACTAGTATTATCAAAAAAGTCTAAACTGTATGATTCAGGATAACCAAACATCCTTAACCCTTCCCTTATTGTTAAGCGTCTTATACCTTCACCGTCAACAATACCTAGATGTGATACATCTGTAGCAACTAATGTAGGAGCAATGTCATTAGGGTCTAATATTTTTGTAAATTCATAACTTAATTTCCCTGAAACAATATTATATCCCTTCTCTTTTGTGCTATCTTGCTGTCTTTCTTCTTTATATTTGCCATTTGGTAATAAAACCTTAACAATATCCTTAGGGTATTCTTTTACTAAATAATTTTTTTCAACCAAATCATCTAATAAACTCTTTAAATTTGGCATTGTAGCAAATGTACTAATTTGATTTAAAGTTAATGGCATACCGTCCATCCATTTTATGCCAATTTCCTCTGCCCAATGTTTCTTTCTACGCTCTTTAAATAATTTTTCCATTAAAGAGATTTGTTGTTTATTTATGCTACCTTTTAATTCTATATCCCAACTATGAATATTATTTGCGCCCCCGCGCTTATCTTTAATAGCTTTTCCATATAATTCTTGGGGTTTATAGTGTTTTAACAAACAATCAGTAAAATGGCTCTTTACTAATGGTTTATTAGACTCTAAAATATCCGCAAGTTTTGAATGCTTAATTTTGAAATTATCAATATTAACCTTTGATTTCAATGTTCCGGTTATAAAAACCCTTTTTCTTAGTTGGGGAATACCAAAAATTTGGCATTCTATGAGACGCCAAGAAACATTGTAACCAAGATTTTCAAGAGACATTAATATTGTCTGTAATGTTCTACCAATAGAATCCTTATTACTTGCCCTATCATGTAAAACCAAACCTTCAACATTTTCTAAAATAAAACCATACGGACGCTTTTCTTTTAAAATTCTCTCAACTTCAAAAAATAAAGTTCCTCTTGTATCTAAAAATCCTAATCCTTTACCTGCGGCACTAAATGCTTGGCATGGAAAACCTGCTAATAAAAAATCAAAGTCCTCTATTGATTTTGCGTCTACTTTGCATATGTCCCCAACAAGATTTTTATGTTCAAAATTAGCTTCCAATGCTTGAATCGCATGAGGTTTTATCTCAGAAGTTAAAACACATTCCGTATTATATCCCATTTCATTAAAGGCTTGTTCAAAGCCCAGCCTAATACCGCCTAAGCCTGCAAATAAGTCTATAAATTTTACAGTAGGCTTGTCTATATTATAATCCTCAAATAATGAAATTTGTCTTGCATATTCATTCATATAATCATTATACATAAAATTTTATGATATGTGAATTTGCAAAGTTTTGTTATTTAATATTACTTTATTAGCAGATACCTCTTATTCATGGTAAAATCTGCACATGAACATAGAAAGTTTTTGTAATATTTCATCAATTATTATTAACAAGTTATTAGATTTGTTTGCCTATTGTTCAAATTGTTATGGTTTTATAGTATTTTTACTAATAACATTTTTAATAATACATACGCTTTTTTCATTTGAGAAAAAACAAAATATACTTGCGCAAAAACAAATTGAATTCTTTAAAAATAATAAAAAATACTTAGAAAAAATATACATAGAATTAGATAACACGAAAGAAGTATTAAGATATTTTATATATGGGAGCAAATGGAAACAAAAACTCATTTCAATCTATAATTCTTTGTTTGATAATTCTGATGGTGATATTTTTAAAGAAAATATAAAAGATAAAAATATTAAATTTTATATAAATCCCTTTTGTGCAGCTTTTTTAAGCTTAAAGGAAATTGTAGCGACAATATATTCTAGTTTTTGCATAATCAAAGATAGAAGATTTAATAAAGATGTTTTTAGGGATAAAGATGATAAAACCTATGAGAGATATTACAATGCTGGTTATACATATAGTACCTTTTTTGAATTAATTACTAACTTTATAAAAGCTATGCAAACTAATTGTATACTAATCAAAGGGACTGCTGGCAATGGAAAAACTAACATATTATGTAATACGGTACAACATATTATAAGAACTAATAATCCTTGTATATTTATAAATTCAAGAGATATTAATAAGAATGTAAAAGAATATGTTATTAATCAATTACAAGTTAGTGAATTTTTAAAAACAAAGCTTCCTTTTAATATTTTAGAAATTTTAAATATAATATTAAATTTGAAAGGGAAAAATTTATATATTGTAATAGACGCAATTAATGAAAATGATACTGATGTTTTTTATACGACAATGAATGATTTCATTGATTTTATAAAAAAATATAGTAATGTTAAATTACTTATGTCTTGTCGTTCTGAATATTTTGAAGATAGATATAATAAATTATTTAAAAATCAAGATGAATATATATTTACATATGAAATAAACCAAATTCGTTATTCTAAAAGAATTAAATCACGACTTTTTGATAACTATCGTAAGGAATTTTGCTTTAATGGTGAAATTGGCAAAGATGTGTTTTCCTACTTAATTCATTCCCTTTTACTAATGAGAATATTCTTTGAGGTATATAGTGGTTTTGACACAAAAATAATATCTTTAAATAAATTCAAAATATATGCAAAGTACATTGAATCTTTAAAAAATAATGTTAATAAACCGGAATTGTTTATAAATAAACTAATAGAAAAAATGCTTGAAAAAGGAAAATTTGATGAAATTTCCATTAACGATTTAGGTATTAGTGATGAAGAATTCATAACATTCAAAAAATTTGCTGATGAAAATTTACTAATTAGTAGAACAATAAGAAAATATGAAGGAACATTGCCAGAAACAGAAGAAGAAGTTTTCTATTTTGTATTTGATGAACTCCGAGACTATTGTATTTCAAAATTCATAATAAAAAATTGCTTAGACAACAATGATTCTGAATTTAAATTATTGTTTAACCTTATACAAGATTTTATTGTAAACAAAGCATCTCCACTAGAAGGTATTATAAAATATTCATATAATTATTTTAGAGAAGTGAAAGATATTAATAACTGCAAAAGAGTATTATCATTACTAAATACTGTTTTTCATGGTGAAGGTTATTCTAGAAGATTTGGTTTAAATGAAGAAAAATATGTTATTTTTGATAATTTTGGATTAAACATGATATTCGAAAACAACGAACAACTTTTAGATTGTGAATTTGAGTTTATGCAAAAAGTCATAAATGATAGCGATAAATATGCCCTGTTATTCTTGGCAAATTACTTAATTGATTGTGATGTTAGTAAATCGACATATTCTATAGAAATACTGAATAAAATTTTGTTAAAAATAAATGATTTCTCTTTATTACAACAAAAGACATCTTTATACTCAGAAAACTATGAGTATTGTAATAAATTGATTAAAGACTTAAATAGAATTGAGAATGAAAGAAAATATGCGTTATTAAAATATATAGCAATAATTTATTTGAGCCAAAATGGAAGTAACAAATTAAAATCACTTAAAAATATGCTTTACAAGAATGTTATTATAAGTATTATTAATGAATGTCAATGCAAAATGCTTATTGACAACGCAAAACAACTTTTGAAAGAAATAACGGTAGATAATTCATGAAAAAATTTTCAACTAAAATCGAAGATAATTTTTACTTTAACAAATTTCCTCTTGTAACATCAAAATTTATGTTTTTATATAAATTAGGATTTAAAAGAAATAGTTATATGTACAATACTTTTAAGAAAGTATATGATTTCTTTTGTAAAAATGCAATTAACCTACAGAAAGATTATGAAAAATATTATAAAGATGAGTTTGGTTCTTTTAAAAAATATTTAGAAATTAAGCATAATCTTACTTCAGAAGAAATTGCTAACTTTAATAATAAATATTCATATTATAAAAATATTACAATGTGTTCAGACTGGAATGCTTTAAATTTATTTTATGATAATAGATTTATTGAATTTTTCTCTGAATTTTTTGGTGGCGATTTTAATATTATGGTGGTTGACTATGAAGATTAGAAATGGGTTTGTGACGAATAGTTCTTCAACGAACTTTATAATAATTTCTAAAAAAGAAATAACAATACAATTTCTTTTTGATAAATTAGGTTTTAAAAGAGGTACTCCTTTTGAAGAAATTGGTTGGGAATTATGCAGTAATATTTTTAATAGACCTGACGAAGAAACATTAAACCTTGAAGATATATCAAGGGATTTTGGAACAAAGACTGCAAATAAATGGAAAGATTTGACTCAAAAAGGATATTATTCATTAAGAGGGCATACAAGTAGTGATGATGATACATTAACGAGCTTTTTTACAATGGATTCTTTTGAAATAGAAGAAAAAGATTTTTATGTAAATGGGAAAAATTGTATTTGGTAATATGATAATATACAAAGATAAAAAATATAATTTTATTGAATATTTTAATCCAAATAATGGTTTTTTAATAAGGAGTGACATTTTAAACAAAAAAGGAGAAAATCCTCTACAGAGGTCATATCCGGAACTATTAGACATTGGCATTATGGGACAATGTCATATTGCAAAGTTAGATATATGTAAAAAAGCAGGAATAGATTGTTACCAAAAAGCAAAATTAAAAAATACTCCAAATATGAGTGTTGAAGATTATGAAAAGATTTTAGTCCAATCTAAAAATAAAACATTTCAAATTGCATTGGGTGGAGCAGGAGACCCAAATAAACATGAAAATTTTGCAGAAATTTTAGAATTAACAAGAAAATATAATATAGTTCCGAACCTAACAACTAGTGGAATGTATATGACTGATAGAGAAATTTCTCTGATGAAAACATACTGTGGAGCTTGTGCTATTTCATTCTATTCAAGATTAGATTCTAATAATAATGAAACAAATAAAGAAACTATTGAAGCAATTGAAAGATTAGTTGATTCAAAATGTATTACAAATATTCATTTTGTTTTATCTAAAGAAACCATTGAAGAAGCAATAATAAGATTAGAAAATAATCTTTTCCCAAAAGGAATTAACGCAATAATATTTATTTTGTATAAATCAGCAGGTTTTGGTAGTGAAAATAAAATATTAAATTTAAATAATATTTATTTTCAAAAATTTTTAAATATTATTAATGAAAATAAATTTGCTTATCAAATAGGATTCGATACATGTTGTACGCCTGCAATATTAAAATCTTGTTCAAATATTCCGAAGGAGTCATTGGATTTTTGCGAAGCTGCTAGATTTTCAATGTATATTGACGCTGAAATAAATGCATACCCTTGTTCTTTTGACTGTACAGCTAAAAATTGGGCTGTTTCATTAAAGAATACAACAATAAAGGAAGTCTGGAATTCTAAAGTGTTTTCAAATTTTAGAGAAAAATATTACAATTCCTGTACTAAAGAATCTTGCAAAATAACTTGTGGTGGAAAATGTGCATTAGATTTATGTCAAAATATCTGTAAATTATGCTAAATCAAACTCGCTTAATTCTTCCCAATCTTTTGGGTTGCCGGTTCGTTTTAAGTAACATTTGCCTCCGTCTATTGCGACCTTACCACAAGAGCAGAATTTAAAATCATATACACTTGTTGATTCTATTATATCACCGCAATGTTTACACTTGATTCTATTTCTTATTATTTTTCTTTCCATAACAAAATCCCTTATTCTTACAAAATTATATCGAGTAAGAAAAATATTTAAGCACATTGTTTACAAAAGTTAACAATTTAATATTTACCTGAAATTTACAGAATTTTTTTGTGGCTCGGAATGAGGGTGGCTATTTATGTTTTTGTCCCCTCCCCGCCCCTTAAAAGTGGCGTTGAGTGGACAGATATAAAGGAGGAAGTTGCATTTGGGTTGCAAATTTTCTGATAAAGTCTGGTTAGTAATGATAAATTGTGAGAATAAAATCGGCTTAAAATTCATGTGGCGCAATCAATAGAAACAAATTCTGATAAATTATAAAAAAAGCTGAAAAAACCTGAGAATGTGGTTTCCAGCTTCTTCTAAGCAGAGGGTCCCGCGTTCGAATCGCGGCAGGCGTATTTTTTCGTAAAAAGAGCTACTTAAGTGGCTCTTTTGCTATATTTACTGGGCTTATTATATATGTTATAATATTAGTATGTTATAGAATATAGAATTTTTTTACTATGGCACAAAAAGCATTAAACGACAAGCATAAAAAACAAATTGCGGCGGGTATTTCAGGAAGAAATAAAGGTCACAAGTTTGAAAAAATTTTAACAAAAAAAATAAACGCACTTGTTTTTGATGAAATTATACCAACTGACAATTGTAGCCATGTTAGTATTGGAAATCCTGCTTATGTGTTACTTCAATATATTGCTAATGATATGAATATAACAATACATGGAGTTAAGGCATATTGGCTTGGTGGCTTAGCTACATCTAATGATGGCGATATTTTATTAGATTCAAATGGTTGTCCAATAACTAAATGTAAATCAGATATTCTTTTAAAACTAAAATCTAACAATGATATTTTAGAAATAGGAATATCTGTTAAAACATGCAACAAAAAAACACCTACGAATGACCAAATGTATTATACAACAGCTAGTGCCTTTTGTCGTTTATTAGAAGATAATGACATTGAAATTCCAGAAGAAGCCAAATATGCATTGTCTATGTTTTGTGGTGATACAGGTTTTAGGCCACTTGACTTAATGCCCCAGTCTAATATAGAAAAAAGAGTATCAGACCCTAATAGATATTATTGGGAAGAACTATCTTCTAGCGCTCGTGAATGTTGGGCAAATATTTTTAATATTCATCAAAACAAAATATCAATGATATTATTTCAGAAAGCATATAAAGATGACCCATATGTCCCACAATATTTACTACACCAAACATCAAAATATGAAGATTTTGAACATTGCCCACTAGCAATATTTTCCATGGACGAAATAGTTGAATGTTCAAGTGACTACTCCAATTTTACATTGTCTGAATATATAATACGCAAAGGTAAATATAAAAATGACAATAACATACATAAAGCTCCCAGATTTGGCTTCATTCAATTTCAACGTGGAGGTCAAAGACAACACCCTACTCAATTACAATTTAATTTAAAAGCCGGATACTTTAAATCAGTTAATTAGCAAAAATTTGTAAATAAACTTCTTTAGCAATTTCTTTTGCTAATAAAGGTGGCACAGCATTGCCAATAGATTTACGTATATCTCCCCAATTTCCACAAAATACAAATTCATCAGGGAACGACTGAACGCGTGTAGCTTCTCTTATAGTAAGGGCCCTAGTTGATATTGGATGAACATTCCTAGATCCAGATATCATGCTAAAATTAGTAGATATTGTAGAACAAGGCTCATCCCATTTAATACGTTTATAAGTAGTATTAAACCCACTAGGAGGTCTTTTAGATAAATCTTCATTTTCATGTGCACTACATCCTTCTGGAACATCTTTTAACCAATTTATAACATGTTTTGGATGTGATACACTCCAATGTAGTGGATCGGAAGACTTTTCGCCAGATTCTAAATTTTGTAAATCAAATGTAGCATCTCTAAATGTTCTTTGGTTATCTTCTGCATATTCTTCTTGAGGGAATACAAATGATTTGTTAATTTTTTTATGAATCCCCACAATAACAACTCTTTCTCTAGACTGAGGCACACCATAATTTGCTGCATTGATTTCTTTTCTTATGAGTTTGTATCCTACTTTTTCAAATGCATCTGTAATTAAATCTATAAACAAATATCCGTCTCTTGTTTTCATAGATGTTAATAATCTTACATTTTCAAAAACAAACACCTTTGGCCTCAGTATTGAAACAATGTTTACATAATATTTGTACAATTGATTTCGCATATCCTCCGGATCACGTTTTCCAGCAAGACTATACCCTTGACAAGGAGGACCTCCTATTATTACATCGATATTCCCAAATTCTTCTTTCCAACTTTCTATATCATCATTCGAAATATTACAAATATCTTCACCTAATAAAATACTATTCTTAAAGTTAGATTCATATATCCTATTTGCAGATTTTTCAATTTCTACATGTCCTATAATATCAAATCCTTCTGCGGCAAAACCAAGAGAAAAACCGCCACAACCGGAAAATAACGCAATTGCTTTAGGAGCATTTTTTCCTCTTTTAGAAAATGCTTTTTTATACATTTTTTTTAATAATTTACTATAATCATTATTATTTTGTTGATTTTGGCTAAATTTTTCTATATATTCTTCTGGCGTATTTATTATTTCGGGAATTCTTTTACGACTTTTTTTTTGCGATGTTGTAATATGCTTTTTCCTAATATCATCAAGACCATTGTTAATATTAAAAATAGTTTTATCTAATACCATTTCCATTTTTTTTAACTGAGTATTTGAAGGTTTTGTTTTATTCAACTCCCATGCTGATATCTGCGTCTTGGAATATCCAGATATTAATGACAATTTTGTTTGACTAATATTATATTTTTTTCTTTTTTCTTTTATTTGCGCATATACCATGTATCAATAACTCCCACATAGATTATACTATAAAATTATCATTCAAAATAATAATTAAAATATGGTAACTATATACAAAGCTACAGTCTATTTCATCCTGTTCACCCCCAATGTACATTAGCGTAATTCTTTGACTTGAATGATTAAATATTTTCTGTAAAATTACAACATCTTTATATTGTTGATAATGGTGATACCCGAAAGTTCTTCTCATTGTATGAGTTGAAACCTTAGCTTTTATTCCTAATGCTTGACAAGTTGTTGTCAAAAAACGATATACTTGACGTTGATTTAATCTTTTTCCTTGTTTACCTAAAAATAAAAGTTCATCAAAATCTCTATCTTTTATAAAAGGTTTTAAAACACGTTTTAGTTTATTATTGATATTAAAAGATTTTCGTTTTTGAGTTTTCTTTTCAATAATAATATGTGTTTTATCTACTACATCAGAAACATTTAACCCAACAATATCAGATACTCTTAATCCAAAGTTGACTCCTAAAACCCATAAGACATAATCCCGTTCATTATGTTCTTTTAGATACTATTCAACGGCCTTAATATCTTTCTTGCTCTTAATTGGTTCTGCAATATGCTTTTTAACCACAGTTCATACTCCCTATATTTTAATAAAAATTTTTCACATGATAATCTTCTATTAAAATTAGAAAAAACAAAAACAGTTTAATATAATTTAAACTTTTCATATTGTTCAAATCGCACTGTTGACAAAGTATTTAAGTACATCTACTGTAACTTTGCATATAGTTACATTAATTTTTCTACTTCCACCAAAACTCAAAAAAAGTAGAATAGAAACACTCAAATATCCACATACATTTATTTTATTGAAAATATTTTGATTGTTTTTTTGTTATTTATTAAGTTTTATATTGACAGAATGTGAACCACACCCTATTTAGTCAAGTCAAAGTCCCTAAAAGACAAAACTGAATTATTTTGAATATTATATACTTGAAATCCAGCATCTTTTACTTCTTCTGAACCGGTTTTTCTTGTATCAGTATAAACATAGTATTCATAATACCCACAATTTTCTATTTTAGAATATTCAGTATGAGAATATTCTTTACCACCAAAATAATCATTTGAACGATCAGCACCTGACACATTAAAATCTTTGGCTATCAAATTTCCATCATCATCAAAATACAATATTTCACCTCCTAGAATACCATCCTGACTTACGTCGAGTCTTCTTGCTTTTAAATGATTATTTTCATCATATTCATTTTCAAAATTTACAAATCTCTCTCTTTCTGAGCGTTCTCCATATTTACATTTTTGAGTATATGATTTAATATTACCATGTTCATCATATGAATAATCTTTTTTTTCATATGATTGTTTACCATTTAAGTCCTTATCCATAATATAATAATCAGAAATTACTTTTCCATCCTTGTCTACAGTTATCTCATTACGTGCAACCATATTAGGTCGATTATCAGCAATAACTACCTTAGCAGATTTAATATTTAATAATTTTCCAACATATTCTTTTACATATTGCCAAGGTTTTCCTATCAAACCTTTGTCAGTAAACAATTTAGCTTCTTCTTTATTTGCAAAATCATCAAAATCAACTACACCATTGTTATTTTTATCTCCTGAAAGTGTAAAAACAGAAGTATTATTTTTTTGTTCTGCTGCTACATTAGAATTAGTTTGTACTTGTGTGTTAGTTGGAATAGAAGAACCAATTTTCAATCCTGTCATAATTAAATTTCCTTTCGTCGCGTTTATATATATAAAATATATATTCACTAAATAATTAACCTCTTTTAAGTTGATTTTTACATTTCTTAACATAAAAAATGGACGAAACAATTAGAGTATTATTACAACAAGACAAATCAAAACGAACAATAACTCGCTAAATACACTAAATCCCGTGACTTTACCAGTGTTACAAACTAAAACCGAATCCCACAAACTTCTAATAAAAAACTTATTCATCTACTGATGGTAACGATTCATAGGCAATCGCACCATCAAGTACTTTACGAATAGTATCGTATAATTTATCATTCATAGCTGGCTCTCTAATGCCATACATCGCCATGTTATATCTATGAGTAATTGCTGTTGAGATTTTATCTTCATCCCAACCTTTGTAATGTCGTTGGTTAATGACACGCTCTTTTATATCTAGCAATTCTTTTACCAACCACGCTTCTGATTTTTTACCCGTATATCGAGAAATTATTTTATCAAGATATTTTTCATAAGATTCTTTGTACTTCATAATCAATTACTATATTAATCTAATTGCAATAATAATTCTTCACATGCATATTTTTCAAATTGGGTACCACTTAGCATAAATGTTTCTGCAATTAGTAATGCTGTTGGAACTAATGCTGCAATTATACTTAATAAAATTCCTTGCAAATCACCACCAATTTCAGTAAAGAAGTATGATGTGTTCATAGTAAATTCTATGAATATAATTGAACAACCAATCATTAATGCTTTCATTTTATCACTTTCCAACTTGCTTACGGCTTGCAAACCTAAAATATCAACACCATGATTTAAGTAATTACTGAAACCATCTTGTTTAATAACACTGGAGCCTTGAATTTTTCTTACACAAGTAAAAGCTGAAGTAAATGATATAAAAGCAAATATAATTAAGAATGTAGCCAACACAAGAAAAATCGGGCTAAATCTCAAACCGGATATCCTTATCCAGCCGGCAGCATCTGGGAAGCATTGAGCAAGAGTATTAGAAACACCATAAGCCAAAAATGGTGCTGTTAAAATACCAAGCAAACCTTCACCGGCAGATTTTAATTGCAAATTAAACAGTCTATCTTTTACACTATCAATTTTTGTTTTACTCAAATTATTAATAAATTTTCCAATCCAAGTTCTATAACCATTCATAACAGCTTCAAAATCTTCTCTGTATTCATATTGGTCTAAAACATATGCCAAAGAATGACCGGTATATTTAAAGTAACCGCCGGCATAAGCCATCAAGACATTCAATGTTACAAAGAATAAAGATATTAAAATAGCAAAAACAGGATTTAAATTAATGTAATATAGTAAATTTATTACATAAACCGCAATGAAAAATACACTAGAAGAAATTATCAAACCTTTTTGAGCATGGATGTTTCCATTATTAGAATGAGTTTTGTTTTGATAAAACAAAAACACACCTTGCTTCAATATTAAACATAATGCTGAAACTATAATACCAAACAGAAAATAAACTTTTATATTTGTAGGCATTTGTATAAAGTTTGCAGATTCCTCTATTTTTAAACCTGTTAAGTAATTTGACAGTCCGAATGCAGAAACAAATGCACTTGCAAACATAGCTAAATGTACAAAAACAAAACCTTTGTGATTTACGTTCATTCTCTTTTTTATGTCATTTGTTGCAAAACCTGTTTCTTTAATGATAGCAGTTCTTGCTTCTTCTAGTTCACGTTTTCTTTGTTCTAATTGTTCTTTAGGAGACAAATTTGACATCGTTGTTTGTGTTGGAGCAACTGCAACCCTGCCTTGATTTTCATTAACATTAGCATCTGAAATTTGCTGAACTTGGCTTAAATTATTTTCTCGCTGTTTTTTTTCTTGATGTACAACATCTGCAATTTTAATTATTAAATAATCATCAGAGCCATCAATATTAAATTTTGCGGCAGAAGATAAGGCAGCTTTGGCACCCAATGGAGTATTTTTATGTAGAAATTTTTTAGTATTAGTATTATTAATAATAATACATTTTTGTTCATCTTCACGATAGTGAATTGTTATTAAGAATTTTTCACCAATACTCATTACATAATCACTGTTCAAATCTGAACCAATTGTAATTTGTTCTTGATAAAAAACTCTTTTATTATTTTTACTTGCAATAATAACAGCCATTTTATTCTCCTATCTTCCTAAAGCATAAATAAAACTTTTTAATGCTTTGTCAGCATTCTCTTCCGGTGAAATAATCAATTTGTCTTCACCTAATATAGAACCTAATTTTGTTTTAACTAGGTCTAACTTTTGAGGGTGAGCATAAACAAACATCATTACTAAATTATCTTTTTGTGATTTTATTTTTTTTACATCGTCTGGCAAGGTATTCCAATTGATTTGTTTCGCCAGATTACCTTCGTTTTCTAAATCTCCAATAACAACAATAGCCGGAATGTATTTATCCCCTGCATTTGATGTGTAAGAAAAAGCTTTTTTAAGTCCTTCTCCGTAAGCCGTTCCATAATCTTTTGAATCATATTTTGTAAAACTGTTTAAAGATTTTGTAATACCTGAAATATTGTGAGGAGTACCTTCATAAATCAAATACGCATCTTCTGATACTCTTACTATTTTAATCTTATCTTCAGGATCTAATCTATTGCATATTTGTTTTAAGTATTTTTTTTGTTCTTCAAGTTTTGTTTGGTTAGAAGCAGAAGAATCGATAACAAAAGTGATTAATGCCGGATAAAATTCATCAATTTTTACATTTTTTAAAACCGAAAACAATAAACATACCAATACTAATACTATAGTGATAACTATGCCTAATTTCACTTTTCTTTTATCCATTGTATCCTCGCTCATTCTTATATAAACTATGCTTACAATTGTACCACATTATTTTTATTATTACTATTGTAATATTTTTGATTAGAAGACATTTTTCACAAAAAAATATTGTTATAATGTAAATTTTTGTAAATTTAACTTCAAAATTTCTAAAGTTTTTCTAAAAAATGTCGTTATACATTTTGTAAGAAGATAGAATACTTTTTAGCAAGGAGGGTAAATGTATATTCCAAAATCATACTATTCTAGTGAAGTTATTCACAAGAATAGATGCAAAATGTATTGGTGGATGCTTATAACAACATTTATTATCGGTATTTTAGGTTATGCAATTAGTACATTCTTCCATTTTGGGCTGACCGGAACTGGTTGTTTTTTGATTGGCGCCGGAATTATTGACTATGTCGCATATTACTATTCCGATAAATTTATTATTAAATCAGAAAACGCAAAGCCAATAACAGAAAAACAAATTCCACAGTTGTACGAAATGGTAAAAAGAATTTGTGAAAACAATAATCTAAAAATGCCAAGATTATATTTAATAGATTCTCAAGCCATTAATGCTTTTGCAACCGGAAGAAATGCCGATTTAGCAATAATTGCAGTTACAAAAGGAATGCTTGAGAAACTCACCCCGGAAGAAATTAGTGGAGTCATTGGACATGAGTTGGCACACATAGAAACTCAAGATATGAAAATAATGTCGATTCTATCAATACTTTCAGGATTAGTTTGCATCTTAGGTGATATGTTTTGGACAAACGCTATGATTGAGAATGCCAGTGAAAAAGACGAATCTGGTATTGTAAACATAGTCGGACTTGTGCTGGCATTATTTGCACCATTAACTTCTTTGTTGATTAAACTATCAGTTTCACGTACTCAAGAATTTGCAGCAGATGCAAGAGGTGCTGAATTATCTGGAAATCCACAATATTTGGCGCATGCTTTAGAAAAAATTAAACGAGATAGAATTAAAGTTCCACATGTAAGTAAAGCAACTGCGCATTTATACTTTGCAAGTCCATTTAAGGATGACGTAATTGGTGAGTTATTTTCAACACATCCGGATATTGACGAAAGAATTCGTCGTTTACTAAATATGAATATTCAATAAGGAGAATTATTATGACAGGAAATTCATTTACAAATGCAGAAACACAAACAGAAGAACAACCTATCGTTTTAGGAAGCCGCTCAGAAGAAATTGTACAGTGTTCTAAATGTGGCAAAGAGCTTAAAGTTGAAGAAAGGCACGCTTTTGAAGGTGAAGATGGTGAAGATGTTTATTTCTGCGATGAATGTTTAGCAGCAGTTAATAATGAACTTGATAAAATGACTAAAAATCTAAACATTCCTCTTGCACTAGCTTTCTCACTTGCAACAGCAGTTGTTTGTGCAGTTCTATATGGTGGATTTATGGCATTAACAAATATCGATTTGGCTATTATTTCAATCGGTGTAGGCTATCTAGTAGCTTTAGCTGCTTGTAAAGGCGCAGGTGACAAGCGAGGACTTAAATTACAAATTATGAGCGTAATATTTACATTAGGTGCGATACTATTAGCGAATGATATATTTTACCTTGCAAGTATACCAGAGTACCAGAATCTGATTGGAGCTATATCAATACTAATAGTTGGTCCTATTGGTTATATCCAAAACGCAGGGCCTATTGGACTTATCATTGCAGCAGTTGGTCTATATACCGCTTATACAATTCCAAAAGCAGCTAAATTATAAGATTAATTTTAAATTGGGTTCTATATCTATTATTGAACCCAATTTTTTAACATATATTTTTTTTAATGTAAATAAATGTAAATTCTCTTTCAAAAAAACTAAAGTTTTTCTAAAAAATGTCGTTATATATATTAAGGAAATTTTTTACAGGAGAGTGTTTAGATGAAAAAAATTATTTCGTTATTGTTAATATTATCTATAAGCAATTTTTACGCAATTACTTATGCTTCAAATATAACAGTAAAACTTCCTAATAATAACAATTATAACAACAGTCAATATCTTCAAGTTGATGATTCCAGTTATTATATAAATGAACAATACAATTTTTCAACATCTACAAATAGTGCAACACAAAATCAAAGTACTGATAGTTCTAACAAAGTGCTAAAAGGTTCAATTGTTCAAATTGCAAAAGGAACGCCTCTAAATGTGTATTTACAAGAAGGTATTAATACTGCCACTGCAAAAAATGGCACAATCGTTACCACTATGCTAAAAGATGATTTGCTTATAAATAACTCAATTGCAATTCCACAAGGTTCTTTCGTAAAAGGTACTATTACTGATGCAAAGCCGGCTTCTAATCCTAATAAAAACGGAAAAGTTTCTATCGTCTTTAATTCATTAGAACTTCCAAATGGGGAAGTCTACAAAATAAATACCGAAAAAGTTGATTTTGAAGTTGAAGACGATGGTTCAATTACTAGCAACATATCAACAGCTGCAGGAGCACTTGTTTTAGCCGCAGGAGCAGGGGCTGTTCTCAGCTGGTGGAACAAATCCAATAATGGCAGCAGTGAAAGTACCACTAGCAGTCTAGCTACAGGAGCGGCAATTGGTGCAGGAGTACTTGCAGTAGTTGCCTTAGGCAGTTATTTATTGAGCAAAGGCAAAGATGCGGAAATTCCGCAATATACAGAACTATCCTTGATTTTAAACAATTCAATAAATGTAGCTGCAAATCAATATTAAAATCTACACAAATATTAAATTTTGTAGTTTAATAGTTAATATAAAAACAAAATTTAAAGGAGAGATTTTGGCTAGATTTTTTGTACTTTGTTCTGTTATTGTTGTGATTTTGACAACTTGGATTTGTATTGCTAATCCTAAACTTTCAAAACGTGTAGTAATTTTTGATTCACAGTACAAAATTGTTGATAAAGATATTGAAATGAAGCCGTTACCAATTGCTACAAATAATGTTGAATTTAAAGAAGTTATCCCAACTGCGAAAACTTTAGAACCTGTAGTTACAAAGGATGTGCAAAAAGAAATAACAAATGTTCCTATGCAACAAGTTCAAACTACAAAATATAATCAACCAACAGTACAAAAAAACACACAAAAAACTAAGGTTGAAAGAGTTAATACAACTCCGGCAAGTAGTGTAAAAAAAACAGAACAAAAAACTGTTACAAAAACAGTACAAAAACCGAAACAAACTACAACCGTAAAAAGCTCACCAGCTCCAAAAACAACATCACAAAAAACAACTAACACTGTAAAACCACAAAATACCACACCTAAAGTCTTAACTCCGCAACAAGAAACAATTTTGTGGAACAAATGGCGTTCTGATATTCAAAATAAGATTATGAAAGAAGTTAATTTGCCGCTTCTTGAAAATGGTACTTTATTTAAGTTTAGATTTGATGTAGATAAAAATGGTCGTATTACAAGCGTAAAATCTTGGTCAACAAGTCCTCAATACAATCCTTATGCAATTCAATATATAACACCTGTTATAAGAAGTTTGCAAGGTAAAAGTATATTAAATTTCCCAGAAGGTTCTACAAGAGAAACGACAACTGTTGAAGGCAATATCAGAATTTCAAATTCTACAAAATATGCTACAGCAGGTGATTATAACGATGTAGAAAAAGTTAATCACTAGAACTTAGTCCGGAATGTATTCGTAACTTTGTTCTTTTTGAGTTTGTTGATAAGTATTTTGTTGCGTTTGCGCTGGAATAGAAACATTTGGTGTGCTTTGAATAGATTGCATTAATACCTGACTTAAACTGTTATAATTAAATGCGCCATCTTGGTACAATGTTCCACCTGTCGTATTTGCAACGCAAGCAAATTTGCCGGTATAATCTTGTGTTGTTAGAATAACATCTATTATAATATCTCTTCTTGTTTTAACCAACTTTTGTACGTAAGCGCAAGGATCACCACCACAATTTTCACCACCATCAGTTATTAAAATAATTTTCTTTGTTGCAGCAGCTTTATAAGGTGCCAAGTCTTTTTCTGCTGCTAGATACAATCCGTAAGTCAGCGGTGTTGAGCCACCAGTTCCATAAAGATTCATGGCGCTATAGAATTGAGCGCTATTATAGTTAGCAAGTGGCAATACCAATGTCGTGTTAGAGCATCCGTTAGATGTATTCCCCAAGCAAAGTTGTGCCATTTCTTTTGCAATAGTATACATGCTTCCGCCTTTTTTTATAACCTTATATTTAGCATTAATATCAGCATACGGATTTACACCGCCTTTTTGTCCAAAAAGTCTTAATCCAATTTGAGTTGTTTGTGGTATGTATGGAAAAAAATTTAAAACAATTTGTTTTACTTGTTCAATTGTAGAACTCATGCTACCTGAGTAGTCAACGACAATTTCAATAATACTTCCTTGTTGAATACCTTGATTTACAGTTGAAGAGTTGGAATAGTTTGTCGGAGTGTAAACATTATAATTTTGCGTTGTGGTATTTGTTGTTCCGGCGGAGCTTGAACTTGTAGCCGGAACTTTATATGTTACTGCATACACAGCAGAACAAACCAGTACCAGTACACATAATACTATTGAGACATTTTTTATTTTCTTTAACATAATTATTTCGTCCTTGTTTTAAACTTCATCCTCATTATTATATTAAAAACTAATCCGAAACGTATTCATACTTTTGTTCTTTTGGAGTTTGTTTCAAAGGTTCTGTTTGTTGAGGAGGCTTATTTTGAATGGATTGCATCAATACATCGCCTAAACTGCTTTCATCAAAAGAGTCGCTTTGATATAATATTCCACCTGTTGTATTTGCAACGCAAGCGTATGTACTAATATTTCCGGAACTTGTCAAAATGACGTCTATTACAATATCCTTTCTTGTTGTTACCAAATTTTGTATATATGTACAAGGATTATATGCATAAATTTCCCCGCCATCTGTTATTACAATAATTTTTTTTAGTACATTAGAATTATAAGCTGCCAAATCCTTTTCTACTGCTAAATCCATTCCTAAAATTACTGGGCAACCTCCTAAGCTGGTTCTATAACGATTTAAGCCTTTATAAAAATCTGTACTACTATAATGTGCAAGTGGTAAGACTAAAGTTGTATTTGTATTTGGTCCCGTTGTTTTTTCAGTAGGACAAGATTTTATTTTTTCTCCTTCATATGGATTTATACCTCCGCTTTGTCCAAAAACTCTGAGTCCGATTTTTGTTGTACTTGGTATATTCTTGAAAAGATTTAGAGCTATCTTTTTTACATCTTCTATTATATTACTCATACTACCGGAATAATCAATGACCAATTCTACAACCCCATCTTGCTGAATTCCTTGATTAGCGGAAGCGTTAGAATAGTTTGTAGGAGTGTAGATATTATAATTTCCTATTGTTATTTTATTTCTTGTTATATTTGGATCTATATTTTGACTTGTATTTGACTTTGCAGCCGGCACTTTATATGTCACTGCATACACTGTAGAACAAACCAAAGCTAATGCGCATAATGCAATTGAAACTTTTTTGAATTTTTTAAGCATATTTTTTTACCTCATATATCAAAAAGTAGGGTGGGAATAGCGTGAGCGGTTCCCACCTTTTCAAATATAGTGGGAACGCAACACTAAATTGTTATTCCTCAATAAAAACCTAAAATTCAACTTTTGGAGTTGCTTTTTCAGATTCTGAGACTTCAAAATATTCACGTTTTTCAACTTTTGCAATGGATGCTACCATCGAAGTTGGGAAAGTTCTTACAACTGCGTTAATTTCTTTTACGCTTTCATTATAATCTCTTCTTGCTACTGCTATGCGGTTTTCTGTCCCTGTAAGTTCATCTTGCAAACCAACGAAAGATTTATCGGCTTTTAATGTCGGATAATTTTCTACAACAACCAATAATCTTGATAATGCACTATTCAATTCATTATTACTCTGTTGAACAGCTTTAACATCACCATTATTAATTGAACCTGCTAATTTTGAACGAGCATCCGCTATATTTGTAAAGACTTCATTTTCGTGTTTTGCGTATCCTTTTACTGTATTAACTAAATTTGGTATTAAGTCACTTCTTCTTTTCAATTGATTTTCTACTTGCGCCCAATTTGCAGTAACTTGTTCATCCATAACTTGCAATCTGTTATAAGTTTCAATGAATGATATAGAGCTCATTGCAATTATGCCTAAAACAACTAAAATTATAATAAAATTACTTTTGTTCTTCATATACTCTCCTTTTTTATTGTATTATATCATAACTATTATATTTTTCTTGTCATTCCGGCACCGCCGAATTGTCCACTTTTACCAAATTTGATTTTACTCAATGGCGACTTAAACGCTAATGTATTTAATGCCATTCCTATGCATAGCAATTTCAAGAATTCTGGCCAACAAGGAATTGCTGTATGTAAAGCAATATCCGGCAAATAATCTGTAAATTTGTCATTAGGCATCAGTTGTTTTGGACATTCAGGAATGAAAAAATTTTCTATTATTAAATATTTTAAACCGTTTGTTATAATTTCTTCTTCACAATCATTTAATTCAAAAACCATTCTGACATTGCTCGGATTCATTGAACCAGGATAATATTTTTTATTTAAAGCATTTAAGTCGATATCTTGTACTATATCATTATTTATCAAAATAACACTCATTGTTTCTTCTTTTTCATTCAAACAAATCGCTTTTATTACTGAATTATTAAAAAATCTAATAGCTGCCCAAAGCATGAAAAGTCCTATTATTAGAAAAAGAGATACAACGTCTGAAATAGTCATGCCACTATTTAAGCTACTATCAACTAATAACAAATATAGTGCCACAAATAATATGTTTAATATATAATATCCGCCATTATCAACAATAGAACTTTTAATTATTGTATATTCTGACTTATTTTTCAGGTTTTTAATAAATTTTTGAGCTTTTTTAAATTTAATTATTGATAAAATAAGTTGTATAAAAATAAAAGAATATATTGTATAAGCAATATACATTCCTATTTGTAGCTTATTACACAATTTGCAAATACCAAATAAAAGGCAGATTGAAAGAATGGACTTTATCATATATGATATAATCTCTCAAGTTCAAGCCTTTTTTTCTAATATAATAAATTATAGCTATTGATAACGCTAAAAATAATGTTACCATGACCTTGAACTCCCGCCTCCGCCGAAGCCACCTCCACCTCCGAAACTTGATGAAGATGATGATGAAGATGATGATGAAGATGATGATGAAAATGATGATGAGGAATTTCTATATGAACCACCCCCACCACCGGAGCCACCTTTTTTATTACTACTAATTATTATCAATATAACAAAAATAATAATAAAAATAATTATGCTTAAGGAATCATCTGTATTTGAACCGATTGGAGCAGAAAGTTCTTTTGCAGAAAGCTCACATCCATAAGCTTTTGCAACATGTATTGCTAAAGCTGTTGTACCATCTACAATTCCTTGCTCGTAATTGTTGTCTTTAAAATATGGAATCATATACATATCCATCAAATTGCCGGCTTGCGAATCTGTAACATCACCTTCCAAGCCGTAGCCGACTTCAATTCTAGCTTGTCGTTCTTGTGGAACAACTAAAACAATAGCACCGTTATTCAACTTTTTATCACCAATTTTGTATTTACGTCCTATATTTAGAGCAACTTCTTCAATTGGTCTATTTTCTAATGATTTTAAGGTTACAACGGCAATATCGGCTTTTGTTTTGTTTTGCAAATCCAAAAGTATATTATTTAATTCTTTTTCTTTTTGTTCTGATATTACTTGTGCATTATCAGCTATAAAACCGTTAAAATTTAAGTTTTCTAAAGCTTTTGCAGGAACGATTGTTAAAACAAATATAAAAATGATTGACAGAAATTTCATTAAAAGTTTTTTGGTTTTGTTTATTTTTTTCATCAACTTCCTCTCTTAATATTTTTAATTCTTTTTAGATATCTAAACTTCTTCTATCTTAAATCCGCTTTGAATTTCTTCTTCGGCTAATACGTTGATATCAGGGATTAATGGGGAAAGTGTTCTATATATAATCAATCGGAAGTTTTTTGGGCAAATTAGTACAACTTTTTTATTTGTTGTTTGACGAGCTTTTAAAATTTGCGTACCGATTTCTTGGATAAAATTTTCTTTTTGAGTTTCATCAAGTGCAAATTTTAGACCTCTGCCATCTTCTTCAACCCCGACTTCAGAAAGAGTTTTTATCCACTCTTTAGAAAGTTTTGTTGCATAAATGACTTTGTCGTTATCAATATTTTGACTGCAAATTTGTAGAGCCGAATCCGAACGCAATTGTTCAGAAAGATATTCAGGCTTTTTGTTTTCTCTTGCGTGATAGCTCAATCTTTCTACGATATATGATGCGTCTTTTATTGAAACTCGTTCTCTGATTAGATTTACAAACACATCTCGAATATCTTCAATATCAAGTCTGCTCAAAAGTGTTTCAACAAGCTTTGGATTCGTAGCCTTAACGATTTCCAAATATTTTTCGACATCGGCATTCACCAAGATTTTGTCGACATATTGAATGCAAATATTTTCTTCGTGTTTTATGATAGCATCTTCCGGTAACATGTAATTCAAACCTTCTGCATCAGCTTTATCCACCCAAAAACATTGTTCGTTATCGAAACTGCTTCCGAAAATAAAATCTTCAGGATAGTCTTTGTGTTTTGCTTCCCAGTCATAATCTTTTACCATAACTTTTGGGGGATAAACAAAACCGCTTGCAACTTGTGTTCCTCTTATAGATATAGTATATTCTTTGTCTTCAAGCTTCGCAGACTCCATTATTCTTATTTGAGGAATAACATAACCCAATGTATCGGTTAGTCTCTCGCGCATAGCAGTAGTTTTTGGTAGCAATAAACCTCCAAAGTCTGAATCAACAATTGATATTAATCCACTTCCAAAAGACAAACACAAAACATCAGAACTAAGTCGCTCATACATTTTGTCAGGATTACTTATATCTTTCATTTTTTGTGATACGTCTTCCAATTCATTTTCATATTTTTTAATTTTATGAACGGTTATTAAATAATACGCAGCTCCTGTAATCAGTATCAATGCAATTATTCCGATAAAAATCGGCAAAATATTCGCTTTTAAATAAAGAATTGGTGAATAAAAATCAATGTAACGAGGTAATATTTTTACGGCAAATTTTATCAATGGCAAAATTACAAAAAGCAAAATCCAAGGATGACGTTTGATGAAATTTGGTCTTTTTTCGGTTTCATTAGAAACTTCTTCATTGTCATAGGCTTTTGAGTCAAATTTTAGTTCTTTAGCCTTTTTAGAATTTTCTTCTTCTGCCACCTCATCAATATTAGAATGCGTTAAAGCTTCTTCCATAATTTCTTTTGTAATCGCATTGTTGTTACAAAGTTCTTCTAACTTTGTTTTGTAGCATTCGTTTACTTGTTTTTCGACATTATGCAGAAGCTCTTCTTGTTCAAAATCCTCCTTCATAGCTTTTTTGCCGACTTCAAAAATCTTGAAGACAATGTGTTGTAGAATATTATCCCAATACTCTCTTGGTACTTGCGAGCGAACCAAATCACAAGTTTTGTGGAATGTCCATTCAGCAATCATTTGTACCAGCATAATTGCATCATCTTCCTTTAATTCGCCTTCCTTAGCAAGTGTTTCACCTGACATTAAAGTAAAATTATAAAGCATATTAACAAGATATTCTTTATTCTCTTTACTAAACTCTTTCGGGGTAATATTTTCGGCTTGCTCTTTCATATTTTCTGCAAATGCCTTGTAATCAAAATCTGCACAAGATTTATTAGCTTCTTCAGCCATTTCATCGATACTGGAATGCGTTAAGGCTTCCGCCATAACATCTTCTGACATAGCATTTTTATTTTGTAACTCGTCTAATGTATCTTTATAACATTTGTTTACATTATATTCAATTGCCGTTAACATATCTTCGTGCGATATATTTCTTTCAAAAGATTGTCTGCCGACTTCAAAAACCGTAAATGCAATTTTTTGCAGAATATTATCCCAACAGTTTTTTGGCACTTGTGAACGAATCAAATCACAAGATTTGTGAAATGTCCATTCGCAAACAACTTGAGTCAAACATGCGGTTTGCTCTTCTTCCAATTTATATTGGTTAACAAGTGCTTCACCTGACATCAACGCAAAATTATAGAGTGTAGTTAGAAGATACTGCTTATCCTCTTCGCTGAATTCTTGTGGCACAATCTCTTGTGCTTGTGTTTTCATGAGTTCTGCAAATTCTTTGTAGTAAAATTTTGTCATGTTTTTGTTCCTTATTAATTATTAGTTTTTGTCGGGTTTGTAGATTGCTTCGTCACTTGTTTTGGTAGTTGTTCCTCGCAATGACAAGATGTCTGACTTCCTAATATACCGTCATTGCGAGCTTCGTAAGAAGCGTGGCAATCTATTATTCTTCTTCTCCAATTGTTGCTACGGTTTCAACTTTTATGGTATCAGCGATTTCAAGATAAGACAATACAACAACAGTTGGAATATGTCGTTTTAGCAACTTGTAAATCGGCAACCTGTTCTTTGGCGCACACAAGATTACAGCTTGACGACCAACACATTCTTGAGCCACTTCTAATTTTTCTGTAATAGCTCTTACAAATTCAACAATCTGTTCAGATTCCATAATCAAAACATAGCCTAAAGCAGTTCTTTCAAGATGTTCTTCCAGAGTTTTTTCCCATTCTTTAGAAAGTTTTATGGCATAAAGTACATTATCCGCTTCCGCATTTTTTGTCGAAATTTGCACCTTTAAATCTTCTCTTATGCGTTCGGATAAAACATCCGGCTCAACTGATTTTCTTGAATAATCTACTAAGCGTTCAAAGATATAACAAATATCTCTAACTGAAACTTTTTCAGAGATTAAATTCGCAAAAACTTGCCTGATGTCTTCTATGTTCAAACGTGCATTCAATTTTTCTAGTGTTGGAATAATGCCTTTATCAATGGTTTTGGCTTGCTCTATATATCTTCCGACATCAACAATTGTCACCAAATCGTTTGCGTACTTGATTGCAATTTCACGCAAATGAATTTTGATAACATCAGTTGGGCTAACTACATTTATATATTTTTTGTTCTTGTCAGCTGTTTCTTCATCTATCCAATAAGCTTGAGTCTGCCAAATCGGATCAACTCCGACAATTGCATTTTCAAGCATTTCATCATGGTAACTATCCCATTCACTTGCAAGCACCATATATTTATCAGGATAAATAAAACCGCTCGCAACGACATTGTTTCTAACTGCAATATTGTACTCATATGGTTCTAAGCACGCAAAATCCCGTGTTCTTATCGTTGGCATTATATAACCTAATTCATCAGTCATTTCCGAACGTATAGCAATTGTACTGTCTTCTTCTGTACAAAAATTTTCTGTAATATAAATTAAATTTTCACCAACTCGAAGTTCAAATAAATCAACACCTAGTCTGGCAATAAAATTGATAGGGTCGCATTTGGCTTTTAGTTTATGTTGCCTTGTCTCATCATTTATTCCAGATAGTAGCCAGCATTCACGATGAAAAATAAATCTTGATAGCATTGCAGTTATAAGAACCAATAATCCCATATAGACATAATGAGGATTAAACGGATAATTAAATACAAAACGTATAATCAGTGCAAATGCTAATGCACAAATTATAGTTGGATAACTTTCTCTAAATAACCATCCAATAGTATATTTAAAGAGATATAGTTTATTATTATACAATTCATCATTCATTATCTTATTTCCTTCTTTTTGTTATTGTATTTCATGCTTCGCCCCTTGTGGGAGAAGCTGAGTGGAGCTCTGATGAGGGGTTTCCTCTTGTTACCACTCACCCGAAAATCTAAGTTTCGCCTCAGTTCAACTTGATTTTCTTCCCTCTCTCTTGACCGGTTCACATTAAACGAGTACGCTTACGTTTTCACTTTCTGTTCACCGGTCGTTCCCTCAAGGGGCGAGGGGTTCAAAATTTTCTGTACTTTAATAAGTCGATACAACATTGAATAAAACATTCCTCCAAAGACTAATATAAAAAACTTGCTCGTCAAAATATAGCAAATGTCAAATTTGTAACCAAAGACGTGTTGATAAATTACTGTCCATACAAATGCAAACACAAGTGAATAAACCGTTATAAACGCAAACGGATACCAACTCTTTGATTTCAACCAACGATATAAACGATTGTACCAACGCTCATTACGAAGTTTATTTTTAAGCGATTTGATTTCATCTTGGATTTCTTTTTTAGCATCATCTGTAAGATCCAATTTTAAAGCTTCTTTGCAACACATTATTGCATCTTTGTATCGCTTTGCAAAATTTCCACAAAAACGAATGTAATCACCATATGAAAGTGAGAAATTCGGATTTAATTCTATCGATTTTTTGCTATCAGCAATAGCTTTTTCGTCTTCTCCGATATGATAATAAAGTTTAGCACGCAACTCATAAGAAACATAGTCTTTATCATTGAATTCAATTGCCTTCGTACAATTCTCTATTGCTTCTTTGTAAAAATGAGTAAATCTGTAAATATCAGCTTTACTACCATAGAAATCAGCATTTTTAGGTGACATTTCAATTGCTTTATCTATATAATAAAGAGCTTCCTCATACTCTTTGTTACACTTTAGAGAATTCGCCAAATTAAAGAAATAAACTGCTTCTTGTGCACCCAATTTTATTGCCGTCTTAAAGTCTTCAATCGCAGAAGCATAATCTTTATTGTTAAAGAAACAGAATCCTCTCCTTCCGTACAGAAAAGCATCCTTCGGTTCTGCTTCTATTGCTTTCGAAAAACATTTTATTGCCTCACCATATCTTGATAAATTAGCTAAAATTCCACCCTTGTTGGCGAAAAATTGCCATTCTTTATTGTACATTTCAATCGCTTTATCAATATCTTCCAATGCCTTTTCGAACATATTTAATTTATAATAACCACCTGCACGATCACAATAACGATACGGATTCATCGGTTCTTTTTCAATCTCTTCCGTAAGCTTTTTTATATCAACATCAGAATTTATACCTTCCGGTGGCACGAAGCTATTTTCTTTATCTTCAACACTTTTAGGCATAGAAGCTCTATTTATCGGATTATTACTTAAATTTTTGTTTTTTTCGCTCATTATCATATTCCATTTGTAATTATTAACTCTTAAGACCGGATTGCTTCGTCACCTGTTTGAGTAGTTGTTCCTCGCAATGACAAGGCGTCTGACTTTTAAGTATACCGTCATTGCGAGCTTCGTAAGAAGCGTGGCAATCCAGCTTATTGGCACCTAAATATCATTCATTTTTTCGATTTCTCTTCTTGCATACTATTCCTTTTAATTATTTTACAATTTTTATCAAAATTCTACAAATCATTTTTAAAATCTTCTGCTCTTGCTTCTTTTGCAAACTCCCAGCCTTTTAGTTTATTAATATGCTTTTCAACACATTTTTCGATATGCGAAGCCAAATCTTCCATTGGCGATTTGGCATTTTCGCTTTCAGAAAAAAATATTTTACCCATAGTTGCTTCATAAAAATTTTGTCTTCGAATAATTATTTTATATTCACAATCACTCAAATGTTTATCTTCTTGAACCTGAACCGGCGGTAATTCAAAATTATATTTAGCAATTAATTTGTTTCTTAATTTTGCAACACAAACAGGTAAAGAGCCTTCGATATAACCTTGAGTATAAGGCATTATTCTTTTTCCGGCTCTTACTAAAATAAGACTACGCATACCTTTATCTTGAATTTGTCCTCTTGTTTCTTGGTTACTATTAATTGTTTGATTTATGACAATTTGATTTACATCAATTTCGTGACCACCTGATTTTTTATGTTCAGAAATTCCTTCATATTTTTCTGTAGAATTAACTTCTCCGCTTCCGCACGCTTTCAAAAAAGCTAATTCTTCATTTCGTTTTTTTAATCTCCAATTCTGAATAATCATAAAAATCCAATAACAAAGAAAAGCAATAACTAAAGAAGCCAAAATTACAGCTATAATATCAATTTTTGCAACAAAAGAGATTATCAAAGGAATCAAGCCAAAACACACAATCAATGCGGTAATAATTTGTTTAAGATTTTTATTGTTTTTATTATTGTATTCTATGTTTACAGAAGAATGTTCTTTAGCATTTCTATTTTTTGAATCCAACGCTTGACGTTTTGTAATCAAACCTTTCGTCAAAAAAGAATCAAGAATTTCAGAATATTTGTCTTTTGCTATTCCATCTAAAATTTCATCGCATTCTTCCGCTGTGTATTCTTTTTTTAAACAAGAAATATAAGAATCTGCCAATTTGTTTACAAATTTTTTGAACAAAACCTTTAAAGCCATTTCTTTCAATGGTAAAACTTCCGCATCAATATAAACCCAAGCACACCAATTTGCAATTTTTTGCATAATAAAATTAACTTGTTCCAAAGTTAAATCTTTTTCTTGAAGTTTTTTTGATGTTTCTAGAACAATATCAGAAGTTATGGTTCTGAATTGATTATTTTTATCGTACGACCAATCCGGAGGAAAAAATTTTTCTGCCTCGATTAAATACTTCGGAGTAAGTTTTTTGTAATTGATGTTTTCTTCGTTCATAATGTTCTCTTTCTTTTGTTGATGTTTCTCCTCGCCTCTTATTGGAAGATGAAGCAGTCGTTGATGAGGCTTTACCGAACCTTACGAATGCGGATGGGGTTCGATAAGTTGAAAGTTAAAAATTGAAAGTTGTTTTTGTCAGGCAGTGCCTGACCTACTGTTCCAATTTTGTGGGGTACTTGTAATACATATATAACGAATCTTTTTTATTTTTGTTCATGTTTTATTAAGAATTGTAAACTCTTATTCCTTTCTTTTTCAATTATGGATTGCTTTGTCACCTATTTTGGTTATTGTTCCTCGCAATGACAGGGCGTTAGACTTTTAAGTATGTCGTCATTGCGAGAAAATTGAGACTTTGGGCTTGTAGCCTTACTTGAAACTTCGAAAATTTTCGTGGCAATCCATCACATAAAACTTTACCCCGGTTCGTTTCGGAACTCTTCTTCTGTTTTTAGCTTCTTATCCTGTGGAATTTCTAAAGTCGAAAAATCAAATCTGTAGCCATCATTAAATCTATCCTTCAACTCAGTTACTGTCGTTTCGTGGATTACTTCTTCGTTCGGTGCAGTTGCTTTTTGTTTGTAATAAGTTGCAATACCATATTTTTTACTTATACAAGCTTCTCTATTTTTACTAAATTTTATATACACGCAGTCTTTTGTAACCTTCGTGATTTTCGGAGTTTCGTTTTTGTCCCAAGAATTGTAATTGGCATCACAAGTCGAATCGTACCAGTGAATTAAGCAATTACCCAAATAATTACGGCGATTTATTGACTGAGCTAAAGTCGTGTCTTTATCGTGTTTTAAATCCTCTTGATAATCTAAATTACCTTCGCCATAAATAACACCATCCGGACCGAGCAAATGTGGTTTCTTTTCGTCAGCATTTACAAAATAAGTGTACAAATTCGGTCTATCAAAAAATGCAACAATTTTGTCAGGCGAAATCGTATATTTATCCAAATATTCTCGTGATTCAAAATACCACAAATCGCTATTATAGATATTTTTGAAACTATTTTTCTCAAAAATACTGCTTTCAGGATTTCTTATTGTTAAAGTTTCACCTTCAATATAATAAGTGTTCGTAATTTGTTTTTGTTTAGCTTCTTGTGTAAATTGGTCGATATCAATCAACATTGATGGAATTGCTTCACACGAAACCTTGATAATTCCGATTAGTAAAAGAACTCCTATCGGTAAAACTAAATCTTTTAATTTTAAATTAAAATCCAATTTTTCTTTAGTTTGCCTTTCTAGAAGCAACTTGTCCTGTTTTTTTTGTTTCCATTTCTTTTTAGTCATTATAAAACACCTTTTACTGTAAAGAATGGCGGAAACATTTGCTTCCCCCATATAAAAACATTAACCTTTCAAATATTTATCAATATTAACTTCTTTAGCATATTGATCTAAAAGATTATAACATACAAAATATGCATAAATAGTAACAAACGGCAATGCAACGATTCCGATTAAAGACACACATAGAATAACTGCTATTACAATAAATAATAAACTGTATAGAATATTTTTACCAATAAGTGTCCATGCAGCGTGTTGATTTTCTTTTAACATTTCAAATTGTTCTTTAAGCGCAAAAAATTTACTGATTTTTAATGTCTTAATATAAAATGCCATTGCAGCATTAAAGTATTGTGCAAAATATAAACCAATTGCAATGCTACCAACTGTACAAACAATTGTTCCAAATACAGCAAGAACGATTTGATTAACATGAATTGTTGACAAAATAAAGTATGCTGCTACAAAAATAACTAGAAATATTAGTGAAAACACGAGTGCCAAAACAAATATCACTAAAGTTGCCCAAAAAGAAAATGCTATAAAACCAACAACTGTTTTCAAACCAAACAATAGAAGGTTTTTCTCAGAAAACTCTGTCATTTTAAATGTGTCGCTGTTCATCACATTGTTTGCTGATTTAAAAATAAAACCTGTTAAAAATAATAGTGCTACAATTGACGCAATAGCAGTGATTACAACTCCGACTGTGATTTTACTACCAGAAAGCCCATAAACAAAACCAAGTACAAATGTGCCTAAAAGGTATAAACCATAGCATCCGAAAGTTTTTTGAACCCAATGCTCGTCTTTTTGAACATCTTTAATTGCGTTTCCTAAACTCATTGTCATAAATCTTTTTCCTTTCGTGTTTTTAGTTGTCTTTCTTTTTTGTTATTTAAAATAAAAGTTATTAAAAGCTGGATCCTTCACGCTAATTGCGTTCAGGATGACTTGGCGCAGGTTTCCAAGCTTGGCGTCATTGCGAAGCTCGTTAGAGCTGTGGCAATCCAGCCTATTATTAACTATTTTTATTCGAATCATTTTAGACATTCGAATTCTCGTTACTGTTTGATATAAGTTTCATACGCTTCTTTGTAAGCTTGTGTATCATAGCCTTGTGATATATATTGTGGATATTTTTCTTTTATATAATTGTAAATTGCAACACATCTTTTATCTGTTGATGGGTGATCTGCAAACAAATCCGGATAAGCTACGCCAATTTTACTTAAGATTGAAACACCTGCAAGAGGGTTGTAACCGCACTTAACCATATAATCTACAGCTTTTAAATCTGCATCGTTTTCGTGTGATTTAGAATAAGTTGCTTCTCCTAATTCTTGTGTTTTATTTACTGCAACATTAGACCACGTTTGTCCTTTATCCAAACCAAAAGTATTAAATTTGCTTGAAATATTTTTGTTCAATGCTTTTGCAGCTTCTTGTGCACCATAGCTTAAACCGGTATTAACTACACTGGCTTTTGCTACGTGATATCCATCTGCGTGGCCGATTTCGTGACCGATTACAAATGCTAATTCATCTTCGTTTTCGCAACAACCCATAATTCCTTTGAATACAGTTACTGTTCCATTAAATTCTGTATATGCATTTACTTCTTTTTCTGTAGAATATTTAAAATAAACATTCTTGTTGATACCGGAAGCTTGCATTAATTTTCTGCCAACTTTGTTTACAACAGAATTGCCATCTGCATCAACAACATTTTTACCAAAATGTACTTTTTGTGCAGTCGCTACACTACCTTGAACAGTTGTTGGGTTAGTTTTAGTATAAGTTTGTGTAGAATTTACTGTTGTGCTTTGGGTTGAAGTCACTACAACCTGCTGTTGAGTTGAAGTTTGTTGAACCGTATTTTTTGTTGTTGCCGGAATTTCAATAACACCGGACTGATTTTGAATTTTGTGACAATCACAACGACAGAATTCAGGTTCTGCCATAGCACAAATTGTTGCGCTCATTAGAGCTGTTAATACTGATACTGCTAATAATTGTTTTTTCATATTTTTTCCTTTCTTTTTTTATTGTTATTTATTTGTGGATTATTTTGTCGTCTATTTCGTTGTGTCAAACTTATTAGTTTGTTGTCATTGCGAACTTCGTAAGAAGTGTGGCAATCTTATTTTTTGTCAGGCAATGCCTGACCTACTAAGGTTTATATTTGTCATGATTAAAATCATCTATGATTTGATTATCCAAATTATGTTTATCTTTTGGAGCTGGAATAGGATATGTAATTAGTGATAGAATACCACTTACGATTCCAACTGCAAATAAAATAGGATCTTTCACTAAATATAACGGGGCTAACGGAGTATAAGCAAAGATTATCCATAAATCGGAGTCACCACCGTCTAAACAGTATGTACCAAAATCCAATAAATCTTCGCTTATTTTTTTATTTTCATAAAATCTTTCTGTTCTGGATAATGTAGGAATGTCTAAGTTATCACATTGATATATAGTGTTTTTAAATAATGCACATCTTAATTTCCCTTCTGCGGTATATATAAATATAGTCTTATTAGCTCTATCACAAAACATTATGTGCTTTAATGTTCCTTTTAAATCATTTTGAGATTCAACACGATATTCATAATAAACATTCGACGATTTGTTTAAGTCTGTTTTTACAAATCCCATTACACTTCCATCTTTATGATACTCTGTTGCTATTTGTTTTGTTTTATTTGTAGGTGACCATAATATATAATCACCATCTGTTAAATTTGCTTTTAACATTAAATCTTTTTTACTTTTTTTTAATAATACATTATCACTTTTTTCAAACATACAAGTCTTTGGCATTTTAGTTATAATATTCTTATATTTTTTGTCTAACTTGGTAGCAAGCAAATATGAGCGACTATCTTCTGTTGCCTTAATTCTGTCTAAAATTCCAGTGCTATAATCTAGATTATATGATTTTTTTGCCATAGTTGTTTCAGCAGTTTGTAATTTTTTATCTGCGTAATATTTTGAAAGTTTTTCTATATTTTTCTTATGTAGTTCCTCTAATAATTCCTCAATTCGTTTATCAATTCTATCTGAGTCAAAATTATGATAATACACTTCTGACCCCCTCAAGCTATACAACTGATTATGAAGAAATGCTGCGGTTAGTTTCCCATTAGCAGTATAAACATAACCTCTAGATTCGTTCGATCTAGTTATCTCAACTTTTTGTAACGTACCTGTTAAATCATCTTGAGAAGCAATACTATAAAAGAAATGAAATGTATAATAACATCCACGAACATCTATGTTGTTTATTTTTATGAAACCTGTTAGTTTGTCATTTTTGTCATATATTGTTGTAAATTCTCTAAACATATTTGTTGATGGAATCAAATAATAACTACCATCAGCATTTGTTATTTTATCGAATTGACCACTATCACTACTGTTTAGTGATAAAATATTACTCTTTTTAATAGTACTAGTATTTTCTTTACGTATTACTTTTTGAAATTGTTTATCCCAATCTTCTGGCCCGATATAGATATCCTCGTGTTGAGTTTTTTCTATTTTGTGTAATAGTGCATCCATTGTTAATAACGTTGCAGTTTGATTTGTAGTTGTATTTGAAGATTCTTTATTTGAATTTGACATTTTAGCCTTCTCCAAGTTTAATTGTTCTTGTTTTATTACAGGAGTTTCCTGATTCACGTATTTAGCCTGACCATCCGCTCCGATGATAATCTCCTCCGCCCAGCAGATTGGTTCAAAGGTGAATATGCATAATAGTAATGTTGTTAGTAATTTTTTATTCATGTTATTTCTTTCCTTTTCTTTCCTTTTCTTTTTCTCCCCTCGCCCCTGAGTGGGAGCGTCCTGTGAGCAGAGAGTGAAAGCGGATGCGGTACTCGTTTAATGCGAACAGGACAAGAAAGAGGGGCTGGGGGTGAGGGGGAATTTTAACTTTTGTCGTGTTCAATCTCAATCGTTGAACACGACCGGCTACGGCTTAATGTACTCAATTATCCAAATCTTTTACGACCTTTGCATCTTTTCTATGTGAAGGTTGTAGTGGAGAAGTAATAAGCACCAATACAGGAGATAATATTGCACCGACCAACATTATTGGAGCAAGTGTTAACAAGGAAAACGCTGTATATGCCATCGCAGCTGAAGCACCCGCATAATCATCACCCCAGAAAAAATTCCATATGCTATCGGAAATACTTCTATCAAATTTAGGGTTGGGTGATAAGACTGGTGGACATAATCCATCAGACACATACCTATAACTAAAAGAAGCCGTTCGTAATTTAGCCTCTGCGGTATAAATAAATAGTGTTTTTTCAAAATTATCACACAACATTACATGGGTCAATTTACCTTGTAAATCGTTTGGAGAAGTAACTCTGTACTCATAATAAACACGGGGTGAAGAACCTAAATTTATTTTTACAAAACCCATAAGGCTTCCATCGCTGTTATATTCTGTTGCAAATTGTTCTGATTTATTTGTTGGCAACCATAAGACATAATTACCTCCTGATAAGTCTGCTCTTACAACATTTTTCATATCTTGTGTTATAACATTGCTCTTTTTAAATGTATAAGTCTTTGATGTTTTGGCTATAATATTCTTATATTTTTTATCTAATTTTATAGCTTCCTCATACGAATACGAATCGCGACCATCAGTTTCCTCTATTTTTTGTAATAATGCATCCATTGTTGACGCCATTACAGTTTGATTTGTAGTTGTATTTGAAGATTCTTTATTTGAATTTGACATTTTAGCCTTCTCCAAGTTTAATTGTTCTTGTTTTTTTATTACAGGAGTTTCCTGATTCACATATCTAGCCTGTCCATCCACACCGACAATGACTTCCTCCGCCCAACAGATTGGTTCGAAGGTGAATATGCATAATAGTAATGTTGTTAGTAATTTTTTATTCATGATTATTTTCCTTATTATTTGTTTCATTTGTGGATTACTTTGTCGTTTATTCTGATTTTTGTCAGGCAATGCCTGACCTACAGAATTTTTGTAGTGGTGAAACACTAACCTATTTAGTTGTCATTTTGTAATTCCAATGCAGTTTTTTCATCTTCTAACATTTCTTTATTCATACCTAACAGTTCATAAACTTTGCTTCAATTCAAATAACAAGCAATCAAATCTTCTTTTTCATTTACGTGACAATTGCTATACTTAAATCCTTGTTTTAAAAGTTTAATAGCAACGCTATAAGCATCTATTGAATCTTTTAACATATTGAGATAATAAGTAACCTCACCTTTTAGCATATAATTTGCGTATAAATTCGGAGCTAATTTGATTAATTCTTCACAACTTGTTAAAGCATCTTCAAACAAGTTCATTTTTAAGTATAAATAAGCCTTTTTAGAAAAGTAATTATAATTATTAGGCATAATTTCTATAGATTTTTGATAATCTTTCAAAGCATTTTCGAACTGATTTAATTGTTCATATGAATTTCCTCTAAAGAAATAATAAAAAGCTTCGTCCGATTTTAACTGTATTGCTTTTGAAAAATCCAATATCGCATCAATATGATTATTTAGATTTTGATAATAACTTCCTCTACTATAATAATACGCCGGTTCATTTGGATTCATTTCTATAACCTTTGTACAATCAGCAATTGCTTTTTCATACTCTTGCATATAACCGTAAGTAATGGATCTAAATGTCAAATTTAACTCATTTGCTTCAATTTCTATAGATTTCGTACAATCTAAAATTGCATTATCAAATTTATTTAAAAACATAAATGCACCTGCTCGTTTAGAATACAGTTCTGCATTTTGAGGTTCTAATTCTATTGCATCAGTATAATCATCTATTGCATTTGCATACATAGAGCAATTTTCATAATATTCAGCACGTTTTAATAGCAGTTGAATATCAAGAGGATTTTCTAATATGTTTTTTGAAATTTCAGAAAGTATATTATCCATTAACCGTATTTTACTCCTTTGTCAAAGCTCCGGTTTGAGCATTAAATTTATAGTTTTCACCATTTTTCTTAACATTATAAATAAATCCGCTCGGATTTTTGTCAATCCAATTACATTCAGCAGGAACAATGATTTTTCCGCTTAAGTCTGCTATACCGTATTTATTTATATCATTCAATTCTTTATCCAATCTATAATACTTATTTCCATTCATAAGCATTATATAATAATACTCTGTTGGAATTATTTGTTTTCCTTCCGAATTCAATACTCCGTTTTGGTATTGAGAATTGTTTTTTTCAACAATATAATTTCCAGTACCATCCTTGCTTATAAAAGTGTATTCATTTTTGATAAAAATTTGTCCTGTTTTTAAATTAATCAAACCGTAATTATGTTCAAATGGTAAAGAATATTGTAAAGTATTTTCAATTCGAGAAGGTCTGATTTGATATTTTATATCTAATACAATTTGCCCTTGATTATTTATTAATCCTTCTTTAAAATCTTTTGTAACTAAATAAAGGTTAGAGTTAATATTATTAATTTTACTAAATTCAAATTGGGTTAATAATTTCTTATCACGATTCATCAAACCGTATTGCAAAATTTTATTACGAACAATACAAACTCCGCTTTGTTCGTCACATTTAACAATTTTATATTCTGTATTAGGTGCAGCTTCTGCCATTAATATACCTCCTAAAAGTAGTAATGTTGTTAATATTTTTTTATTCATGATTATTTTCCTTATTTATTTTATTTGTGGATTGCTTCGTCACCTATTTTTGTTATTGTTCCTCGCAATGACCGAGCGTTAGACTTTCAAGCGAGCTGTCATTGCGAGAAAATCTTTGATTTTCGTGGCAATCCAGTTTATTTTTTGTCTTGCTCAGCATCAATCGTTGAACACGCCGCACTGTCTTTAGCGATTTTCTTTTTCAAATAAACTTTTTTTAAGTATTTTGCCGTAATAATCAATAAACCGCCAAACATCAAAGTTGCCAAACCTTCCGGCAAATATGAAGCCAAACGACCACATATAGTATAAGTTTCTATTATCAAAAATGTTAAACCATAATTAAAAAATATATTTTGTTCTGTTTTTGAGCCATAAAACATTGCACCAAGAGAAGTTACAATAAACAAAATATTTGCAATCCAAATTTCAAAAGTAGAACCTTCGGCAAAATGCATATTCAAATCAAATCCCCAAAAAGAAGTTATCCATAATGCCGTAAATAACAGCAACAAACCTGTCCAATTGTAAGTTCCGGCAAATTTTTCTTGAATATAAGTCTGTGCATTTTCGTCCTTATTTTCTTTGATTTCGGTTTTTAATTGGCTAATATATGCAACCAAAAGCAAAATTACACCCATAAAAATTTGGATAAGCGGTCTGGAAACACCAAGCCAATAGCAAGCAAAATCATATCCGGCAAACATCCCAACGCTTAATGCTACAAAATATATACCAAACACAAGATATATATTTTTCTGACATTTATATGCCATACCGATAAATGTAATAGCACCCAAAATATTCCATAGCGGAATCATTTTATTATCAGAAATCATATCGCCAAAAGGTAATAAACACATATTATACAGACTGAAAGCTGAGGTTAAAAACAGGCAAAACAAAACTGATAAAACCCAATTTGTTTTCAGAACATTTTTCTGCTCGTCCGTCAGGTTAAAAGAGTCGATTTGTTTGTTTGGTTTAAGTTTTGAATCCGCAAAGATGAACACGAAGGCGAGTATAAAACTCAAAGTTCCAAAATAGAAATAGTACCTGTTTTCGCCAAATATTTTTTCAACAACCATGCAAATCGGATGGATTATCCAGTTATGAATCGGCATTATTACAAAAGAATAAATAAATTGCCAAATATGAGCAAATAGAATTGCTAATTTTTCAACTAATTTGTGCAAAATATCAAGTTCCAAAACGCTGATAATCGTAACTATCAGACCGAACGCAAACCAAATAGTACCCAGTATCATGAGCCATTTTAGAAGTCTAAAGAAATTTTCTTTTTGTCGTTCTTTCATGAATTCTAAAATTTTATCAGCTTGAACATCAGTAATAAGTTCATTTTTTTGCCATAGTTTTAATTGTTTTTTTAGTTTTCTGTTTAGCATAATCATTCCTTTTTGGTTTGTATTTTCTCCCCTCGCCCCTTGTGGGAGCGTCCTGTGAGCAGAGAGTGAAAGCGTGAGCGGTACTCGTTTAATGCGAACAGGACAAGAGAGAGGGGTTGGTGGGTGAGGGGCTTACCTCACTTATTAGGGAGGTCGCAGTCGTTGGCGAAGCTGTGCTGAGCCTTACGAATGCGGGTGGGTATTTGCCTTAGTTTTTGTCGTGTTCAATGTCAATTGTTGAACACGACCTATATCTTGTGATCCTTGCCAAAAGTATTCATAGCATTTTGGTATTCAATGTCAAAACTGGTTTTGTTTTTGAATACATTATTAAAAACTCCTACGCACCCGTTACAAATAATAACATTATCATCTGACGAAATAAATTCTTCGCTTTCATCACTAGCTCTACCACAGAAAGAACAATTCTCATCACCTTTTGCATTTTCAGAATGACATAATGTTGTATATTCAGCACTTATACCATCATTTTTCAACATTTTGTTACACAATTCCAAGCATTCATTACATATACATTTACCATCTTTTTCCATGATAATGATATCATCTGATTCAAGCTTTCCACAAAATGAACAGCTTTTAACAGTTTTATTTAATTCTTCTTTTAAATCTTGTAATGTTTTTAAAACAGAAGTTTCATGTTCAATTTTTTGTTTAATAATAGCATTATCTTCTGTTAAATCTGCACAATTTTTTAAAGTTTGTATTATATTATTACAATCTTCTACTACAGAATAATACCGAACAAACCCCTTTTTAAAATAATCCAAGGCGACATCTTTGTTACCGAGATAATAATGAATCAGACTCTTGTATATAGATAGTGCATTAATAAAATCATCAGTGCCTTTTTCTTTATCACAATACTGTAAAGCCTTATTGTAATCTTTTAACTGTATTAGATATAGTATAATATTCATAATTGCAGCTTTGTAGTTGCTATTAATTTTATAAGACTTTTTACAATCTTCTATACTATCTTCAATAGGGAAGTTTAAAAAATATTTTGCAAAACTGCGTCCATGATATGCTTTATAAGAATTCGGATTAATTTCAATTGCCTTATCAAAACATTCAATAGCTTTATTATATTTGCCATCATAAAAATATGCGTTTCCTAGCAAATTATAAACATTTGCGTTTTGTTCTATTTCAAGAGATTTTTCTAAATCTTTTATTGCCATTTTATTTTCGCTACATTGGTAATATACAAATCCACGCCAAAAATATACAGAAGCATCATAGCGACCTGTCGTATTTTCCAAAAACGTATTACATTCTTCTACAAAATTGTCTAATTCTTGTTCATCAATATTATCGTGAGTTTTATAAAACTCATATCGACTTTTTAATTTTAATAATTGATAATATTCATCATTTGGTTCTAAATCACCTGCTTGCACTAAATATTTGTATGCTTTTTTATAATCTTTTGAATTCATATCTTGGTCTCCTTTATTTTATATGATAGTTTTTGAGTCTAATTCCTTAACACTTATGCATTTAGCTACAAGATACGCGCAAACAAACATCGAATATGTTCCAATAATTGAAGTTAAAATAATCGGCAACAAATCGTTTATAGCTAAAGTTGTTTGAGTCGCTTGACCACTTATGTGAATAAAATAAGGATTTGATACAATACCAATAGCAACTAATGTTAATACAAAGCCCAAAACACCAACACCGACTGTATCTAAATAACGGCTTCTGTTTCTGTTAATCAAAGTAAATACATCTTTAAATCTTACAAATGAAGTCCAATATCCTTTGTTAGTAAACAACCAAAACATTGCAAGAGAATAGAAGCAGAAGAAACACAAAGCAATTAACATAATTACACAAAGTATTATCCAAACATATTGGTACTCAGGATTTTTTCCTACTGTAAATAGAACTATTACCGCAGGAATAACAAAAACAGGAATAACAAAAAGTGCCAAGGCTATATTAAATTTGATAAACAGTCCAATACTCTGCCAAAATTTAAACCTTGGCATTGTATAAGTTTTTTGTTGAACAGATAAAGACTTAATGAAAGGAAATAGATAGCCATAAACAAGAGAATAACCTAATGTTGCCAAAAGACTAATACCCACAACATTTGGCATTGATGAAGTTGCTAATCGGCTATATCCTGCAAGAGCAGTTTTTGCAAATATTGATAAAAATGTAACAACCGCATATATCCAAAGATTTTTCACTTTGAACATATAAGTGAAACAGTTCCAAATACTATCTTCATCATCGCTATTAACCTGTATTTCGCCGTTTTCTTTCCAGCCAACGCCATTGCTATTCATCATTGATTTCATAAATTTTGACACTTGTACATCTTTTTCTTCCATTGTTATTCCTTTCTAATTGTTACCCATAAATTGCAAAATCAATATTCTTCTGCGATTTATCCATATACGGATGGTTCAAGAAATCTTCTCTCATCTTATCCGTAATAATTCCACTCAATTGAAGTTCTGCAAGCATTTTCTTAATTTTATTTATTACATGATATTCTACAGTTGCTTTAATTTGTTCTTCTGAAACATCATTTAATGTATTCATATCTTTTGAAACCTCAAAAGCAACAAATCCGACATCAAGCATAAAACCATGTCGGCATTCTATCGGACAATCTGTTTCAACTAATGCAACAGAAGTTTTAAAAATCCATTCCAAAATATATTTTGCTCTTGCTACAATTTTTTCATAACTATCAAGATTTAATGACATATCTTGAGAAAGCACATTCGCTGAACGAAATGCAAAATTCTTAAATGTATCCAAAATAAATTTTTTGTCTAAATCTCTCATGCTCTCAGGCAGATATTTCATTGCCTCACTTTGCGCAAATTCTGCAAACTTTTCACTATCAAAATCTTCTCTTACTATTTTCATTATTCTTTATCCTGATTTTCCAATTCATTCTTAATATGGTTTAATCTTCTCCAAACAGTCACAACGCAGCCTAATATAATTATTACCAACACTATTGGATACATAATTGAATTCATAAGCGGATAAAAAGGCTGAGCTAAACTTACAAAAGCAGTTACTGTTAAAAGTGCCATTCTATGTTGCTTTGCCATAGGTCCAATAAAATATTGATCAGCACCTACAGTTCCACCCAACAATCTTGTATAAGCTGTTAAAACCGCTAAAAGTGCAGCTATTAATCCTAACATCAATGAGCCGATAGAACCGCCAGCAACACCAGCGCCAACAATAATTAGCGTATCAGATATTCTATCAGGAAATTCATTATAAATCCCGCCGACAACTGAACTTTTTCCACCTTCTACCGCTACCATTCCGTCAATCAAATTACAAATTAATCTCATTTGTATACCAAAAATCACCAATAACGGAATTACAAAATAAAGCTTACTATTTGCGTAAGGACTTAAATATAAGCAGTATGCCACGAAAGCAATCGCTCCAAAAAACACACTTAAAACAGAAATTGCATTTGGGGTTATATTTGTTTTTGTCGCAACAAATTTTGCCAAAGCTTGTGCCCGTTTTGTATTACGTGTTTTGATTTCTCGTCTTGGCGATGTCATAATAATTTCCTTTCTTATATTTTTTATAATTCTTCTTTTCTACGATGTTCCATTTTTAATTCACCGACTGCATAGCGAATTTTGTCTGTAAATTCCTTGGTAGAACTTCCATCATAATAAAGAGGTTCACCTGCATAAACATCACTTATAAATGGAACCCACAAAAAATCACCTTTTGGCAAGATTCTATCAGGTCCATTTATAAACATTGGTATAACCGGAACTTCCGGATTCATATTCGCAATATGTGCAGCACCTGACTTGAATTTTGCAAGTTCATTTGTTTCTCCTCTTGTTCCTTCCGGATAAATAATGATTGTTTCACCATTTCTTAATGCATTATTAATGTCTTTAAAGATTTCTTCTTCTGTCGCTTTTCTAACTTTTCTTTGTATAGGAATAATCCCTAAAAGTTTTGTAAATACAAAGCTTTTAAACTTTGTATTACAAAAATAATCAGCAGCAGCCACCGGATGAATTTTTAAAATATCTGCACAAGGGAAAAGACACATAAGAAGCAAAGTATCAATGTGGCTGTTATGATTAGCCACAATGATTGAAGCGCCTTTTTTAATTTTAGGTAAATTTTCTATACCTGAAACATTTACACCCAAAACCAAATAAATAAACGGTTTTATAAAACAAAAGAATAATAAATATTTTATAAAATTATATATTTTCATCATAATTAACCCCCTTTAGTAATAACAATTGTGTTGATGTACGCAAAATAATGGAAAAACAATGGTGCTGTAAATATTAAACTGTCAAATCTATCCAAAACACCACCGTGTCCAGGAATTAGCATACTTGTATCTTTAACACCCATATCACGTTTAATTGCAGACATGGTAACATCTCCAAAGAAACCTGCTATAGCAAGAACAAATCCAGCAAAAGCTGCTTGCGGAATACTTAATGGAGTTAAAAATTGTGATAATACTGTTGTGAAAACAGTAGAACATATAACACCACCAATAAATCCTTCCCAAGTTTTATTCGGACTAACTGCCGGAATAATTTTATGTTTGCCAAATGTTTTACCACAAATCATTTGCATCATATCATTTGTAACTGTTACTAATAAAATAAAGAATAATAATCCGACACTTCCACCAACCGGATTATATTTATTTGGTATAACCAGAATTAAGGCTAAATAACCCAACGCATAAACAGAAGTCATCATTCCCCATTGAATAGTTGCAAGGGATTTCAAGAATCCATTTACATTGCTAACCATAACCATTCTCATAGAAATAAGTAAAAATACATAAAGTGGAACAAATAAATAGAATAATGTTGCCCAGTGAATATAAATTATGTAAAACTGTATTGGAATTGACCAATATGCCCATAAAAGAACTCTTCTATCCGTACGTCTGGTTGGTACAAGCGAAAAGAATTCTTTCAAAGCTAAATAACTCAATAGAGCCAAAAGCAAAAATGCTCCGATTTCACTTGATAAAAAAGCTACCGTAAAAATTACTACCAAAAACAAAAATGATCTTGCTCTTGTTAAATAATTTTCTACATCTTTTTTCATAAATTGTGCAACTTTAAGTAATCCCATAATTCCTAAAAGAAGTGCGTAAACTCCGACTAGGATTACTTTTACGTTGTGTGTCATTAATAAATGTTCCACTATTCTTTTCTCCTATATTTTGTAATGTATTAGAATGTTGTATACATAAAAATGTATTGAGTGAAATTTTTTTATATTCTAATTTGTTTATTTATTATCAGCTTCTTTCAAAGCTCCTTTAATTCTGTTAAAAATTGTATAAACGAGTAGGATGCAAACAATTTCCAAGAAGATGCTTAATGATTTACAAGAAATAGTGTGGAAATATGCAACAATCGCAAGCATACTTAGCCAAAAAGCTCTATCACTTTTACCCATTGGACCATCATAATGTCTGGAAGCTCCAATTTGAATTCCCATAATACCAACAGTTTCGCTAATAATTGTAAGAATTGTAAATAAAAATATTAGCAAAATATTAGAGTGCATAATATATAACATAGGTACATAAATAACAATATCAGATAAAATATCTCCCAACTCGTTATATATTGCACCAATATTAGTTTTTTGATTGTGTTCTCTTGCGATAACTCCATCAATATTGTTTAATGCCATTCTTATGAATAGAGATATCGGTAAAATCCAATATGCTAAAGCGCATTTAGGAATATAAAGATAAATAAGTACACCGGTAATAACTGATAATACGAATGCTGAAATTGTCACCATATTTGCTGTAATACCAACTTTTACCAATGAATTACAAATTGGACGCAATATGTCTGAAAATTTGCTTTTTAAATTGTAAACTGAAATCATAATTTTCCTTTCTCTCTTTTCTTATTTAATATTTACATTCACACTTTCATACCATTCAACCAAATCTTTTCTTTTAACTTTTTGAGTAGAGGTTTTTGGTAATTCTTCTCTTCTGAATACAACAACTGTCGGAGTTTTGTATGGTGCAAGATTATTTTCAGACAATTTTTTCACTTCTGCTTCCAAAGTTTTTTGAATTTCATCATCAGATTTTTTCGCTAATTCATCACTAGGTACAATAATTACACCAACTTCTTCCGTACCGGCTTTATTTCCTGATTTGATTTTTAAAGACAAAACACAAAGTTCTTTTATTAAATCAGATGTTTCTAAAACCGCTTCAACCTCTTCCGGAAATATCTTTTTCCCACCGCCTAAAACAATCATATTTTTTATTCTTCCGGTTATTTTAATAAATCCGTCTTTATCTATTTCACCAATATCACCGGTATGGAACCAGCCATCTTCATCTATTACTTCAGCTGTCATTTCCGGTTTATTATAATATCCTTGCATCAAGTTAGGGCCGGTAACCAAAATTTCACCTTGATCAGAAATTTTTGCAGTTACAGATGGTAAAGGTTTACCAACTGTTCCGATTTTATGAGCTTTGTAATGGTTTGTAGAAATAACAGGACTTGTTTCTGTTAAACCATAACCTTCAAAAGCAGGAATACCAATTCTTTCAAAGAATTCCGCAATATCTGCTTCAAGCGGAGCTCCACCGGATATAAAACATTCAAATTTACCGCCAAAACCATCAATGATTGATTTAAACATTAATCTTCTAATATTTCTTGGCATATATTTTGCAACTGCATACATTACATTAAAAATTTCTTGTGCATATTTTGGTTGTTTCTTTAATTGTTTATCAACACTATTTTTAAGCATTTTTGCGACAAGTGGAACTACAATCATATTCGTAACTTGTTTTTCTTTCATTGCAGATGATAATTCTTTCGGGTTCAAACTCTTTATGTAAACAATTTTTGCACCCATAAACAACATACCAAAGAAGCCAACATTCAATTCTAAAAGATGGTTCAATGGAAGAATAGAAAGAAGCGTATTATCTTTTGAAAGTTTTAAAAGTTTTTCAAAATCTCTCATTTGCGCATAAATATTACCGAAGCTTATCATTACACCTTTTGGGTTACCTGTTGTGCCGGAAGTATAAACGATTAATGCCGTTTCATCCATTGAGCGAGCTCTATGATAGCTTTTTTCTATATCAGCATCACAAGAAGAAACTGATAATATTTCCGGATGTTCTCTATTTTCATCATCTAAAACGTAAATTTGTTCAATAGAATCTACATTTTGTTTCAATTCTAATGCATGTTCTAAATAGTGACTGGAGCATAATAAAATTTTTGGTTTACAATCATTTAAAATATGTGTATGTTCAGGAACTGTTAATTTTACATCCAACGGAACTGTAATTGCTCCGGTTTGAATAGAAGCAAATATACCAACTGCAAATTCAGGTCTGGATTCACAACAAATAGCAATTCTGTCTCCTCTTTGAACATCAGCATTATCCATTAAATAATTTGCAAATTTTTTAGCTCTGCGTTTTAAATCAATATAACTGATTTCTTCATATCCGTCTTTAGTTTTTAAAGCAACAGCTTTTGTTTGTCCATAAGTATCGCTGTATTGAACCATAATGTCTAAGAAATTTTTATAATCTGTTTTGCTGAGATTATACAAACATCTTCTATCAAGAGAATTTTTCATAAAACGTACTCTTGATTCTAATTCTTTTGTAATATCTTTTTCACTTTTATCTAATTCTTTTATAGGTTGGCCGAATTGAACTATGATTTTGGTAAATAATTTAGGATTTTTTCTAAACTTACTCCACGCTTCAAAACCACCTTTTATAGCAAAAGGTACAATTGGCGCATTTGCTTCTTTAGCCATAACTGCAACTCCTTTGCGGAATTTACATGGACTACCATCATCACTTAATTTTCCTTCCGGAAAAATAATAACAGCTTCACCTGCTTTTAATTTTGTAACACCAGCTTCAATTGCTTCAATTCCTTTACCAAACTGAAGAGGTAAAACATTAAACCATTTTAAAATATGACCGATTACAGGTAATTCAAATGCACGAGGGCCGGTAACAAACCAGAAATTTCTTTGAGTAGCCATTTGTAAAATCAAAGCGTCGAGTTTACCTGTATGATTACCGGCTAGAATCACTTTCCCTTGTTTTGGAATATTATCAACACCTTCAAATTGGTATCTGAAACACATTTTAAATATTTGTCCGATAGTTGTTCTAAGAACAAAATAACGGAATTCTTTGTTTAAAGCTAAAAGAGTTAATGCCATAAGAGCAGACAGACCTGCTACTATATGAAAAATTGTAATCGGATGAATAATATCTACAAACAATGAAACAAAAGCAATGCCAATCAATGATACAAATGTTTCTAACATAGAAGCGAAAGCGAAAATTTTACCTCTTATTTTATTTGGAGAAACTTTTTGTAAAATAGTATCAATTGTTATTTTCAAAATTCCAGCTGACAATCCGATACCACCAAGCCAAAATCTTGCTTTTAAAAATGTTGTACAGAATGCTGAAGTTGCTAAGCACAAAAATAATCCCAAAAACGCAGCTACAATTGTTTTATTAGTTTTCATTTTTTTACCAAATAAAATCATAACAATTGCAGCGTAGCAAGTTCCACAGCCCAACATACATTTTAATGATGCTAATCCTTGAACACTTACGTGATAAATGTCAGTTGCTAATGCAACCATAGCATTATAAAAAATAGCAGAAAATAAACTTATTACTACTGCTAATAAAATCAAATTCAAAGCTTTTTTATGTTTATCTAGAAATAATTTTGTATCACTTAAATCTTGAAAGAAATTAAAATGCTTATCATTTGAATCTTTGTCATTTTGCAAATTAATTCCTAAAAGACAAATACATGATATGAAATATAATGCACAAGTTAAATAGAAAGAATTTAACCAACCTATTTGTGAAACAATAGCGGTTGCAACTAAAGCTCCAAATGTTAAAGCCCATGTTCCAGAACCTGAGATTAGTGCGTTTGCCGGTTTAAGAGCTTTTACATCTACAACATTTGGAACAGAAGCCATTTTTGCCGGATAGAAAAATGCGGTACCAACACCTATAAGCAAACTAAGGATTAGTCCGGTTAATTTGATAAAGCCAATATCAATAGAATGATTAGCCGTTAGCCAATAAAAAAGAATACCGGTGATTAATAAGATACCACGGTATAAAGAACTTAAAATCATCACTTTTTTTCTTGAAAAACGGTCAACAATACTACCTGCTACCATACTTACGATTAAGGATGGAAATACAAAACAAAAAAGCATCAATGCAATAATGCTTCCCGGTTTTTCTATGTTATTCACTAGAATAAACATTAATATAATTTGAATCATTGCATCTCCAAAATGACTCAATATTTGACCGAAAAATAAATTAATAAAATTTTTATTTCCTAATTCTTTAATCATTTCCATATTTCCATCCTTTTATTACAAATAATCATTGCGAATTATCATTGCAAATAAAAGGCGAAAGGATTCTTCCGCCTTTTATTAACTAATTTATATTTCTAGTAAGCTCCTCTGAATTTTTTACTCAATTCTTCCGGATCAGGAGAAGCATCCATTGCCTCTTCTTGAGTAATCTTACCTTCTTCTACAAGTTTTACTAACGAACCATTCATAGAAATCATTCCGTCGTTAGTGTTGTGAGCAACAAGTTCATAGATTTCTTCTAAATTATCTTTTACTATATAATCCTTGATTGTTGAAGTTACAACCATAATTTCGCAAGCCGGATAGCGTTTTTGGTCTTTTTCAGAGTAAACCAATTGTTGTGCTACAGTTGCTCGAAGTGTTTCTGCAACTTGTTTTCTTACTAAATCACGATTTGATATATCAAACATATTAATAATTCTGTTAATTGATTGAACAGCATCGTTTGTGTGCAAAGTAGCTAAAACCAAGTGACCTGTTTCAGCGGCTTTTAAAGCAATTTCCATTGTTTCTCTATCTCTTATTTCACCAACCAAGATAACATCCGGGTCTTGACGAAGTGCATATTTCAAGCCATCAGCAAATGATTTAGTATCCGTGCCGACTGCTCTTTGTGTTATACGGCTTTTTTTAGACTTATATACGTATTCGATAGGTTCTTCTATTGTAATAATATGTTTAGCAGTTTGAGTATTAATTTCTTCGATTAAAGAAGCTAATGTTGTTGATTTACCACTACCTGTCGGGCCGGTAACTAGAACAATACCATTTTTAAGCTTTTTAAAATTAGCTATTGTTTCAGGTAAACCTAATTCTTCAAGACTTGGAATATTATAAGGAATTACACGAATAACAACTTCCGGCATTCCAAGACCTCTACAATAATTTACACGGAATCTTGAACAACCTGGAAGTTCATACATAAAATCAATATCTTGCATATTGTTGAATTGTGACAAAAGTGCAGGCGGAGCAATTTCTAATAATGAATTTGTCAATTCAACTCTTTCTAATGCCGGATTTGTAACTCTCATCATCTGTCCATTTTTACGTATAAAAGGTGCTTCACCAGTCATCAAGTGTATATCAGAAGCTTTTGAAGCAACTGCACGTTTTAAAAAACTCTTAATTTGAAAAATTTTGTCATCCATTCTTTAATCCTCTTTTTACATACCTAGAATAACTTACACAACTAAATTGAATAATAATTCATCAAAAATTTATACTGGGATATTCAATCAAAATTGTACCAATTAGACAATTTTACCATGTGACTTATTGATAATACATACATTCAATATAGTATTTTTACACACACTATAATTTATAAATTTTTGCGCTAAAAAAGGGTTTTAGCCAATTGCTAAAACCCTTTAAAACAAATGGTTGCGGGAGCTGGATTTGAACCAACGACCTTCGGGTTATGAGGAGCAAAATGCTCTATTTTCAAGATTTTCCGCTTGTAACTATAATTTATCAGAACTTATCAGAATTCTTTGTTTGCAAATCTTTCAGTCTAACCAACCTTGTCAGAAGTTTTTATCTTTTACCACAAATTATCAGAACTTTTGCAACTTTTTTGTAACCGGTTGCAAATTAAAAATTCCTCCTTTTTATAATAACAAGCCCCCCCTACGAAGGTAAAATTTAAAATTATACTGTTCTCAAGAGCTCGAAAAACTTCCGGCTAAATTTTGAAAATTGAAAGTTCAATGCTAGTTAATATACAAACTATACATGCTTGTATCAATTAATTCTAAAAAAGTTATAATGTTTTCACCCATGTCAAATGACCATTCATGTAATTCAGCTTCATCACTACCTTTAAAATTAGGAAACCAATCTCGTGGAGAGCTACATTTTTGATGATTACAAACAGAGCTCCTACCTTTTAATATGCTATTTGCTAATGAACCCGTATAAGGATAGCTATTTTTTGATATAAACAACCCCCTACCATATTCACTGAAACCATTTGAATATTTTAAATTTATTATTTTTCCAGAACTTTTATTTATTTGCAAGCATATACAAATAGAATCGTTCATCAAAGACGCTGCTTTTAGAGCTGATGCAATTATCGAAGTATCATATTTTGTTGATAAGTTATAAATTATATCTTTGAAAGTATTACCAAATGAGTATACATTAGTTATTGTAGATGAAGGTATCAAGAGCTCTGAAGCAAAAACATTAGCCTCGTATTCTTTTTTAAAACTGTATTTCTTCGCATGCAAATTGTTTTTATTTAATAATGAGTTTTGTAATTCAATATTACTATGTTCTGGAATTAGACAATGTCCTAATTCATGAGCTAATGTAAAACGACAATGACGCCTTTTAGTATCAACTCGAATAACTTCCTCAAAAGAATTACCGTAGAAATTTGCATTTAAGTAAATTGTCTTGTTATCTTCTGAGCGTATATCGGAAAAACCATATTCATTGTCATTTGTGAAGTCGTTATTTGAAAAAACAACTTCGTAATCCATTTGTTCTGGAATACTAAATACATCAATAGGAATTGTGTTAATTCCAACGGTATCGGATAGAAGTTGTATTGCTAAATTTGCCATGTTTCTTTCAGGTAAAAAATAAGGATTACTAATCATTTTTAATTATCTGCCTATATGCTCTAATTACTTCCGAAGTTTTTGCCTCTTCTGCAATTTTTTTTATGTACTCATTTTTAACTTCTTCTGTTAAAATTTCATCTTCAGTTATCTCTAGTGCTTCTATTATTTTTTGTAATGCTTTATCCGAAGGATATCTTTTTCCTGTTTCAATATGTGTAATTAAAGCCTTTGATAAACCAGCCTTTGTTGCTAGTTGTTGCTGAGATATACCTTTAACTTCTCTAATTTCTAATATCTTTTTGCCCAATATAGATTCACAATTCTTCATAAAAATTTCCTAAGACTTGACGACTACAAAAAAGTAGTCTATACTAAATGTGTGGTTACAAATTTGTATACAGCATATCATAAGATGTAACCTAATACAAGTAGATAGTAAAGGAGATTTTACAAAATGTCAAAAAACAATTTTAAGCCAGGAGAAAAAGCTCCAATTTCTGGACAGTATGAAATGTTAGGTCCTAGAGGTGGGAAAACAGGTATAGAACGCACTGTCGTCAAGAATGAACCTCTTCCACCAACATTACAAGCTGGTCAGAGTTATGTATTAGTAGATAAAACAAAAACGAGGTAAATTATGGGAAAGAAAAATTTTAATTCACTACCGGAACACATTAAGGCTAAATTAAAAAAATACAAAAAAGACTTAATAGAAGTGTGTTCTGTAGAAAAAATTAATGTTGAAAACATCAATAATTATCACAAATTAGGGATTTCTTTTAATAATGGTATTCTTACTTTCAAACAGAATCCAATCTTGCCAGATGCGAGCAATGGTAGATATTCGAAATATAATATTCAGGGGCGAACAATTGTTCGCAAAGATTTGCCAAAGATTACAAAATTATTTGAGTACGAATTAAAAGATTGGGGTGGGAATTGGCATAGTGGAACTTATCCTAAATTGGTCTATCAGCGTGAATACTGGGAGCCTAAATTTTTGCAGTTAGAGTTTAATTTGGTACAACAAATTGGCAATGATTACGTTATAAAAATTTCAATAGGTGTTTTAAATAGAACGGAAGAAAACTTTGAATTAGAACTTTTGTATAGGTGTAATATTCTACAAGAGTGTATTAATAATTGCGATATTTTTCAAGCAGAATGTTCCCAAGAAGACTACATTGAAACAGCTTTTGTGGACTGGGAAATATTTCCACCTGGGGAACTTTCAAACGAGAGAATCTATCAATCAATACCTGATAATATAAATAAACCTACTCAAGAAGAGTTTAATGAAAGAATGGATGTTATTAAAAATGCGAATCCTATTGAATTCATCCAAGGTAAGGGACAATTTAAAAGCTATTTTGGAGCTAAATTTGCGAATGGAAAAGTTGCCTTTGAAAATGTTTATTGGGGAAATGCCTTATATGTAATCCATGAAAATTGGGAAGACATAAGCAAACAGCCGCGTTCGGAATTAATACAGTTAGACCCAAGTAAGCGTAAGTTTACAAGGATTGTACATAATAATAAATGGAAAGATAACTTTTACAGGGCGATAAAATAAAATCGCCCTTTTGTAACATTTTTAGACCACATGTATAAACTTTAATAAAAACATGTTATAATTAAGTTAATGCAATTAAACTTAATTAAGGTTAATCTATAATGAAGGAATACAAATCAGGAACATATATTTTGCACAAAGGCTACAAGCCATTCAATCCATCATTTATCAATGATGATATAGATTGGAAGTTAGATGAACTTGCACCGTTATTGCAAGACGCAAGTCTTTGGCTTGGTAAATTAAATTCTTATGCTGATTTGATTCCTAATATTGAATTTTTTATAAAAATGTACGCGACCAAAGAAGCAACAAATTCAAACAGAATTGAAGGCACAAGAACAACATTTGATGACGCTATTTCGCCTGTTGAACAAATTAAACCCGAATTTCGTGATGATTGGCACGAAGTTCAAAATTATATTCAAGCAATAAATTACTCTATTGAAAGATTAAATGAATTACCTATTTCAATGAGGTTAATTAAAGAGGCTCATAAAATTTTGTTGCAAGGTGTTAGGGGCGAACACAAAACTCCTGGTGAGATTAGAAAAACACAAAACTGGATTGGTGGTTCTTCGCTTCAAGATGCTTTTTTTATTCCACCTGAACCTAACATGTTACCAGATTTGCTAACTGATATTGAAAAGTTTTTACATAATGAAAACTTGCAAGTACCTGAAATAATAAGAGCCGGCATTGCACATTATCAATTTGAAACAATCCACCCATTTTTAGACGGAAATGGTAGAACCGGTAGGCTTTTGATTATTTTGTATTTGATAAGTACAGGATTATTGAATAAACCAGTTTTATATATTTCAGACTTTTTCGAAAGAAATAGAATGTCTTATTATGATTCACTTTCAATGGTTAAACAAACAAATAATATTACTCAATGGTTGAAATTTTTCTTGAGTGGAGTTATTGAAACATCAAAAAATAGTATCAAAACTTTTAAAGAAATCATAAAACTAAAAAAAGAAGTTGAAAGTAAACTTGAGAAAATTGGTAAAAAGGCAACAAATGGTCAAAAGTTACTAAAATTGCTATATTCTCAACCAAAAGTTAATGCTCAAATAATAGCCAACGAACTTAATCTTTCAATTGTTACAGTAAACAGTTTACTAAAAACCTTTGTTGAAATTGGTATCTTAGAAGAAAAAACAGGCATGAGTCGTAATCGTTATTATGTATTTGAAGATTACATTAAAATATTTAGATAAAAAACTAATGCTTTAGTTTTGTACCATATATAAGTTTTTCCAAGTTTTCAGTAGCTTGTTTCATTCCTGACAAATACTGTATTGAATTAGTGGTATTAAAATTTACAATTCCTTTTAATAGTACTTTTAAAAATAATGTTACTTTTGTAAAAAAGTGAAACATGTATTCTGCTTCTTTTTGATTGAATTTGGGTTTGTGATTCCAGTCCAAAAAACATCCATGTGTAACTTGTGAACTATCATTATAAAACCCGAAAACTATATCCCTTAATGAATATTCAAATACATCATTAAGCCTAAAGCCAGTATTATCAAGTTCTTTATACATTTGTTCATATCTCATAAATTCTGGTTTAAAATTTTTGAAAAATTTATCAATTTTATTAAAATTTTCTTCAGTTATTATAAATTCTTTAAGTTTAGTAGCATTTAAAATTTTGAATTTAGCAGAATCTGGTATTGTATCAAAACATTTTTTATTTTCTACTAATAATTCTTTTTTAGAACATGTGTTTCCTTCTATATCAATAGGTTCACCGTCATTAAGACTTTTAAATATAATAAAGTTATTCTTAATCTTAAGGATTTGTGCTTCATCAAGATAATCATTTATTTTATTTGGAAAGTGCAATAAATATGTAATAAGAATAACAGTTTCTATCGCACTTCTCAAAATAATTTTTGCTTCATTTATTTGATTTTCACATATTAATATATTAGCAGAGGTAGCATTAGAAATAATTTTTTTTATTAGAAAATAGAAAACTAATAATTCTTTTGAGTCATACTTAACTGTTTCGACAATTTTATCAAAATAATAAATCAATTTTCCCATTTCTTGATAAAATTTTTCTGTATCAATAATATTATTTCTATTAATCATGATTACAATTATTATACCTAAAAATATTTTATTAGTTTTGTTACAATTTTTAGTTATCACATAAATTCAATTCCTTTCTCGATAAAATTTATTTGATAGCCCTATATCCATAAGTAACGGGCTAGTTAAGTATATTATTTTATAAGGAGGAAGAATGAAAAGTCTTGAAACAAGAGTCGAACAAGTTCAAAAATTATTAGGTGAAGTTAGAGCATTGGTAAAAATCTGTGCCCTAGCGACAGATTCCTGTATTACGGATAGTGATTTGCAATTAAAGGACTCAACAGAGCTCTATATAGTATTGCGAAACATAAACCTTTTGCTCATAAATATAGAGCATATCCTAGATAATTAAAGAGTTTCAAAAAATTGAGCAAGGCTTATGTTGAACGCTTTAGCCAACTTGAAGATTTTATCAACGCTCGTGTTTCTTTCTCCTCGCTCAACCATTCCAATAAAATTTGTAGAAAGCCCAATCTTTTCGGCTAATTCAGATTGAGTTAAATTATTCTTCTTTCTTAACTCTTGAATACGCGAACCAAAGTTTTTTAAATTCTTTTTTGTTTCTTCAGAATTTCTATCATAATCATTCATTAAAGACATTATGATTGCTTACTTATGTAAATAAAACAAACCCACCGTGTTATTTTATAAATTTTTGTTGTATATTGTTAATATCTTTATAAAGTGAAATTTAAATCTTTAACAATAAAGGAATTTATGGATAATATAACTAATTATAGAGTTTGGTATAGTCAAAACAAATCAAAAAATAGTGAATATTATAACTATGTTAGGTCTTTTATGGAAAATAAATTTAATAAAATTAATAATTTTTCTGATGACGAAGTATTAAAAACTTTAAATGATTTAAATGAAATTAATGATTTCTTTAAAATTAAGTTAAACAATTGCCCTTTTGCTTATAACAAGCTTGAAATAATATCAGGTCCTATTACGTATTGTTTATTGTTTCTAATTTTTGTTATATTTGTTATTGGGTTATTATATTTGCCGATAGCTATATTATTGTGGTTTTTTGTAGCTAAAGATAATGATATTTCTTTTAATTTAGATTTTAAAGGATGTAATAAACAGTATGATGAAAATATATTAAAACAAAGTCAGTTGATATACGAACAAATAGTAAAAGAAATTATAAAAAGACGATTATAGTTTCTTTTGTAAATTAGAAAGCGAGGTTTTATGAAAAAGTTTTTACTATCATTAGTGGCATTATTTTTATTCAATACAAGCGCAAATGCGGCAACAACAATTATTGAGAATTATGACGCTACAAAATTAAAACAAGATATTATTGGAATCTATGCTCTTAAAGGTGCTGTCATAGAATCTAATAAGCTAAATGAATATTCTTTTACTGTGAAAACTCGTTATATGACTTTATGGAGTGGTTATCAATTCAAAAAAACATTTACAATTGTTCCAAATGGTAAAAATTGCATTTTAAGTTTAGTTAATAACTCTTACATTTGGCCTTATGATGCTAAAGAATTATATGTACTTAAAAAAGACTTAAAAGGTGGATATACTTATGGTCTTAATTATTTTATAAAATTAAAAGCTAAACCAAATAAAGATTATATTTCAGACGGTATTGATTCTAATGGCACCCCAACAAGGATTAGTAACTCAAACGATGCTGAGTCTGTTTATTTCTACAATGTAGTTCCTAAATCTACAATAAGAGGACCACGTTTAATATCAACATCTTATAGCGCTAAAGAACAAGGTTTAAAAGCAAAAAATAGAATTGTAGAAATCAATGATAAACATATCAAAAAGTATTCACCAGAAGAATTATGGACGTTATTAAATCCAACTCAAGCTGGACAAACAATTAAAGTTGGATATAAAGAAAAATGTGGTGGCAAAGTTAAATATGTAACTCTACAAAGCAAGTATCAAAAACCAACTTTAGAAAGTTTATAGAGTATAGGAGATAAGAAATGATAATTAGTATACCTTGTTCTAAAAAAGTTTTCAATGTTTGGTGTACAATTATAATTTTGGCTTGCTTTTGCAATAAATTCCCTGGTCCAATAATAGGAATAATATTATTAATTATTTTTGCTTTTTTACAGTTACTTAGAAATTTAAAATTAGAGAAGCAAACTTATAATTATATACAAAATGGATTATTACCAATTGAAACAGTTGGAATCATAGCAATAGCTTTGACTCAAAATATAAATAAAATGAATCAGGTCGATTTTGAAATATTTAAGAGTCAATATACATTTTTTAAAACAAATGTAAATAACTTATTTCCTCAAATAACAAATAATAAAGATAATCAGAATGATGTAATACAAGTCTTGGATTATATTGGGAAGCAAATTTCTTTCATCAAAACTCAAATTACTGAAGAAAATAATGATATTTTGGAAAATCAAATAAATGCTTATCTTGCTTTATTAGTTTCCTATTATCAAATATTATATAAAGACATTGATATAATATCATTTGAATTATTTAATAAATTAAATAAATAAAACTTTTTTCAGCTTAACATTTTGCAATATTGTTAAGCTGATTTTTTATATCTATGTATATCTCATATAATAAAATTAACGTTTTTTCGGTTTAGAGGAAATTGCAAAACTGAAATCAGCATTATTACAATATAGAGATGTATATAATACTTTTTTATTGTAAATTTTTTGCTTTTTTCTCCTTTTAAAACTTTTCTAACTAAAATTACTTACGATAATAGGAATAGAAAGCAAAAGGAGAAAAAATGAAAAAATTAAGTATTGATTGGAATGAATCTTATGAAGTAAATCCTGAATATCCGCAGGGCGATATTGCAATTTTAATTGATAAAACACTGGAAAAAATCTGGATTAAAGGAGTTAAGTTGAAAGGCACTAAAAAGAAAATTAAATATTTAACTCAAACTATCGATATGTATCAAAATGACAAAATAATTTCAGTTGAAAAACTGGAAGAATTAAATAATTTTAAACCAGAAGCAGAAAGTTATCAACGATATTTTGAAAGGATTAATGAAGAATTAAGAAAGGCAAACAAAGAACCTTTATTTATTCCAGCTGCTGAAAAATTTCATTATCATTTAAATACAAATAACTATTACCAAGAATATGCCATAATTTAAATTTTATAGTTTTGTCGGTGTAAAGTCGAAATTTAATCATTCACTATTTTAAAAAAATTTGACAAAATTGGACTCAAAGGAGGAAGAAGAATGATTAGAACTTCAGATGAATTGAGACAAAACAATGCTAAAGTGTTTCCAGTTAAAGCATTATTAAACAGATTTTATGGGGACAACAAAAGATATTTTTATCTTTCTGGGAAGGATTTAAAAATCCCTAACGAGGTAAAAGAAGGCATTTCAACAGAAAAGTTTTTTGATTTGCTGGGAAAACACATGAAAGGTGAAATTAGACTTGGAGTTTCTTGCGAATTAAAAAGAGACATTAATTTAATTACATCAGCAGTAATTGATATTGATTTTAAGGAACAAAGTTTTGAAGAAAAGTATGATTTAGCTTGTAGATTACAAAAAACGATTTTATCTAAACTAGGTTGGAAATCTGTAATAGAAAAATCTAAAGGTAAGGGATTTCATATTTTTATTTTCTTTAGTAACCCAATTGATAGAAATTTGGTACAAAAACAATTAGGTAAAATAATTGAAGAAAATTTTAAACTAAAAATAAAAAATGGACTTATTGAGCTTTTTCCAAAGGGCGAAGGCATTTCAGTAATATTTTTACCATTTTTTGGAATGCTAGATAAAGAAGGATTTATTCAAGAATCATTTTTTGAAAATAAAAATAATTGTTTGGTTCAAGGCAAAACTTTTGAAGCAATTAGAGAAATAGAAGAAACTATAAAAAATGCAATTAATATTGTTGAATATAATCAATCAAAAAAAGATGTTGAACCTCAAGAAAAATTACCTTGTATTGAATTTGCAGAAAACAATTGGGTAGAAGGTAATAGACAAGATTTGGCGATGTCTTTAGCTGGAATTTGTCGCAAAAAATTAAATATCACACAAGATGAAGCGGAAAATTTGATTATAAATATTGCAGAAAAGAATAACGATAATGAAATTCCACAAAGGAAAGCAGCCATAAAATCGACTTATAAAATCGAAGATATAAATGATATTAAAGGTTGTTCACACTTTGATGACGAAACAATATGTGGAAATTGCCCATATTTAAAAAGCCAAGAACCTAAACAAAATAGAGAAGAATTTACAAAAACAGATAAAAAGGGGCTTTTATCTTTATTAAAAAGCACAAGCGACTTAATGCAGGAAGAAGATGTAAAATGGGTGGTTAAAGATTTATTTGCAAAAAAACTTGTAAGTGTAATTTTTAGTGAGCCTGGAGTTGGAAAAACAATTTTGGCAATGGATATAGCGGCTAAATTAACCAGGGGCGAAGCTATTTTTAATCATTATCAAGTTGAAAGACCTATGAAAGTTCTATATTTTCAAGGGGATTTCCCAAACACAATAATGAAAAATCGATTGAAACAAATGTTTTATAACCCTGATAATAAATATTTTAAACTTGTCAATCGTTATGAGGCTGAATCAAAAGGCTTTTCTATTGATTTAACAAATGAGCAAGGACAAGAAAATCTTAAAACATTATTGGAAGGATATAAGCCGGATTTCGTTATTTTTGATACCTTTATTTCTTTTTTCGATGGTGATGAGAATAAACAAAAAGACGTGAAAGAACCAATTGATTTTTTAAGAAAACTAACTTCTAATTATGATTGCTCAATTTTATTGTGTCACCATTCCAGAAAAAGAGGTTCTAACGAAAAGAGAAAAGGACTTGACCAAAGCGATTTAATTGGAAGTTTTGTTACAGCCAGATTATGCGGCTTAATGCTTGCTATTGCACATGATACAGAAAAAAGTACAAAGGACGAAAAGTACAATACTGTTATTTGTGCTAAAACTTGGTTTAAACCAATTGAACCTTTTCAATTTGTAATATCAAATAATGATAATCAATATATTCAAGTAATTTATACCACTGATGAAGTGTCGAATACTGGGAAAAACAAAACTCAGCAGGCAAAAGAAAAAATTGTTAATGTTCTATCAAGTATGCCGGAAATTGGTTTTTCTGCTAAATCTCTCAAGTGTATAGCGGGATATTCAGATAGAACAGTAAACAATGCGTTTTCAGAACTTTTAGCTGACGGGGTAATAAAAGCTATAGGAACAACAAAAGATAGAACCTATTTTTATAATATCAAGAAACCTCCTAAGAAACCCAAAGAGAAGAAATATCACAAAGAAGCTGATGACTTGATATAGAAAAGTTGCAGGAAAAGGATTAAAAACAAAGAATAATAATTCTTTCGACTCTTTCTCTCTTTGCTAGAGTCTTTTGCAGAAGTCTATTCTCGCGATTCTTTCCTGCATTCTCTAAATACTTAAAAGTTAAGTTATTACTAGATTTTAGACCAATTTAAGCAAAGGATACTATACTATGAAAAATTTATACAATATAAACGATTTATCAAAACTTTTGAAGATTTCAACTTCGACACTTTACCGTTGGGTACATAGAAAAGAAATCCCGTTTGTAAAACTAGGAGGGCGACTTCTTTTTGAAAGTGAAAAAATTCAAGAATTTATACAACAAAATTCTTTTTAGAATACAAAGTTATGACATTAAAAATGAAAGGAGAAAATTATGTCAAATCCATTAGCAGTAATATTAGCCTTTGATGCAAAAAGTAAAAAATGGGGTAGGTACAAATGGGACAATAATGATAAAAAATTAGTTTTAATGAAAGAATACTATGATAGCACCCATGCAATGTTAGCGATTGATACTTATGATAGATATTTAAAAAATGATTTTAACAAAGAAGAAATCGAAAAATACCGACTTGCATTAGCATTTTTTAGTCAAAGTGCTTACAGTACACAGGAAACACGTTAAAGTGATAATAGAAATCAAAGAAGAATTTAGAAGGGTACTTCCCTTCTAGTTCTTCCAAGATAAAAAGGGTTTAAAAGTGATAAAATCAGTAAGAAAAAACAAAACAACAGGCAAATGGGAATTTGATTACAAAGACCTAAAAGGCAAGAGAAAAATTAAAAAAGGTTTCAAAACAAAAGTCGAAGCCGAAAAAGCTCAAGCTAAAATTTATGAAGATTTGAACAAAGGACTCAATCCTGTTGATACAAAAGTTACCCTTAAAGAAGCTGGTGAGTTATATATGAGATTACATGTTAGTACAAACTGTAAGCCAAGCACAATTGCGACAAATAGAGGGTATCTTGATAATCACATTTATCCATTCTTTGGTGATATGAAATTATGCGAAATAACTCCAATTTTGGTAAAAGAATTTAGAAAAGCAATGTTGGATAAAGGACGCAAAAATTCAACAGTTAATAAATATATGGTGTTTCTTGGCTCAATATTCAATTTTATGATTGATAACGATGTACCTGTAAGAAACCCTTTAGCTAGAATTAAAAACCTTAAAGTTGCTAAAAATGAAAAGATTAGAGCTTTATCGACAGTTGAAGTTCAAGCCTTATTGAGTAAAACAAAAGTTATCTATCCAGATTTTTATCCTTTGTTATTTACTGCAATATTTACCGGCATGAGAAAGGGGGAAATATTGGCTTTGACTTGGGATTCAATAAACTGGATTACTCAGAAAATTACAGTAGATAAAAATTACACTCATGGCGGATTAGGGACTCCAAAAACAGGTAAAATCAGAGCAATCGATATGTCTAATGAGTTAGCAAAAGTTTTGAAAGAATGGCGTTTGGCTTGCCCGCATAGCGAATTAAATTTAGTATTCCCAAATTCTAATGGAAACTATCAAAGTGCTGATAATTTGGCAAAAAGAAGATTTTTGCCTGCTTTAAACAGAGCCGGAATTGATAAAATTAGATTCCACGATTTAAGACATACTTATGCTAGTTTATTACTTGCAAACGGTGCCCCGATGAAATATGTCCAACACCAACTAGGGCATTCCTCAATTACTATGACTATGGATTTGTATACTCATTTATTGCCGGAAGTTAATGATAAGTGTGTGAATTTACTTAATAATATTGTTGATACAACTGTTGAAACAAATGAAAATATTGTAAAATTTGGTACATAAAATTCCAATAGCAAAATTATCAGAATAGATTGATTTTTTTATTTCATAACATATAATGTTGGTATAAAAAGCTATATATTAATCTGTTGGCAAAACTGGTAAGCAATACCATATTTGAAGTAGGAATTTCACCCTTGAAATTTATATTGAAAATAAAAGGAGACTTGCTTATGAGAATTATCAAAGAATTTGTATTAATAACAAAAAAAATTAATAACAATCTTTGTTCGGTGGTAGGAACAGGCGGACGTGGGGTGATGTTCCAAATTAAAAATATGTTTATTCCCAACAGAATTTAATAGACGAAACGCCGAGAGGTTCACCACCTCTCCACCCACCATATTTATTTTTTGGATTCATATTAAAATTTTTGCAACTTTTTTGCAACTTTTACTTATTTTTACACTAAAAAAGGGTTTTAGCAACTAGCTAAAACCCTTTAAAATAAATGGTTGCGGGAGCTGGATTTGAACCAACGACCTTCGGGTTATGAGCCCGACGAGCTACCAGACTGCTCCATCCCGCGATATTTAATTTGTACGTTAAGCAAATACACTCAACATCTATATTATGCTCCGTAAATTTTAAAAATCAAGTACCTTGTTTTTTTTATTTAAAAATAGTTTATACCTACAATTATTGTAGGTATATTTATAGGAGCGGTACAGAACGAAGTTTTTTAGGGTAAATTTTAGTTAAAACCTACGGCGGTAAAATATTGGGCGGCTACAAAATTTGTATTTAGTAACAGGAATATTATAATAAGTATTTTATAAATACCAATAACACTGATTATATCAAGCAAGGAAGTAAAACTAAAAAGCGTCTTATGAGCCGACAAGCTACCAAATATTAAAATTATTACATAAACTAAGCTAACTAAGCAGTTTTTATGATAAACTATTATTGAAAGAGAAAAAGTATGACCATTAACAATAACAATTTTATTTATAAAGATTCTGGGCACATTTGGCGATTTGTTTTGCGATGTTTTATTAATATCGCATTATGCTTAATAGGTGTTTTCCTTGGACTTAAACTTTTAATGCCTTGTTGGTCAGACATAATAAGGGATGCAACAATTTTTGATATAAACAAATTATCTGAACATGATATTAAAATTTTAGACTTGATGATATCACAGAATAAGTTATATACTGCAGATTTTGTTATTGAAAGACTGATTAGCTTTTATGAAATGTTAATTCAATTTTTAATTGGGGCATTTGCAATATTAGCTATTTCGGGATTTATATACATAAAATTTTCTTATAGGAGAGATATAAACGAAGCTTTGATAGATTATATGCATTCAAAGCCTGGCGAGTTAGTTTTAAAAGAAATGTTTCAACAATATTTACAAACAATAGAAATTAAACCAATTGTAGAAGAAGTTTTTAATGCCGAAAAAAATGGCGGAGACATAGCTGGACTTATTGAAGATAACGAGAAAATACATGAACAGTTAGATGCTATTCTTGATGAACAAGGCAATATAAGAGAAAATTTAGACAATTTAACACAAAATTTGAATAATAATATTATTCTTGAAGAAATCACAATTCCAGATCAAGAAGATGGAGACCAATAAGTATGGCTATTATAAAAACGCGACAAATGAATAGACCAAATAAGTCATTAAATCTTTTTGAACACTTGGGGAATGAACTTGCAAATTGCAATATTACATGCGCAGAAGATTTACTTAGTCAGTTGGAAAATATTAAGTATCCTTTAGATCTTAATTTGATATTAGATAAGTTTAATTTACATTTAGAAACAAAAGAATTACCTAATGACATATCAGGTATTTTAGACTTAAATAAAAACACAATTACTGTTGAAAAGCGTCATAGTAGAGAAAGACAGCATTTTACAATCGCACATGAAATAGCTCATTTCTGTTTACATAAAAATCAAGATAGTTTATTTGAAGATAAAATATTTTTTAGGGGTATTGACAGTAACTCTATTGAATATCAAGCAAATAATTTTGCTGGAGAATTACTAATGCCTAAATGTGAATTTTTATCTCAAATTAAAAATGGGAATAACACAATAATTGGTTTAGCAGAGTATTTTGGAGTTTCAACTCTAGCAATTAGAGTAAGAGCTAAAAATCTTAATTTGGTGGGGCATGGTTTATGATAACAAAGAAAAAATATGTTCCAATTATAAAAACAGGTGATGCTGAAATTAAAGCTATAAGTAACATTGATGACAATGTTCAGGAGTTTATCTTACCTCTTTTTGAACTTACAAGGGGAAGAAAAAACCAAAAAGAAGATGAAGGTAAAATCGCAAAAAAAATACAATTTTTAAAAGATAATTACAAAGACACTCCATTTATATTAGATTTAACTGGTATTGAAGATTTAAGTAATACTGAAATTGAACAATTGCACTCTAGTGAAAACTCTTATAGGAATTGGATAAATTTTTGCATAGAACATAAAGATGAATTTGGGATTTTTTATCCTGTTGTACAAATTGAAGAAGAAGAACAATACGGTTTGTATATTGAAAAATTAAATCAACAGATTACTGAATTATGTAAACATTTTGATTATGTTGTATTTCGCTCGCAAGATGTAATTGAAGCACGTGATTTAATTTCAGATATTCAAGACATATTAGATAGAGAATCTAGTAGAAATATAAATTTAAAAGACAAAATTATTTATGTTTTGGATTACAAATATATAAACAATGTAGAACAAAATGTTGAAACTGCAAAAACATTTATTAATGTCCTTACTGCTTTAGGAATCAAGAATATTGTTTTATCATCAACATCTTTTCCTGCCAATGTTTCAGAGCATATGAATCCTAGTAATTATATCTCATTTAAGATTAAAGAATTAGATTTTTATAAAAAAGTATTAAATGAAGTAAATAATAAAGACTTAAATTTAGTATATAGTGATTATGCTTCTATAAATCCAATCAGAAACGATAATGTATTTGCTCGCGGTTGGATACCTAGGATAGATGTTCCATCTATTGATAAACAAATTCATTGTTTACGAAAAAAAAGACCTGAAAATACTACATATGCTGATACATATATATTAGTAGCAAGAGAAGTTACACAAAAAAAATATTTTAAAGATTTAATAAATCAAAATATTATAAGTTGGGGACTGAATACAATAATAAATGCGGCAAATGGAAATGTTGAAGGTTCTGCACCAAGATTTTGGATATCTGTACGAATGAACATGTATTTAACTCTTTTGGAAAAGAAATTATCTGAGTTCATCGCTACATAAATTACCTGTTAAAGAAGTTAAGTCGTCAACAGTTATATTTTCCCCTGCAGTATCATGTAAAAATAGATTTAATAATTTGTAGTACCTACAACTCAATGTTTCTATGCTTTTTCGCTTAACTTTTTTAAATGCAATCTTTTCACATAATAAACGAAGTTCAAATACAGATTTTGCACTTAATCCCTTTTGATTTAATAAGTCTATTAATTCTTTTTTATGTAAAAAATGCAATAAATTCTTTTTTACAATATGTTTTGATAATTTAGCTTTACGGATTAGTTCTATACCACCAAATTTATTTATTAAATATAATCCAACACATTCGTTTAAGGATTTTAATTTATCAAGTGAATATTTTTCAGTAAATACTAAATAAGTATAATCAAATGTTTCAATATAATTTTTTAATTGTTCATCTATACAATCCAAGTTATCGCTATCGCTTTTAATTTCATATGCAATAGTTTTATTTTTTATAATTTCTAATATGTCCGTTCTACAAAGATTATTAGAAAATAACACTTCATTTCCAATGATACTATTAGGACTATTTTCTAATAACCATTTGATAAATAAAACTTTTATCTCATTTGCTTTCATAAAATCTCTTCTCTACAAAATTATAGCACATAAATTTGAACCACCCCATACAGCCCCTCTCATTGTGTGATGAGGTTTGGTGGTTGTGGATATAAATTTTCCCTATTTGAGATTTTTCTCGGTTTAAAAATCCTCCTCTAAATAATTTAGAATGAGAGCATTCTTTGGCGAATGATGAAAAGTTTTAGTGGCGTGAGGTATAAAATTACCAAGAAAATATTTTAGTAATCTAATGCTAAAACAATTCTATAAATTGTTTTTAATAATGTTGGATTATTTTTTAGTCTTTTGACGATTTCTTCTAAAGATGTATTTTCAGTAACATCGGAATATTTAAAATCAAAAAGTACATTAGGAGTAATATTTAATGCTGAACATAGTTCGTCTAATGTTTCAGCAGAAACAAAATTATTGCCGAGTTCTATTTGGCTTAAACTTTTAGCCGAAAGGTTGATTTTCTCAGCCAAAGCCTCTTGTGTTAGCGAACGGCTTATTCTTATTTCTCGTATTCTATTTCCTAAATTTTTCTTTATAGACATAGTATCACCTTAATATATTTTGAGTAGGAGTTACACACATTGACAAGAGAGTTAATCTATTGTAAATTGATTTACAGAATTTATAGTAGGAGTGGTGTATATGAGCAAAAACTATAAAAAGATGTTTAAAACTTTAAATGAATATCTCAAAAACAGAATTGAAGATATTGACCAAACAATTATTGAAGCAGTTAATGCCAGAAATAATGGTAAATGTTTTAGTTTTCAAGAACATCTAAAAGGGTTTGTGTATGCTCAATTAAGTGCTTTGGTATCTTGGAAAAACATTAAAGCACATCATACAGAATTAGATTCTTTATTTTGTAATTTTGAAAAAGATAGATTAAAAGAAATTGCTCCTGAAATTTTAATTGAAAAAATTAGAGAATTAAAGTGTTATAGCCCATATACAACAAAGAACCAAATGACTTTTTTGAAAAACAATATAGAAACCTTTGAAAAAATTGAAGATAAATATAGTAGTTTAGATAAATTTATAACGCATAGCACCCCTGCAAACATTGTCAAATTGCTTGCAGATAGTAATAGCACCTATAAATTAAAATATGCAGGAGTTGCATTAGTATGCGAATATTTGAGAAATGTCGGCATAGATATAGTTAAACCTGATGTTCATATAAAAAGAATTGTTGGTGCAGATAGATTAAATTTAATTCAATCAAAATCTGATTATAGAATAATAGAAGAGTTTCGGCGACTTTCTGCTGATATTGGTATAAGTCAGGTAAAAATGGATTACTTATTATGGAATTATTGTTCCAAAGGATATGGTGAAATTTGTACCGCAAAACCTAAATGTTATGAATGCGTAATAAAAAAGTATTGTAATAATTTCTCATTATGTAATAAATAAAAACATAAAAGGAGTAAATTATGTTTGCAGTAGTTAAAACAATATTGGCAATAATTTTAATTGGGATACTAAGTGAAATTTTTCATTTAATAGAGTCATTTATGTCAAATTTTCCAATTTTTAAAGATTTTATCTCTATATTATTATGGTCATTAATAGTTTTTGTATTTGTTTGTATTATATTGTTTTTACGAAAAAGCTATATTGAGTATAAAAACACAACACTAGAACAGTTAAAAACAGAACAACAAACAATAGAAAAAATAAAACAACTGGCACAAGATTATGTAAAAAATTTTATAGAGCAAGGTAAATCAGAATTTACACATGATGACTTAAAAGACTTTACGGTTACTGTAAAATTTAAAAATGGAATAACTATTCCAAAATTAGAAAGATATTCTTATAAAGAACATGCTCTGTTATTGAATATATTAGAGGAAACTTATAATAAGTTAATAAATAATTTTGAGTTTAAGGAATGGCAAAAAAGATATTATTAAAAATTTTAGGTGGGGCGGAAAGAAAAAGAATAAAATAAGATTGTTATAAAATTACTCTTATTATCGTATAGGAAATAGTAATCCATATAAAATCATTAGTGAATATATTGAGAGTATTATCATGACAATGTTTAAACCTAAATTAAGCTAAATTTTTTATTAGAGATTAGTAGAGAGATTGGTGAGCAACAAATAAAATTTTGCTTATTTAACCGATGATTATGTAGAAAATATTGTCAAAAGTAAATTATAGTACAAGCTAAAAGAAGATTTTAGGCGCAATCAAATGGACTGTTTGGTGAGAGAAACATAAAAAATTTACAAATCTTCAAGTTTTATTGACGAGAATTTGAAAAATTTGTATCATGGATATGTAGACTGGATTTTGCAGTTTTGTAAAACGCTCCGGCAGTAGAACCAGATGCCACGATTACTAAAACAATGGTTCAATGTTAATATATGATGATGAGAACACATCGTCGCTCAACAAGATAATAAACATATAGAGCCAGCACGCCTGATGGTAGGTATAAGGTTGATATTTATGACTAGTCTGCACTTTATCTTGGGAGTTTTAAATAGTCGCAACTTAATCTCAATTGATTAAGTTTTATCACGTTGTAGGGTACACTCTAAACGTGGAAAATTTTGGCGTTTAAAACTCCCTGAATAGACTTGGATTTTTATTTTTCAGTCATTTCAGTGATGATGTCTTTACTTCAAACACTCGTCATCTTACAAATAAGTAAAAGGAGATTTTACAACAATGAATGGAATGACAAAAGGACAAAAAGTCGGGTACATCAGAGTTAGCACAATTGAACAAAACACTGAAAGCCAAAAATCTTTATTGCAAGATTTTAAGCTGGACAAAGTTTTTGAAGAAAAAGTGAGCGGTAAAAATACGCAACGTCCACAATTACAAGCTCTGTTAGAGTACGTAAGAGAGGGTGATACTGTCTATGTTAAAGATTTATCTAGGCTTGCTCGCAATACTAAAGATTTGTTGGATATTATTGAATATCTTAATAACAAAGGTGTAGGACTTTTTAGTATGAAAGAAAGTATTGATACCTCAAGTAATTTTGGTAAACTTATGCTTACATTCTTAGGTGCAATTTATGAGTTTGAACGTGCAAATCTACTAGAAAGACAGCGAGATGGAATTGCCGTTGCTAAAAAATTGGGCAAGTATAAAGGTAGAAAACAAATTGAAAAGCCTGCAAATTTTAGCGAAGTTTACAAGAAATGGCTTAATCGTGAAATTAAATCAAATGTTGCTATCCGCGAGTTAAATATTAGCGAATACGCATTCTACAAGTTCGTAAGAGAAAGCGGCAGCCGAAGTGAAGTTGACGGAAACGGTGAGTTTTCGGCAACGCAACTAAACGACGGCGACGTAGGAACACAGGCTCTGCCGAGTACCACAGGAGCAAAGGAGAATGCTAATGACTAAAGATTTGACTCCAAAAATTAAAAGACCTAAACGCAAAAATGGTGAGGGCTGTTTTACGAAAAGCACTGACGGCAAATACATTGAATATAAAGTTACTTATCATGACGAATTTGGTAAAAGTAAAATAAAATCTTTCTCTAGAAAAACTAAAGAAGAATGTTTAATTGCGTACAAAGAATGGAAAGCAGAATTAGAGGGTCGATGTTCTGATGAAATTTCAGAAAACTGTACAGTTGCACAATGGGCAAATACTTGGTTTGAAAATTTTGTCGTTGGTCATGTTAAAGTTACAACTATTAGTGATGATAGAAGTATTTTGGATAAACACATCATTCCAGGTTTAGGACATCGCCCATTAAAAAGTCTTACAGGTCTAAGACTTACAAAATTTTATAATGATTGTCTAAAAAAGAATAATGGTAAAGGTGGAACTCTAGACCCTAAAACAGTTAAAAATATTCGTGCTGTTGTAAATAGAATGCTTGAATGTGCATATAAAAATGAAATTATAAAAGAAAATCCTAATAAAAAAGCAAATTACCCAAAATGTACAAAAAAAGAAATAGAAATACTAACACAAGAAGACTATAATAAATTTTTCAAATACTGTATTGAAAAAGGTACACAATGGGATATGCTTATAGTGTTTTTTCTTTGTGTCGGTACAAGATTAGGCGAAGCATTAGGCTTGCAATGGTCAAAAGTTAATTTTGAAAAACGAGAAATGAGAATTGCACAACAATTACAAGCTGTACCAAATAATGACAATAACTCAAAATATAAATATAAAAAAGAAATTATTGATTCAACAAAAACTAAAACATCAAATCGTACAATACCAATATCAGATATAGTTTATAAAATCTTACGCAGAGTAAGAAGTATACAAGCTGAAAACAAAATGCGTTTAGGTGTTAAATATCATAGAGATTTAGACCTTGTTTTTGCAAGAGATGATGGTTATTTTATTTGTGATACAACATTTAGAGATTTTGTTAATAAAAGACTCGAAGAAGCTGGTATTGAACATCATAAAATACATTCATTCAGGCATTCTTGTGCAACAAATTTCTTTGAACACAAAGCAGATATTAAAAAAGTTTCAGCTTGGCTAGGGCATAGTAGTATTGGAATAACTTTAGATACTTATACTCATGTTTTACCACATCACTTAGAAGAACTTACTGAATTTCAAGACAAACAATTTAAACACATTTTTCATAGCAATGAAAAAGATATACCAGATGAAATGTTACCTCATAAAACTTTTGCACAAGAGGACGATTGGGGAGCATAAAAATGAAAATTTGGGGATAAGAAGACCTATAAATAGACCTACAAAAATTATAGGTCTTCCCTACAATTTTTATCAAAAAGTAAGTATTTTATAAATACCAATAACACTGATTATATCAAGCAAGGATACTAATTTTAAAAGAGTCTTATGAGCCCGACGAGCTACCAGACTGCTCCATCCCGCGATATTTAATTTTTATTGCGATTACTCTGTTGAGCAGTCTTCTAGACTTACTTCTCCTCGAACGTCACGCTTAGTCACCTTCTCGTCGGCAGAGCATCCCACCTTATTTAATTTGTATATCGAGTAAATACACTCAACATCTATATTATGCTCCGTAAATTTTAAAAATCAAGTACCTAGAAATTTTATTTTAAAAACTTTTTCCATCATAATTAACCATAATAAAATTTTTGGTATTATTAATAGATTTTTTTCAACATAGATATTTTTAAAACTCGTAAAACACAAATAAAACAACTAAAAGACAAAATTTTAAATTTAATGACTAATTCCTACATATATTACAGCAAAACATTAATTTGACACACGTCCCTATTAGCGGTATTCTGGTTCTATTATGAAAAAGTTGAGATGGATTAATTTTACACTAATCTTATTGGGAGCATTATTTTACTTTATAGCCAATTTTCAAAGAATTGCAATTCCTGGCGCAATTTTCGATGTTTTACAACAGGAATTATCTGTTTCAGCACCATATATAACCGCTTTTGGTGCAATTTTTATGTATATATATGCGTTTAATCAACTTGTAATAGGAGTTCTGGTGGATAGATTTGGTGGTCAAAGAGTAATGTTAGCGGGTGGTATTGTCCTTGCTATTGGAGCATTACTTTTTCCAATATCATCTAATCTACCTTTAATGTATTTAGCAAGAGTTCTTGTCGGTTTAGGCGGAAGTACTTTTTATTTAAGCTTGATAAGAGAATTGAGAGAATTTTTTTCTGATAAAAACTTTGGAATTGCGATTTCCGTTATGCTTTGCATTGGTTATTGTGGTGGAATCGCTGCAAACGCACCATTTGTTTATTTAACTCAACATATAAATTGGCGAGAAGTTTTACTTATAATTGGTGGTATTGTAGCTATCGGTGTAATTTTATATGCACTTCTTTCAACTAAAATTAAATTTCCTGAAATTAATGAGAATGTAAAATTAAGATCTTTACCTTTTCGTTTAGTTTTACATAAAAAGCACAACAGAAATCTTTTTAGTTTTGCATGTTGTAATTTTGGTATATCTTACGCAATTCAATCTATAATCGGTAAAAAATTTTTAGAAGATTTTTGTATGATGTCTTCTTCTAAAGCTTCAATAATTTTATCTATAATGGCAATTATTGCTGCAGCTTTCAATATAATTAACGCATCCTTTTGCAAAATGTGTCATAATCATCGAGTTATGTTTCTTAAGAATGCCTCTGTAGTAACATTTGTAAGTCTTTTGATGATTTGCATATGCCTAATATTTAACATAAGAACTTATTACATAGCATTGATATTTTTCGTCCTTGCGGGAAATGCTAGTTTAACCTCATTATTAGTACCGGTTTTGCATTTGACAAACAGAAAAATGATTTCAGGGACAGCTGTCAGTATTATGAATTTCGGTTTCTTTACTATGGTTGGTCTCCTAGGAACAGCAATGGGATTTTTGCTTAATATTTTTGAGCCAAAACAAGTTGGAAATATTCTCGTATATTCTAACAAGTCTTATTTAGCAGTTTTTGGCTTATTCTTTTTAATAAGCGTGTTCGAATTATACAAAGCCAGAAAATTATCAAATAAATATTAAAACTAAACAATTTTATGAATATTTTTCAACAATCTTAATAAAGACAATATTTAATTGCTTCAATCATTGATTCCGGATTTGCAAGATTTTTACCCACTATATCAAATGCAGTACCATGGCTTGGAGAGGTTCTAATTACGTCTAATCCAATAGTCATATTGACTGTTTTTTTAGAAGCTACAGCCTTTATTGGAATCAATCCTTGATCATGATAACAAGCTATATAGCAATCATATTGTTGTTTTTCCCCGTTTAAATAATTTTGAACAGCTTTTACAAAAAGAGTATCAGCCGGCAAAGGATTTGTAATATTTATACCACGTTTACGAATAGTTTCCACTGCAGGTAAAATTTTCTCATCTTCCTCTTTTCCAATTACACCATGTTCTCCGGCATGTGGATTAAGTGCGCATAGTGCAAAATTCGGTTTTTTTATCATTAATTTATTTTGAAAGAAACTTCTTAAGCGTTCAGTTTTTTCAATCAAAAGTTCTTTTGTAACAATATCGCTAACATCTTTTAAAGCACAATGTCTTGTTAATAAAAGAACTCTAAAATCTTTTGAAACAAATAACATTTCAGCTTTTTGTCCATCATGAGCTAGAAAATGTTCAAGAATTTCTGTTTGGCCGGTATAATGATGTCCGGCTAGATTCATTGCTTCTTTAGAAGTTGGTGCCGTTACAATAAATTTTGGCTTTAATTCACAAGCTTTCTTTAACGCTTTAAATGCAAAATCTCCGGCTTCTGCTGAAATTTCACCAGGAACAATTTTATTTGGATAATCAATCTCTATCATTTCATAGTTATTTTGAAGCGAACCATATGTATTCAATACTTTTGAATTAGAAATTATCACAATATCTCTAGCCGGAAGATTCATCATATTTAGAGCTTTAATTGTAATCTCAGCTCCTATTCCGTTTGGGTCACCTGTTGTTATAATAATTTTATTTGCGTAATTACTCATGATGTTTAAAATAATCCAATATTTCTATTAAAGTTCTTGTGTTGCCCAAATTTCCTGATTTTGTAACAATCCATCTGCCGTTTTCATCTGAGCATAAAGAAATTGCCGGTGCAACTTCGTCTATTAGACGGAGTTCATTTGTATTAATTGCTTTGCAACATTTATACGACGTTTCACCACCAAGAGTTATTAATATTACATTTATCTGAGCTAAAACTTTTTGTGTCAATTCTGCCAAATAATCTGTAATCATACTTGCCAGTTTATCTTTTGTAAGCTCTGCATTAAAAGAATCATCAGAAAAACCATCAAAATTTGCAATTAAATGTGACGTATGTACAGCAACTGTTACACCACTTTTTAAATTTGTTACAATTCTATCTACAATATCACTATCTACTCCATCTAAGATATCTGCTGTTTCTAATGGAATAAAATTAATATCATTGTAATCATCAGAATTTTCAAGTTTAGTAATTTGTTCAGCTGTAATATTTGTCGCAGTACCTGATACAATAAACTTAGGTAATTTTTCTAATTTTACAGTTTCATGTTCTCTTTCTATGCCGGAAAGCCAACATTTCCCCAAAACTTGTGCTCCGGCAGCCGTACCTGTTGACAAAAGTTTTTTCTCACATTTTTTTATTGCTAAAGCTAACTGCTCAATATCTGTGATTGAAACGGCATCTGCGACTATCAATTTTTTACCATCTTTTAATAGCTCGTTAATTTTGATTAAAATCGGGCCGGCACCATTCATAACCGTTTTTAAATCAATCATTCCAACTAAATTTTTATTCTTTTCATCTAATTGAGATTTTAATAAAGTTGGTATATGAGATTCAAAAATAGGTGAATGCGGATCCATTGCCATTTCAGTACGTCCTAGCGGAACACCTTTTAATAAATGATATCCTCCAACAGTAATTCTGCCTTCTTGTGGAAAAGCCGGCATGATTATTGCAGCATCATATCCAAGAATATTAATCATAGTAAGTGTTTCTGGTGCAATATTACCACGCATTGTAGAATCTATTTTTTTGTAATAATATTCAAATGAAAAATTTTCTTGAAAAGATTTCAATGCTTTTTTTATGTTTTCTACAGCTTCTTCTGCCGGAATATTTCTGGATTCTGTTGAAATAGCCCAAACTTCAGTTTCTTGCTTCTTATTAGGAATATAATCCTGATTAAGCAAGATTTCAGTATTTGCTCCGCCCAAATGGAATTGAAGAGCGGTATCATTTGCGCCTGTTAAATCATCCGCAACTATTCCAACTATATCTGAAAATATCATTGTTCTGCGTCTCTTTTTGAACCTAATAATCTTACTGTATTTGCAACTATTAGGAATCTTTCTCTTTCTTCACCTGATTGATCAGTCCATTTGCTAATAGAAATTCTTCCGTCAACAGCAACTTGACGACCTTTTTTAATATATTCACCGGCAAACTCAGCTTGTTTATCCCAAACTTCAACATTGAACCAATCTGTAACTTCTTCTTTTGTTTTAGAATCCCATCTTCCAACAGCTAAAGAAAAATTTGTTTTAACTTTTCCTGATTCAAAATATTTTATTTCAGCGTCTTGTCCTGCTCTACCTACGATAGTTGCTGTATTCATTAATGCATTCTCCTTTTAAAATTGTATCTACATTATAACATGCAACAAATTTAAAATTATAACTATTAAAATTTGTAAATTTTTTTCAAATAAATAGCAAAAAATAAAATTAGCGATTTTAACCAATTATAGATTAAGGAGAATTACAAAGTGATATTAAGAATTAATTCAGCAGAACCTATAACAAGTATTTCTGCAAACAAAAGGTCTTTAAAGAAATTACATACTACAGAAAACACTGTTACAAATCCTAACAACACGGAACTTTCAGGTGTTCCAAAGAGTTATATTACTTTTAGAGGAACGGAAGAAAAAAAAGAATTAAAATTTTCAGATGATGCAAAATTTACCTTAGAATTAGCAAAACAATTTGCATTAGATAGCGGGCATGCAGAAGTACGTCCTGAACATATTATCGCCGTTGAAATAGCAATTGCATCACAAACATTACAAAAAATGTCGCCAGAAGAGATGCAAAACGCAGATATGGAAAATATAAATGGTATAACAGCATTAGCATATAGATATTCCGGAGAAAAGAATTTATTAGCAACTCCTGACGGTGCTAATTTCTTGTTTGCTGCAATGGCAGAATTGCGAGATCAAAATAATGAAGCATTAAAAAATATTAAACCTTCAAAAATAGATGGTGATATAAAAATTTCTAAAAATTTAGAAGAAAAATTAAAAGGGATTCAATCTCCATCGATAGATGACTATATGCTTCTAGCAAGTGCTTTTAATGCTCTTGCACAAGACAAAGTTGAATATCCGATTAATTTTGTAGAAGAAATGCAAAGTTCTCAGTTATATAAAACAACCTCAGAAATCAATGCTGATTACATGCCGGCATACGATAAAAGAGCTATTGATGTTTGGAATAAGCTTGCATTAGGTTCAAACTTGAATATCACATTTGAAAATTCAAAAGAAGCTGATAGATTAGTAGCAAGTCTTTTTAATACTGTTGATGAACCTAAGTATGGTGATTTTACAGAAGAAAATACTGTGTTTTACACAATGTCAGATGCAATTACTGATGAAGCTCTTTTAAAAGAAATTAGTATCATAAAAGACAGTGATCCTGATCAGAAAAAGATTATTACTGTAAATATGGATCAATTACTAGTAAATTCTGAAGCATCAGACGAAAAAGGTGAAATTGAAGCCGTATCAAGATTATCACAAATATTAAATAATCAAGATGAAAATGTTAAGTTAGTATTATTCTTTAGTAATGATGTATTCTACAAAATGGCAAATGATTCATCATTTAACTCTTTATTTCAGAAGAATTTGACATATTCAATCCCACCAATTCAAACTTTTGAAGTAAAAGAAATGATTACAGATGATATGTTAAAAGATATTAAAAAACCTTTTTCGCAGGAAGCAAAAGATAGAGTAATTTATCACGCAGCAAACATGCAAGGCATTTTTCCGGATAAAGCAGTTGATTTGATGAAGCGTATATCTTCTTATTATGGTTCTAAAAAAGAAAATATAGAAACCGCTGATGTTGATGAATTCGCACAAATTGCTTATGAATTATTTAACAAAAAAGCGGAAAAGCAAAGTATTATCTATGATACAGGTAAAACATTAGATAAAATGTATGGTAAAGAAACTACCAAAAAAGATATTGAAGCTATCATAAGACAAATAAAAACCAGTAATATAGGAACAAGAGGAATTGTAATCTATTCACAAGATCCGGAAGCCGGTTCCGGTAGAAAATATACTGCTGAAACAATTGCAGGGGAAGCGAAAGTTCCATTTATTTCAATCAATACGGCAGATTTTGCAGATTCTGAACGTGATGATGATAATCGCATAGTTGAAACACCTAAAAACGCTATGAAGAGAATTTTTTCAGAAGCAAAAAAAGCTGCCAGACAAAATCCAAACAAAACAGCAATTATTTATATAAATAATTTTGAAGAATTTGCGTTTTCCGGTCCGTATTTAGCAGGATACAAACAAGCAATGTCACAATTGACTGAGGAAATGGAAAAAGCCGTAGGCGAAGATGTTAATATTCTTGTAATAGGTTCTACTGATGAATATTATGCAAGTTCAATCCCACAAGTTGTAAGAGGATTTAATCAATCACTTGTCGTTGAATCTCCGGCTTTCAATAAAAGAGCAAGAAAAGAAATTCTTGAAAGCAGATTAAATGATACAAAATTATCTGTTGATTTTAAAAATGAAAATGACAAAAATTATATTTTGAATAAACTTGTCAAAATGACAGAATTTATGTCTTTTGTTGAAATTAAATCATTGATTGATAAAACAAAACAGATAATGTATGAACGTGGTAAAGAAAAAGCTTCAATGGGCGAATTTATTGAAGCATATTTACAACTTACAACCGGTAGAACCTCTCATCCTGAAATGCCGGATTATAACAAACAGGCAACAACTTCTCATGAATGTGGACACGCTACTAATTTAGAAGTTATGGGTGACATACTGGCTAGAAAAGGTGAACCTTGGCATCAATCCCATGAAGTCAATTTTATAACACTTGATCCAAGAGGTAATTTCTTAGGTGCAGTATTTGAAAACAGAAAAGAAAACTCTGACTTGCCGTTTGAAGCTTTGTTTACAAGTATTGTTTGTGCTTATGGCGGATATTCTTGTGAAAAAGCGTTCTTTAATATGGACGGTTCAAGCGGAATTTCTTCTGACTTAGCACAAGCAACCGGAGCTGCGAAACGTGGAGTAGAATATTATGGTTTGGGTTATAACACCGGAAAAATTTCTAACGCTATTGGCATAAAATCCGGACAATATTATGAAAATGTATTCAAAGATATGGAAGTGATTTTAACGAATGCGCAAATAGTATCCGATATGATAACAGATACATACAAAGATTTTAACAAATGGTTTACTAAAAAGTTCTCAAAACTTATTGGTACTGATGAGTGTATGTTAGATGGCGATGATTTCAGGAAAGCTTTGAAAAAATGGAAATCTTCTCTTTCTGTAGAAAAGAAAGCTGATTTAGAAATTATGGATGATATTGTAATGGATGTCATTAAAGCTACTAAAAATGGTAAAAAATACTTTCAAATAAAAAAGGTTTTATAATATAGTTATACGTTTTGAATTTGATGTTATAAACTAAGAAGTGCTGTTAAAAGACAGCACTTTTTTAGTATGTGAAATATTTATCAAAATCAACATCTTCAAAATTGCATAGAAGGTGAAATATTTCGTCATCATCATCAAGACGTTGAAAATTATACTCATCAAAAAGCCAACACTTAGGATTTATTCCTTTTACTCTTACAATATTTTTATCTTTCAAAATTTGCAGCTTTTTTTTCACTACATCCAATGGTATGTTAACTAATTTTGCCAACTCAACAGCAGTTATCCCATCTTCATGAGTGTATTTTTCCGGGGTAAGGAACATGAGCTCCAGCCCTACCATTTTTAAACTTTTATCTTCAGCTTCCGAACTCATACGCTTATTATAACACCATGTTTATTTTTATTCAATTTATATACATAAACAAAAAAGATTACCATACAAGTAATCTTTTTATCTTTTAAACTTATTCTTCCGGAATTTCGATTTCTACGTCATCAACATCTTCTTCTTTTTTAATAATATCGATAACATTTTTTGCCATTTCTTTTGCAATAACGCTTCTTGTAGATGCAGGGCAATTTTGAAGTAAACTTATTGCAGTTCTCAATGTTCCATCTAAATCATACCAACGACCATGCTTAGATTCATCCATTACATCTTCTGTTGCAGAAACTATATCCTCTACAGATTCATATTCAGTACTGGAAAGATGATGTTCTGTAATGATTTTAATAAGGTTTAGAGCAACTTTTATTTGAGTTTCATCGTCAGATTCTTCCAATGTCTTCATCGCAGAAGACAAAACCGGATCCTTATCGTACCAGCGTCTTGTATTTGTTGTAAATTCTTCTTTCATAAAAGCCTCCTGATAACCTCATTATGTGTTAAGTATACTATATTTTTTCAATTTTGTAAAATAAAAAATGATGCCTTAAAAAACATAAGGCACCATCCTTTTCTAATCAACAAATTATATAGTTGCTCTTTCTAACAATAACCGTTTTCGCATAGAAATCGGCAATGTTCTATACTGAATACTTGTATTTATTATATCCGTTACCTGATTTTCTTTATTAACTTCTCTTTTTGTTGACATAAAATCAGTACTGTTAAATAAATTTGCTATAACAAAATCTAAGTCATCTTCACTTGCGTATGGTTTTTTGAGCATAACATTGTCCACATAACTTGTATCTTTTATCCTTGAACTATGCTCATTTAGTGTTATCGTCGTTTCTACATAATCCAATGGAGAAAAAAGATTTTCTACTATAATCTTGTTTCCCATTTTATCAATAATTACGTAAGATATCAACTCATTATTTGGAGTAATTTTATTTACAATAATATGTTGATTATCATCTTGATATTCTATAATCCTATCTAAAATATCATATTTATAATGCTGATATATTATAGGCTCATTATTTTTATACATTTTTCGACTTATAATACGTCCAACATCATCATATTTATATACAACGAGTAATTCTTTTTTATTTAACTTTTTGCATATACTATTAACCCGTTTTTCGGCATCATACTCATATTCATAAGAACAAGATAAATACCCATTTGATAAAAATAAAAACTTCAAAGTTAATAAATTATTTTTAAATGCCTCGGTTCTACAAAGTGTCTTTCCTTTGTAGTAATTGATTTTTGAAATATTAGAATCAGTGAAAAAAATTTCTTTTTCTATTTCTCGTTCCGGCGTGTAATAAATTATTGAAGAAACACAACCCTTATTATTCCGAATTATTTCAATGTCGGATGTAGGTTTTATGTCTGCAACTTTTTTTTCAAATGTCGATAAAATATCTGTCGTCTTATAATACGAAGTCAATTCTAATGGTACGGATACCCTGCCACTTGTACTAATCATATTATTCTCCCATCTGTTTTAGGTTGTGTATAACGCCATCTCCTCGTTATATGTATATAAAGTATCTATTTTTTATACAATTTCAATTGTTAAAAATATTGTTACAAAAATTCATATTTATAAACTGATTACAGACATGCCGGTCTTTTTGTTGTACTATAGTCGTGCGAGATTTTGGGGAGTAATATATAATGAAATTACACAATTCATACACAAATCAAACTGAAGAGTTTAAACCGATTGAAGAAAACAAAGTAAAAATGTACGTTTGCGGTCCTACTGTTTATGACAATGCACACTTAGGTCACGCAAGATGTTATATAACTTGGGACGTTTTATACAGATACCTTAAGTTTAAAGGTTATGATGTTACATATTGCAGAAATGTTACGGATGTAGACGATAAAATTCTTAAAAAAGCTGAAAAAGAAGGTAAAACTCCTGAGGAAGTTTCAACTTTCTGGTACAAAAAATTTAGCGAAAGTATGAATGCTTTGAATAACTTAAAACCAGATATAGAGCCATTTGCTACTAAAACTTTAGGCGAAATGATTTCTATTGTTAAGGATTTGATTAATAAGGGTTACGCTTATGAAGCTAACGGAGATGTGTATTTTAGAGTAAAGAAATTCCCTAAATACGGCTATCTTTCAAAGCAGCCAATTGACCAATTAGAAAGTGGTGCAAGAATTGAAGTAGGTGAACAAAAAGAAGATCCGCTTGATTTTGCATTATGGAAAAAAGATGAAAAATTTGGTTATAAATCTCCTTGGGGTGTTGGTCGCCCAGGATGGCACATTGAATGTTCTGCTATGAGTAGAAAATATTTAGGTAAGACCATTGATATCCATGCCGGTGGTGCTGATTTAATTTTCCCTCACCACGAAAATGAAATAGCTCAATCTGAATGTGCAAATGGCTGTAAATTCGTAAATTATTGGCTTCACAATGGTTTTGTAACTATTAATAAGGAAAAAATGTCAAAATCATTGGGTAATTTTCTTACGATAGATGATTTATTGAAAAATTATGATTCAAATACAATCAGATTCTTTATCCTAACAAATCATTACAGAATGCCTGTAGAATTCTCTGATGAAGCTTTGCAAGCAGCTGCAAATGGTGTAAAAAGAATGCTTAATGCAAAACGTACGCAAATTGATGAAAGTTTAGATTTGACTCAATTTGAAGAATATAAAGCTTTTGAAGAAGCTATGGATGATGATTTGAATACATCTAAGGCTTTAGCTGTTTTATTTGATTTAACAAATAAAGCTAATAAAGATGTTCCTTATGCGTATACATTATTGTATAAACTAGCAACGACACTTGGTTTTGTATTTGAAAAAGCAACTCTTTCTGAGGAAGAATTAGCAGAAAAACTTAAAGACATTTCTGAAGAATTGGGTGAAACATATTCTTCTATGGATGAAATTATTGAAAAAAGAAAAGTTGCAAGAACAGAAAAGAATTGGGACGTAGCTGATAAAATCCGTGTAGCTCTGGATAAGGTCGGAATTGTTTTAAAGGATTCTAAAGAAGGAACTACTTGGGAATTAAAAGGCTAATTGGAGTAGATTTAATGAAATTTGTTCAATTTAAGGTGATTTCAGGTATTTTGTTGCTAATTTTATCTTTAGTCGCAATAAATCCTGTTTTTGCTGATAATAATGTAGTAAGAGTTGGGCTAACTGATAATAAATTTCAGAATGTTTTAAAGCAAGCAATATCTGTTTATGGAACATCTGATTGTGATATCTGTGATAAAGAGACACATAAAATTATATATTCAGTTCCTGCAAATACTGATATTATAATAAAAAATGGTACTACCGGACTTGATATATCAATAAATGGGCATGGTGCAACGCTTAGAGATTTTGTTATTGTTTGCCCAAGAGGAGTTCTCGGAGTTAAGGATTTAACCAGAAAAGGAAAACCGGCTCTTTATCATGGCGCTTTTGAAGTTGTTCAACATCAAGATAGAAAAGGTTTTTATTTGGTTAATCTTGTGGAAACTCAAGAATATTTAAAAGGAGTTGTGCCTAATGAAATGCCGGTAAGATTTGGTTTAGAAGCTCTTAAAGCCCAAGCTGTTGCAGCTAGAAATTATGTTCTAACTCCAAGAACACAAGCTTATAAAGAGTTTAACGTAGTCGACAGTGTCGCAAGTCAAGTATATTATGGTGTTAATACAGAAGATGATTTGTCTACAAGAGCTGTAATGGAAACGGATGGGATTGTTGCTTTATACAATAATGAACCTATTCTAGCATTGTATAGCTCCACCGCCGGCGGATATACAGAAAGTTATTCTAACGCTTTTTCTGATCCTATGACAAAGATGTTTCCGGCTCCGAATAAACCTTATTTATCAGCTGTTCCGGATAAATCAGAATTTAAGTCTATGGAAGAAGAGGATGATGCGAAAGCTTTCTATGATAGCAAAGTCCCTTCTTTTGACATTGAATCACCATATTACAGGTGGCAAAAAGAGTGGAGATCAGCAGAACTAGAAAGTGTTTTGAAATCAACTCTTGTTGCACAATCAAAAACCGGATTTATTCATCCTGCTTTCAAGCAAGGTGATGAGCTTGGTAAAATAAAAGATATTAAAGTTATGAAAAGAGGTGCTTCCGGCAAAGCCATGGAAGTTGAACTTATGACAAATAAGGGCTGTTATAGAATTTATAAAGAGCTTGTTATAAGAAGAGTTTTTCAAAAAAATGGAATATCTTTGCCAAGTGCAAATATAATTATTGATAATCAAAAAGATACTTACGGAAATATTACGAATGTTATAATTAATGGTGGCGGTTTCGGGCATGGAGTCGGAATGAGCCAATATGGTGCCGGATATATGGCAACAAAACTTAAACAACCATATTATAATATTTTAAGACATTATTATAGCGGCGTAAATTTGGGTACAATGCCGGTTACTGTTTGTGGAGAAGAAGTTAAACAAACATTCTGGGCGCCAATTGGAAGAGCTCAATTAGTTGTAACGAATTCGAATGCAGCAAAAATTGCAGTTATGATAAACGGTAAAACTTTAGAATTTCCTGTAACAAAAACTATTTTTCAAAAAGATTATAGAATAGATATTTCAAGATACATTGATGATGGAGCAAATACAATAATATTTTATCCTCCATCCTTAGGTAGAACAGTTACTTTGTATGTAGAATTGGTAGAGAAGTATGGCGGGTAAAGACGAAACACAAAGCGTATTAAAAGCAGCATCGCTGATTGCACTGGTCACAATAGCAAGTAAATTTATGGGATTTGTTCGAGATATGGTTGTTGCAAACTATTATGGCGCAACACTTGTATCTGATGCGTATTTTTATGCACTTCAAATTCCATCTTTGGCTATAATTATATTAGGTGGGGTCGGAGGGCCTTTTCATAGCGCTGCTGTTGCCGTATTCTCCAAAATGATTCCCAATTTTGATTCTAAGCCGGATGAAGTTGTTAATAAACTATATAATACTTTTCTAACTGTTTCGTTTCTTTTCTTTGCATTTTGTGCTGTAGGCGGATTCTTTTTTGCCGATAAAATTATGGGCTTGATTATTTCTGCCGGAGCACCGGAACTTGTTTCATTAGCATCTTTACATTTTAAAATAATGTCCCCCGTTATACTTATAGGCGGTGTAATCGGTATTTTCTACGGATTATTAGTTACGCATAAACAGTATATTTTACCAAATTTATCTCCAATGATATTGAGCATTGTTGTTATTGCGGTAATTTCTTTAGTGCATAATGATAAATTAGGTATTGCTTTAGCTGCTGCAACAACACTTGGTGCGATATGCCAACTTGTGGTTCAATTTCCAAAAATCAGACAAATAGGATATAGAATTAAGCCGAATTTAGATATAAAAAATAATCCACAGTTTAAAAACATTTGCGAACTTTTATTCCCTGCAATATTAAGTTCTACAATCGGGCAAATCAGTATTTATATAGATATGTTTTTCGCATCAACCTTAAAAGAAGGTGCGTGGACATCAGTTGTTTTTGCTAATAGAATTTTTCAATTTCCGGTGGGAATTTTAGTTACGGCATTTTTAGTTCCGCTATTCCCAATTTTTTCTCGTCTAGCTGGAGAAGGCGATATGGATTCTATAAAACGATATTTTAATAAAGGGGTTGGAGTGTTGTTTTTTGTAGGAATTCCAATGTTGTTGTTAATTCTATTGCTTGCAAAAGATGGAATTTCTTTAATATTTGAACGTGGTGCGTTTAATTCAAACGCAGTTATCATGGTATCAGAAGCTCTTTGTTTCTTATCTTTCTCAATATTACCTTACGTTTTCAGAGATTCTATAACGAGAGTTTATTACGCATTTAATGATTCTAAAACACCGTTTATTATAGCAATGTCATCAATCGGTTTGAAAGCATTTTTGAATTGGTTATTAATTTTAAAGCTAGATATGGGGATTGCCGGTATTACAATGTCTACATCATTTGTAACCTTATTTAATGCAGTATTTTTAGGTTTATTTATCCACAGAAAAATAAAATTGGACTACAAATCTTTGTTCTATAATCTTGCAAAAATGTTACTTGCAGGTGGGCTAACACTTGTTGCAGGTTGGTTTATTTGTGTCGGATTTGATAAAGTTCAACTACCTAAGTATATTTTTGAAATCTCAAAGATTGTATTTGTTATGATATCTGTTCTCGGTATTTATACCGTTCTCAATCTTATTTTCAAAATGGAATACGCAAAAGAACTGGCAAGCAGAATTGTTAAAAAAGGATAAACAGTATAAAAGGAAATTAAATTAATCCCCCCTTTTCCTCTTTATCACTTTATCTAACTTTATTTATTTCTCCCCCCACGTAATTTTTCAACAAATCTTTTTAGCCTAGTCATTGCAATTTTTAAATTATCAAGAGAATAAGCGTAAGATATTCTTAAAAAGCCTTCGCCACTATCTCCAAAAGCACTACCAGGAACAGCTGCAACACGTTCTTCTTCTAAAAATTTTGTAGCAAATTCTTCACTTGTCATTCCAAATTCTTTTATACAAGGAAAAACATAGAACGCTCCAAAAGGTTCAAAGCACTCTAAATTCATTTCTTTAAATGCATTCATTAAAAAGCGACGTCTTTGATTATAAGCTTGACGCATTGATTCTACGTCCTTTTCACCATTTTTTAACGCTTCTACTGCAGCATATTGACTGGTTGTAGGAGCGCACATTATTGCAAATTGATGAATTTTTGTCATTTGTTTAATAATATGTTCCGGCCCGCAAGCGTAACCTAATCTCCAACCGGTCATTGCAAATGCTTTTGAAAAACCGTCTATAAGAATTGTTCTTTCTTTCATTCCATCTAAAGATGCTATAGAAACGTGTTCTCCATTGTAAGTAAGAGCCCCATAAATTTCGTCAGACATGACATAAATATCATTTTTGATAATTATATCAGCCAACTTTTCCAAATCTTCACGTCCCATAACCGCTCCGGTTGGGTTGTTTGGATATGGCAATATTAGAACTTTTGTTTTTTCTGTAATTGCTGCTTCCAATTCTTCCGGAGTTAATCTAAATTCATTTTCGGCTTTTAATGCAATTGTTACAGTTTTAGCGCCTGCTAAAATTGCACAAGGTTCATATGAAACATATGAAGGCTGAGGTATAATTACTTCGTCACCTGCGTTAATCATTGCTCTTAAGCCAATATCAATAGCTTCTGAGCCGCCGACTGTAACAATAACCTCACTAAGAGGATTGTAGTTTATATTTTGATGCCTCTTTTGATATTTACAAATCTCTTCACGCAATTCTTTTAAACCGGCATTAGACGTATAAAAAGTCTTACCTTTTTCTAAAGCGTAAATACCCTCATCACGAATATGCCACGGAGTATCAAAATCAGGCTCCCCAACTCCAAGAGAGATTGCATCTTTCATTTCGCTAACTATATCAAAAAATTTTCTTATGCCTGATGGTTTTAAACCCAAAACAGCATCTGATAAAGGTTTTGTCATGGTGTAATAATCTCTCTTTCGTCTTCACGTTTTTTGTCAAATACCGTACCGTGATCTTTGTATTTTTTTAAGATAAAGTGTGTAGCGGTACTCAATACGCTATCAAGGGTTGATAATTTATCGGATACAAAGTTTGCGATTTCCTTCAAAGATTTTTCTTCTAAAGTTACCAACAAATCAAAACCACCTGAAATTAAGTATACAGCTCGAACTTCAGGATAATTATAAATTCTTTCTGCTATATTATCAAAACCTTGACCTCTTTGAGGAGTTACTTTAACTTCAATCAAAGCCGTAACTTTCTCCAAAGATGTTTTATCCCAATTAATCAAAGTATGATATCCGCAAATTATTCCATCACTTTCTAGTTTAGCTATTTCATTTGCAACATCAATTTCTTCTTTGCCAAGCAAAATTGCCAATTCGTTTATTCCAATTCTGCTATTTTTTTCTATTATAGATAATAATTCTTCTCTCATTTTTAATCCTTAATTATACTCTTTAGACCAGACTTTTATAAAATATTCGATACTTCTATCGTGTTTCAGTTCTGCACTTTTCGGGAAAAAACAACCCGGAATTTGCCCTGCTTCTCTATGATGCCTTACGCATTCACAACAAATTCCACGATTTTTACACTGCGTAGCAGAACATGTACATTCTAATAAATTATCTTCTCTTTTACATTCCATTTTATTTTTCTCCCAATAAATGACCTTTTGAAAATTCACAGCCACAATAATTTTGACGATAAATACCAAGCTCTTTAGATAATTGATTTGTTTTTAAAAAGCCATCTTTTTTCTTAAAATCTATTGCCACAAATTCTAAGCCATCAGCTATAGATTTACCTATTTCAGAAATCATTGTGAAATTCTTATGCGGACTTATTACTAATGATGTTGTAAATTTACTTATACCAAGCTCTTTTGCTTTTTTTACAGTTTGCTCTAATCTTAGTTTAATACAAGCATCACAACGTCTACCACGTTCAGGCTCTTTTTCTAATCCGACAGAAACATCTAAAAAATCTTTATGGTTATACGGCTCAACTATTAAATCAACCCAATGATACATACAAACAATTTTTTGCGCTTCCAATCGACGTTCAAATTCTTCTTCTGTATCCAGATTAGAATTGCAAAAATATACAACAGGCGAATATCCCATTTCTTTTAATAAAGAAATCGGATATCCAGAACAAATTCCACAACAAGCATGGATTAATATCTTATCTTTGTTTTGCACCATGTTTAATTAATATATCCTTCAATTCATAATACGGTTTTACTCCAACAAGCTTGTCTCCATTGATAATCATAGTCGGTGTTGCATCCAAATCTAATTCATCAGCTTCTTTAAGTTCTTTTTCGATTTCATTATAAGTTGCTTGTGAATTGACGTCCGCTAAAAATTTATTTTTATCTAATCCCAATTCTTCTGCGAGCTTTAAGATATCTTGCTCTGTTTTAGGTTGATTTTCATATAATAAAGAACTCATTCCCCAATATTTACCTTGATTTCTGGATGCAATTGCTACTCTTGACATATAACAAGCTCCCGGATGCATATTTGCAACAATGTAAGGATTACATTCTTTATCAAACGGCAAATTGTGGTGTACAATCTTTACATTTGAAAGTTCTTTGACTGCTTGATGCAACATTATATTATTAATATAACAAAGAGGACATACATAATCAGAATATAATTCCACTACAACAGTTCCATCTTTATCTCCTAGTTCATTGCCCATTACTCGATATGGGTTATATTTAATCTTTCTGTATTTCACAATAGATTTATGACGTTTTATGTGCGGAAGAAAATTATCTGTGATTCCGCTGTAACATAAGAAAGAAGTAGATAAAATTAACAATACAACAAATGTTTTCGGGTATTCTTTAGCACCTTCTATAAAATCAAAAAATGTTTCTTTTAAAGAAGTGACAAAATTTTTCGCTTTACATTCAAATGCAGTTAATGCAATTGCTAAATCTATAAAATACGTAATTAAGCATAATATACAAAGTTTTTTAATATTAAACAAACTCATAGTTGCTAATACCATTGATATAACAAATGCTATTGTTCCCAAAACTGCAATATAAGACATCGGATTTTTGAACACTTTTAAGAATTTAAAAAAAACAATGTTTTTTAATTTATCAACAACTGTTAAAAATAATACTACTGTATAGAAAAACAATCCCCAATATGCTAAAGGAATTCCCCAAAATTGCGCCAAGGTTGAACGTGCCGCTCCATCGCAATCCACAAATTCATTAATTGAACAAAAACTGGATAATGCGTATTGTTGATAATTAGCTACATAATATATGCATGCCAATTTTATTGTTATTATAATTCCTATTATTGAAAGTATTTGTATTCCAAGTTTCTTTTTATCTAACATAAAACTCAACTCCCGTCTAATCTACATTACTAATTCTAATATATAATAAACTAATTTCAATGATATTTATGCCTAAGCAGATTAATACAAAAGTGGTACTTCTGTTTACCTATTATAAAATTTTTCAAAAAAAATATTAAGATTTATTACAAAATCATACATTCTTACGATTTTATTTCAAAAATATACTGCTAATATATATCTATACTCCTTAAAAAACGACGATACACATATCCCTAATCAACAGCTATGCACGAAAGTTCATAGCTTTTTTTTATGCAAAAAATTTACAAATATAAATATACAACCTTTTATCTTTATACTATAATTAAGCTTAAGAATTAGTGAGGTTTAAAGTGGGAAGATATCATTTTATTGCAATTGGTGGAATTGGTATGAGCGGTTTAGCAAAATATTTATTAGAAGACGGGCATACTGTTTCAGGTTCCGATATTGCAGATTCTAAATATGTTGAAAAATTGAGAGAATTGGGTGCGACAGTTTTTATCGGACACGATGCTAAAAATGTTCCAGATGACGCTATAATAATTAAAAGCACTGCTATTCGTGATAATAATCCTGAAGTCATTAGAGCAAAAGAACTTGGGTTAAACATTTACCATCGTTCTGATTTATTAGAAGAAATTGCAAAATCTGCACAAGATAGTGGCAAATGTTTTATCGGTTTTTCCGGTACTCACGGCAAAACTACAACAAGCGGTATGACTTCTTATGTATTGGATAAAGCCGGTTTAGAACCATCTTTTGTAGATGGTGGTATTATTCCGGAATTAAATACTAATGCGCAACATAAAAGTGGAAAACATTTTGTAGCCGAACTTGATGAAAGTGACGGTACGATTGTTAAATATTATCCTGACATTCTTGTGATTAATAACTTGGAAGAAGATCATATTGATTTTTACAAAAATGGAATGCCGGATTTAGTTAATACCTTTAATAAAGCAATTTCTCAGGCTAAAAAAGTTTTGATTAATAATGATAATGAAGGTACTGCATTGTTAAGCGGTAATTTTATTACATTTGGCTTAAATGATGCGGATTACACAGCTAAAAAAATTGACTCTGATACAATCGAGATTTACTATAAAGGTGAACATTTAACTAAAATAAAAACACAACTAGCGGGTGTTCATAATATTTATAATATTCTTGCTGTTGTTTCAGCTTTAAACGAAGCTGGAGTTGATATTCAAAATGTTGCAGAATATTTTTACGGTTTTACCGGCATGGGCAGACGTTTCCAAAAAGTTGGTGAAATCAATGGAATTAAAATCTATGATGATTATGCACATCACCCAACAGAAATTAAGGCAACATTAGATGCAGCAGCTTCCAAATTCGGTAAAGATAATGTTGTCGCAGTTTTTCAACCTCATAGATACACAAGACTTCAATCTTTGTGGAATGAATTTAAAACCGCTTTTGATAATGCAAATCGTGTCATTGTTACAGATGTTTATGCTGCTTCAGAAGATCCTATTAAAGGTATCAGTGGAGAAAAATTCGCTCAAGATTTAGTCGGAAGTGAATATTTGTCAGGTGATATGAAATCTGTTGCTAAAAAGCTTTTACCTACATTAAAACAAGGTGATGTCGTAATTGGGCTTGGTGCCGGAACAATTACCAATTTAGGTAAAGAATTGAAAAATATATAAAAGTTACTGTTGGGTTAAAAACTCACCTACATTTTATACACAAGGAATACTATGCAAATAAAAGAAAATTTTGAAATAAAATCGTTAACGACATATAAAATCGGCGGAAAAGTTAAAAAGGTATTTTTCCCTGAAACAGTCGAAGAATTTACAAAGCTTTTAAGAGAACTCGACGAATACATAGTTTTGGGAAGTTGTTCTGATGTATTGTTTTCTTCTAATGGTTATAGTGGAAATGTTATTATAACTACGGAAATGAAGAAGTTTGAAATTCGAGGAACTAAAGTTTACGCTGATTGTGGTGTAAAAGACCCGTTGTTGGCTCAAAAGGTTGCAGAAGTTTCTTTAACCGGATTAGAATTTTTAATCGGGTTACCCGGAACTATTGGCGGAGCCGTTTATATGAATGCCGGAGCTCATGGACAATGCATTGCTGATACATTAGTTTCTGCTTGTCTATTTAACAAAAAAACAAAAGAAGTTGAATTCTTGCAAAAAGCAGATATGGAATTTGATTACAGAAAATCAATTTTACATAATAAACAATATATTCTCTTGTCTGCGGAATTTGAGCTTAAAAAAGGAGCGCAAGAAGATATTAAGGCTTTAATGGAAAGAAATTTAACCTTTAGAAAAACGGTTCAGCCGTCATTAGCTTATCCAAACGCAGGCAGTGTATTCAAAAACCCTGAAAACGATTCTGCAGGCAGATTGTTGGATAAAGCCGGTGTAAAAGATTTTACGGCAGAAAATGTTGAAATTTGGAGTAAACATGCTAACTTTATTGTAAACAAAGGTAATGCAACTTCAGAAGATGTTTTAGATATGATGGTTAGAATGTTTAATGCTGTGAAAGAAATGTATACAATAGAATTAAAACCCGAAGTAATTTTTATCGGGGATAAGACTGAAAAAGAGGAAGAATTATGCAATATACTATACAAAACAAAGACGCAAAAATAGCTGTATTATGCGGTGGAATGTCATCAGAACGAGAAGTTTCTTTGCGTTCCGGAAAAAACTGCTTAGGAGCTTTACATAGACTTGGTTATAAAAACGCTCAAATCGTTGATGTTACGCCAAATGTGATGAACGATCTTAAAGGATTTGAATACGCTTATAATACTTTGCACGGAAAATTTGGTGAAGACGGTTGCATTCAAGGTGTTTTAGAAATTATGAAAATACCTTATACCGGTTGCGGTGTTATGGCTAGTGCGATTTGTATGAATAAGGAATACACAAAAAAAGTTCTTTCTACAAATAAAAATATTCCGCTTATTAAGTCTGCTTTTGTAAGAAAAGGCGATGATTTGATGAAAGCTGTAGAAGGCTTAAAATATCCGCTTATAACCAAACCTGTATCAGAAGGTTCAAGCTTTGGCATGACAAAGGTTAATAAACCGGAAGAGTTGCAAGCAGCTTATGAAGAAGCTATTAAATTTAATGATGATGTTTTAATAGAAGAATTTGTTGACGGTTTCTTCATCACAGTTGGAGTTTTAGAAAAAGACGGTAAAGCTTTTGCGACAGAAATTCTTGAAATCAGAACAAAAACAGAATGGTATGATTTTGATGCAAAATATACAAAAGGTTTATCAGAATTTATTGTTCCTGCGACAGGTTTATCAAAAGAAGCAACTGAATTAACTAAGAAAATAGCTGTAGAAGCTCACAAAACAGCAGGTTGTTCAGGTGTTTCAAGAGTGGACTTTATGGTAAAAGATGATAAACCATACTTCTTAGAAATCAATACAAACCCAGGAATGACTGATACAAGTGATTTACCGGCACAAGCAAAGGTTTGTGGAATTGATTATGACAATTTGGTTTTGATGATACTTAATAGTGTAGGATTAAATAAATAATGTCAAATGAGGATTTGCAACATCCAAGATATAGACAAAACAGACGTTTGCAACAAGCAAAGTTGCAACGTCAAGTTAGAAAATCACAAAGAAGACTGAATCAACTTCGTGCTCTTTGGCGAATGTTTATTGTCTTATTTTTGTGTGCTGTTGGGCTTTTTGTTTTAAAAATGCCACAATGGAGATTACATAAAAATGCGTTTGATAATATAAATAGCAAATCCTTAGAAATTGTAAATAATAAAATTGTTCCATCTAACAAGATTTTATCAGCACTAAGAAGAAATCAAGTATCTACAAAACCAATATTTTTAGTAAGAACTGATAATCTTAAGAAAAGTATAATGCAATTGGAACCAATACAAGATGTTTATATAAGACGTTTTTGGTATCCTGCAAGATTGCAGATTATAATTATAGAAAGAACTCCACTGATAACAATTTCACCGGATATTAATGTGCCACCTATCGCATTCTTTTCTACTGATGGGAAACTAATAGGACGTGATTATATGCCGCTCAGTCCTGATTTTAAAACAGTTCGAGTGATTACTTATGGTACAGGTGATGATTATAGAAATTGGGATAAAACAAAAGTTAACAATCTTAAGTTATTAGCATCTACAGTAGAAGCAGATTCTGGAGAACAAGTAGAATATATTGATTATAGAAATCCAAGCGATGTTTACGTAAAAATACCAACAGTAAATATTCGTTTAGGCAGTTTTAATAGTGGTACTTTTGATAAAATTCACAGAATTCCGTCTTTACTTCCGCAAGTAAAAATGCTTAACAAAAAAGTTAAGTATATTGATTTAAGATGGGATACAAACTATATAAAATTGGATGAATAATGGTTGAAAGCGCTTATATACATATACCTTTTTGCAAATCAAAATGCGGATATTGTTCATTTGTGTCTTTTAATAAGCTAGAAATGATTACCGGTTATGTTTATGCTTTATTAAAAGATATAAGTGATAATTATGATGGAGAAGAATTAAGAACTCTTTATTTTGGCGGTGGAACTCCGTCTTTATTATCTTTAGAATTATTGAAAAAAATTGTAAAAAAATTTAATTTAAAAAAAGAGTATGAATTTACTATGGAAATAAATCCTGATGATGCGAATTTAGAGTATTTTCAAGGATTAAAAACATTAGGGGTTAATCGTATAAGTTTAGGTTCTCAAACCTTCGATGATGAAATCTTAAAGCTAATAGGACGCAGGCACGATTCCAATGCTATTGTCAATGCAGTAAATTTAGCTAAAGAAGCCGGATTTACTAATATTAGCGTAGATTTGATTTATGGATTACCTCTACAAACGATTGATGGCTTAAAATGTGATTTAGAAAAGTTTTTAGAACTCGATATTCAGCATATCTCGACTTATGGGTTAAAAATTGAGGAAGGTTCAAAATGGGGCAGGGGTAAATATAACAGGGGTAAATGCGGGGGTAAATGCAGGGGTAAAGATACAGAAAGTGACACGCTTGTTATCTCCATAAAAGAGGGAACAAACGAGATTTGTTTGCCGGATGATGATGCTCAAGCGGATATGTACGAGTTAATAAATGATACATTAGAAAAAAATGGCTATTACCGTTATGAAGTCAGCAACTTTGCAAAAAAAGGGTATGAATCTAAACATAATTTAAACTATTGGGATAATAATGAATACTATGGTTTTGGTTGCGCAGCACATGGTTATGTCGATGGAATAAGATATTCTAACTTCAATACCTTAGATGAATATATGGCAAAACCGTCCACTCATGCATCTGGCAGAACTTTAACCAAACAAGAAAAGTTAGAAGAAGAAATTTTTCTTGGATTTAGAAAAACATCAGGAATTAATATTAATAAAATAAACGAACTCTTTGAGATTGATTTTGATAATAAATATAAAAATATTTTAGAAAAATACAGAGATTTTATTGAACCAACGTCAAATGGTTATACATTAAATTTAAATGGTGTATTAATTAGTAATTTAATACTGTCAGAATTTATATAAATCTACTTTAAAAATATAGATTCTAGTGCAAGTTTAATTATGTCCTCTAATTCTTCACCAGAAAAAGGAAGTTCTTCTTTGGGAATTTGCATTTTCATTATATTCATTGATTTAAGTTTTAGTTCTTTTGCAAGATTCTCTTTAGCAATTTGAGGTGTTTCGCTTTTTTCAATGATAGAAATCGCTTTATCTACATCATATCCCAAATTTTTGCCTTCCGGTAATTCTATTTTGGCAGTTTTAAGAAATTCTATGAATTTATTTTTTAAAGTTTTTCCCCAAGAATTATGATTTAGCACTTCTGCACTATCAATGGCACCAAAAGTAACTTCACTTCTAAACCAAGGTGATTGTGTGTGTAAACCATCGAAAAGATTTTCTTTTTCACAATATTTTTTACAACCATCGCCAATATGTTTTAGTTTTTCTGAATACCGTTCAAGAATTTCTGCTCGTTTTAGTGCAGATTTAGTATTTTCTATTTGATAAGCTAATTCAGGGTCGTTACCATAAGCTTCGGTTTGAAGTGCCAAAGCTTTTTCTAGGCTTTTTTTGTATTTTTTAGCATCTTTAATTGCTGTAAATTCGCTTTCTGGAGTTGCCGTTATAATTTTTATTTCTTCATCAGTAGCGTGTAAATGTTTTTTTAGTGCGTCATTGTAAGTTGTAAATCCCATTTTTTTAATTATAGTATTTGCAGATTCGCTTACGTTTCTATTTGAAGTTTCTATTAGTGATATTCCATCAAAAGCTTCTGAAGATAGGAATTTCCCTTCTGGTACTTTAGAATTATATTTAACAATAACACTTCCTTTTGGAATTTTTACCATATCTTGAAAAAAGAAATCTTCGTTCATACCTCCCAATACTTTTGATTTTGGGGTCTGTTTTAAGGTTTCATTAAATGGTAGTATAACTGCATAATCCATTGTGTTCCAAGAATTACCCATTTGATGTTCTACAACAGGTTTATTTAGGCAAAAATGAATTGTAGAACGTACATTCCCGATACCATTAGCAGCTTTTGTCGCCAGATTGGTTGATAAAATTTGTCCATTTTTTGGAAAATAGTTTGTCATATGAACAAGGGCTACGCTATCAGGATTCATACTCGAAAATGAAAAGTCTACTTTTTTAGATGCCCAATCAAATAATGAATCATCTGCTGCAATTAGTTTCTTAGAACAAGCAAACGTATCTTCTTTAACTCTTGCCGTAATAGGAGAATACTTTAATCCAGATATGTTAAAATCTATCGGTTTTGTTTGTAATATGCTTGGTTTCTGTGCAAATTTTACATACCTAGATGTTAAATTCACAAAATTTTTAACTTGTGACAAATTCACCATTCTAAAATCCCCTTGTATTAATATAAAGGATTTTTAAGAATAAAAATTGACTAAATTAAAAAATTTGTAAAGTATTATTAATTATATGATGCTTTTAAAAATTATTTATTATCTTACAACTGCATCAACAATTTCTCTAAAAGCACCTTCACCACCTTTTGTGGAGGTTATTTGTATACCTTTAATATTCTTAACGCTAATAACTGCATCTGGAACTGTAATCGGATATTTTGCGTATTCAAGACTATCTAAGTCATTTATATCATCTCCAATATAAACAAATTCGTCTTCTTTTAAATTGTATCTTTCTACAATAGATTTTAAGATATCTATTTTTATTCTTATACCTTGATGAACTTCTTCAATATTAAACTTTTTTGCTAAGATTTCAATAGCAGAATTTTTTTCACCGGAAATTATTCCAATATGATATCCTTTTTTTCTAAGTATAGAAAATGCCATTACATCTTTAAAATTCAACTTTCTTGTCATTTCACCTTTTGCATCAATATAAACGCAATTATCAGTAACAATTCCATCAAAATCAGTTATAACAAATTTAATAGTATCAGGTAATTTAATCGTCATATTATCTAACTCTTCTAAGCTTATCAATAATCGGCAACTCTCTTTTGTAAACAACTTTCTTGCCATCTCCAAGTAATTGAGGAGTTTGTCTTATATCTCTAACCATATGATACAATCCAGCCATTTCTAAGCTTGCAGCTTGATCAGAACCCCAATTTGTTCTATCAACAGTAATATGACGTTCGACAGAGTTTGCACCTAATGCTACAGCTAATACAGAAGGAGTAACTCCACGTTCGTGACCGGAATATCCGATAGGACAAGAAAATTCATTTCTAAAAGTTTCTATAACTCTTAAATTGGTTTCATCTGCATTAGATGGATATGTTGAAGTGCAATGATATAAAATTAAATTATCTTCACCCAAAATATCTACTGCATGCTTTATTTCATCCATACTACTCATGCCGGTAGATAATAAAATTGGTTTATCTTTAGATTTTGTATGTTTCAATAAGTTATCATCAGTTAATGATGCGGATGCAATTTTATAACAAGGAATATCAAATTTTTCCATAAAATCTACAGATTTTTCATCCCAACAAGAAGCAAACCAAATGATTCCATGTCTTTTGCAATACTCATCAATTTCTTTATATTCAGCTTCTCCAAATTCTAAGCCACGTTTCAAATCACCATTTGTATTACCAAAAACACTATTTCTTTCTTTTGCTAATTCTTCTTTTGTATAAACAATATCAATAGTTCTTTTTTGGAATTTTACAGCGTCACATCCTGTTGTAATTGCTATATCAATCATTTTTTTAGCAAGATTTACTGAACCATTATGATTAATTCCTATTTCTGCAATAATAAAACAAGGATAACCATCACCTATTATTTTGTTGGCTATTTTTACACACTTTCTGTCCATATACACTCCGAATAAAAATATTATAGATATTTCTGATATAAAGCAAATTCATCAGGATCTACCTTATGCTCATTCTCTTTTTGTTCTTGTAATACACTTTCTTCCGTTGCTGTATGGAATAATTTATCAATAATTCCATCCGGATTTTCTTCTTCATAGATTTCAGATATTTCAAATCCATCATTATCAGAAGATTTTTCACCTTGTTTTTCTTCATCATGCACAGGTTTGCTTCTTTTGGACACGACCTTTGTAAAACCTGGAATTTCAATTTTTGGGATTTCAATTCTTGGTATTCTTATATTTGGTATTTCTATCTTAGAATATTCACCATCTTCAATCTCATCTGTCGGAGGAAATGTTCCTAAATCTTTAATCAAATCAATTGAATTTGCTGAAGCCCCTATCAACATTCTTTTTCCATCTAATTCTACTACGTGCAAAGTTTTATTTGAACCTAAAGGAGTAGTTGATATTACCGACACTTGAGAAGATGAATTATCTCCTATTTGTTTTTTCAAAGTTTTTATTCCAAATTTGTTAAGTTTTGTATACAAAATACCAGTTGCATAAATTAATAATATTACAAAAACTAAAGAAAATATCATAGACAAAAAATTAGGTTCTTGCCCTACTGACTGTGTAGTTAAAGTATTTGCAGCATCCGTTGTTGACACAGCAGAGGCTTGCGCTGCGCTAGCCAAAGGCTCCGGCAAATCCGGTAAAATATCAAACTTATCTGCCGCAAAACAAACCGGCATGACAAAGCTCAAATATACTCCCAACATTAATTCTGAAATTTTTTTCATTTAATCTTCCCTAGTTTTCTGGTATAATTGTACCATAAAATAATAAAATAGGACAAGTTTTCATGCTTCTAAATACTTTAAATTATTTTTTCGAAGATAATAGTATGATTATGATTCATATTTTGAATTTATTTGTATTGTTAGTTCTTGTTATATTGTTTATTTCTGCAAGAAAAACCGGTAAAAGATGGACACGAATAAATGATTATTTAGGCACAATAACCAAAACTGTAAATTCTGTCAGATATGGAGATTTGACTAAAAAGGTTACCAGAATTGAGCTCCCTAATGCGGAACCGTTAGCGGATAGTATCAATAGGATGATTGAAACTCTTTATGATAGAGAAAAAATGATTATTGAATATCAGAATGAATTGCATCGACAAAATAAATTTTTAGAAGCCGTTATCAACTCTTTGTCTGATGGTTTAGTAATTATAGATGAAAATCATCGAATTTTAAGAGCTACTCCTAAAATAAGCGAATGGTTTGGTATTTCCGGAAAAAAAATAGTCGGAACACCGATAAGCAATTATATAGTTCTTCAAGATAGAACAAAAATAGAATATTTAAAAGAAAATGATATATATATAAAAGCAAATCGTGCTTCTAATTTTTCTGCGAGTTCTATGGAATTAAAACTGGAAGATAGAAAACGTCGTTTTATTATTATTATAAAAAATGTAACAGATCAACGAGAACTAGAAAATTTAAAAGAAGATTTTGTTGCTACATTAACTCATGATTTAAAAGTACCTATTATTGCAGAAACTAATATGTTGGAATTATTTTTAAACAAAAGCTTTGGTCCAATTTCAGAAAAACAAGAAATTGCTCTTAAAAATATGCAAGTTTCTAATAAAGAATTATTGGATTTGGTTCAAATAGTTCTAGAAACTTATAAATATCGTGATGGAAATATATCATTACATAAAGAAAATATTATGCTCAAGGGATTTATTAGTGAAATAATTGATGAAATGTCACCTATTTCAGAAAAGAATAATAATGAATTAAAATTCTCATCACAACGAGATATTAGAGTTTATGCAGATAAAATCCAATTAAAAAGAGTTCTTAAAAATCTTATACAAAATGCGATATCATATGGTGAGCCTAATTTCCCGATAGAAATTTCAATCGGCGAAATTCCACAGTATATTATTATAAAAGTAAAAGACTATGGAGCAGGAATTTCTCAAACCGATATTGATAAAATTTTTAATAAATATTATTCTGCAGCAAAAAAATTCAGGAAAATCGGAACCGGTCTGGGTTTATATTTAGCTCTACAAATAGTTAAAGGGCACGGTGGCGAATTAACAGTTGAAAGTGAGGCCGGTGAATATACAGAATTTACAATAAAACTTCCTGCTGTTATGAATTTGAATTTACATTATGGAGAATAGCATGATTTTATATGATACTAAGTATTTACAATTAAAAAGTACAAAATCTAAATCCGGTAAAAATTGGGTTTATGCGCACAGACCGAATGCAAGTGACGTTGTGGTCATTTTACCAATAATAAATAATGAAGAAATTTTGTTTTTAAAAGAAGAACGCCCACCTCTAGTTGCAGAAAACATTGCAAAATATTCGATAGCATTGCCTGCAGGATTAGTAGGAGATGAGAGAATTGGAGAAACGGTAGAAGATGCAATAAAAGCTGAGTTATTAGAAGAAACTGGACTTAGAGCTGATGAAGTTAAAATTATGACAAGAAAAACTGCAAGTTCCCCAGGGTGTGTTTCTGAAACAGTAACAATTGCAATTGCTTTTATTAAAGAATATAATATTGTTTCTAAGCCGGTAAGTGATGGCGGAGTAATTGTTGATAGAATTTTAGTAAAGAAAAATAATGTTCATACGTGGCTTAAAGAACAAGAAGCTTCCGGAGTTGCGCTAACTGCATCAACATTAGCAGCATTATTTTATTTGAGTGAGGTATAAAAATGATTTCTAAAGGTATAAGAGGTGCAATAACTGTAGAAGAAAACAGCGCAGAAGCTATAGGCGCAGCAACAATTAAATTATTAACAGAATTAGTAGCAAAGAATAAAATAGAAATTGATTCAATTTCACATGCAATTTTTACATTAACAAAAGATTTGAATGCAGATTTTCCCGCAAAATATGCAAGAATTAATCTCAAATGGAAAGATGTTCCAATGATGTGTTTTAATGAATTGGACGTGCCTGATAGTTTGGCAAAATGTCTTAGAGTATTATTGGTTGTAAATTGTGGTGAAAATTTTGTGCCGGAATTTGTATATTTAGATGGAGCTGAAAAACTAAGAAAATGAAAAGTGTTTTAATTGTCGATGATGTCAAAGGTTGGCGAGATTATAATTCCAATATAGTTCAAGAATTACTGGAAGATGTTGATATTCAAACTGCTGATTGCGCACAGGCGGCTTATGATATTTTACTAAAACAAAACCCACTTGATATTATAATAACCGACTTGCAAATGGAAACAGATTTTGAACCCAAATATGCAGGAGAATGGTTGATAGAACAAATTAGAACTTTTTCTTGTTATAAAAAAACAAAAATTGTAATAATATCGGCTTCATATAACGTAAGAAATATTGCGGAACACTATGATGTACTTTGTATTCCAAAATCTACTGCATTAAAGTGTTTATCCGCCTATCAAGAAGCTTTATTATAAATATCATTATTTTAAAAATTTTGATATTTGAGTTCCTACATTATATTTTTCACAATAGCGTTTTAATTCTTTTATCACTACTCCGGACAAAATAAAGACTGCTATTAAGTTTGGAACAGCTAGAAATAAAGTTACTGCATCTGATAAATTTATAATACTTTGAAAATTCATCGCAGAACCGGCGATTATACACAAACAGTAAATAACCTGAAAGATTCTTGTTTTAGTTTTTGATTCACCAAACAAAAATCCCCAAGCCTTCAAGCCGTAATATGAACCGCAAAGCATTGTTGAAAGTACAAAACAACTCGCCATTATTGTTAATAAAATTGGAAAAGCCGGACATATTGTACCGAATGCTTTTGAAGTTAATTCAATACCTGCAATGCCATCTACTGTTAAATAAGCTTTTGAAACAACTATAACAAAAGCTGTAGCAACACCGACTATAACAGTATCTACGAAAGGTTGAAGCATTGAAATAAACGCTTGTGCTACTGGTTTATTTGTATTAACAGCCGAAAAAGCAATCGGAGCAGTTCCTAATCCGGATTCATTTGCAAACATTGCACGTCTAAATCCCCATAATAAACAAGCAAACGCACCGCCGGTCATTGCTTTTGGAGAAAATGCTTCTTTTATAATTAATACAATAGTTTCCGGCAAATGATTAATATTTATTAAACAAACTAAAAAAGCACTGATTACATATAAAGAACACATTACAGGTGTTACTTTTGAAGTAAATTTACCTATAGCTTTAATTCCGCCGATAATTGTAAACCAAGTAATTACAGCAACTATTAAACCTAAAATCCAACCATTGTTGTTAAAAATACTTGAATTTCCACCCGTAACTTCTGTGTATTGTGCCGTCATAGCATTAATCTGGAATAAATTCCAACCGCCAATCATTGCAAAAATACAACATATAGCATATATTTTAGATAAATTTATACCAATTTTTTCTAAAAATTTATTACCTCTAAAAGCTATCGGAATATAATACATTGGACCGCCGGAAACTGTTCCATCTGGATTTGTTTGCCTAAATTTAACTCCAAGCAATACTTCTGAAAACTTTAATGCCATAGAAAAAAAGCCCGCAACAATCATCCAAAAAATAACTCCAGGGCCACCAATAGATACAGCAGCTGCTGAACCTGCGACATTACCAATACCGGCTGAAGCTGAAATTGTTGCACTCAAAGCTTGAAAAGAAGATAACTCACCTTTCTTTTTTCTTTGATATCCATTCGGATTATTATGCTTATAATTATTTGTTATTAATTTTATTGCGTGCTTAAAACCCCATATCCCAATAAATCCTGTTCTAAAAGTAAAATACAAGGCTGCGCCAATTAAAAGAGCAACTAAAAATTCAACTTTCACTCCAGATATTGTGATATATGAAAAAATCACTCCGGATACTTTATCAGCTATAGGTGATAATATACTATCTATTGCGGCATCTAAATTCATAAAACTATTCTACTACAAAAAAGTGTAGAATTAACCTTGCTCAATCCAACTTCTAATTTTTTCACCTGCTTCGGAATCATCAACACCATCAAATTCACGTTTTAATTCCCTTAGAGCTTCTCTTATTTCTGCGCCTGAAGTTGGAATAGGAACAGGTTTATTTTGTTGTTCCAAAAGTCCTTGTTGAAGTTGTGATTGCTTTTGTATTAAATCAGCAGCATTTACACTCAAGTCTTTAATTTGTTTTTCTTGAGCTTCATTCATTGCTCTTAATTTTTCTAATTCTTCTTGTTGAGCCATTTTTGCATTATTAATTTTTTGGGTTAATGCTTTTTGTCCGAAGAATAAACCAAAGGCTAATAGAGCGATTGCTAACCACCAAGGATTTCCGTGATCTGCCTTAATTGGAGCTTTAACATTCTTATCACCCGCCATAAATGGGTCAAGAGAATCAGCAAAAGCTATTGTTACATTTTCTGGATTTGCTTTTGGGCTTGCTGCGTGAGCAACTAATTCTTTCAACTCTTCAAGAGTTAATTCAACAGGAAGCGCATCTTTTTCTAAAGTTACAGCAATTGAAATCTCTTCCAGTGTTCCCGGTGACATGTATTCGTTAGTTTGAGTTTTCGTAACCCCATATTGTGTTTCTCTTGCAGTTCTTGAATAACTTCTATTTTGAGAAGAATCAGAACTACCTGCAGGTAAACCATTTGGAAGATATACACTAACTGCATTAGTACTTTTATTAACATCCTGAGTTTGATCACCTAAACCTTCAGAGAAAGTTTGTTCATTTACAGATGCTTTTTTATTTGGATCATATTCAATTGTGAATTTTTCTACAGGTGCTTGTTTCAAGAAAGTACTAACAGTTGCAACATATTTTCCTTGTCCGATTAAACGATTTAACTGAGTTTGAACTTTTTCTTGCATGTATTTATCATTCTCTTGCAAGCGTTCAATCATTTCAGACTGAGCATCGACTAGACTGTTATAAACGTGTCCGTTTGTATCAGTAATAGAAATATTTTCAGCTTTTAAGCCTGATACACTGCCTAACAACAAATTAGAAACAGCCTTAACTGTTCCCATACTAAGTGTTTGACCAACAGCAACCTGTAATTGTACTGTTGCTGTAACAGGTTTTTGATTTTGTGTAAACATTGTTTGTTCAGGAATAGAAATAAATACAGATGCGTTTTCAATTCCGTCAATTCTTCTGATAAGACGAGCTAATTCACCGTTCATAGCTCTTACAAGTCTAATTTTTTTATCTTCCTTTGTTGAAGTAAAATCACCTTTATCGAAGATTTCCAATCCGACATTTTGATCGTACAAACCACTTTCAACAATAACCATAATCGCACGGTCACGTTGTTCTGTTGTACATTTTTTCATCCCTGGGGTACAATCGCCTTTTTTAAGTTTTAATACAGATTTTGTACCGTCTACAGCACGAGATGCAACAATATTATTACGTGATAACAAAGCTTGAATCTCAAGAGCTTTACCTAAATTGTCAGTTGTTAATAAGTCAACATCTTCTTTTAAAGGCTCTTTACTAACGTCAACTTGCTCATTTTTTGATTTATTAGAAGCTGCGATTGTTCCGCATACAATAAATACCACTAAGAGCAGAACAACACCTCCTACGATGGAGGCTAAAAGAATCTTATTCTCTAATAACTTTTTAAAATCCATAATCCTGCCCTATTAATAATATTATACACATATAAATCAAATATGAGAAGCCTAAATTTGAATTTGCATTATTTTATCATACGCTTGGATGACTTTACCGGTTGCTGTTGTTGCTACGTTAACGGCAATTTCAGCTTTTGACATTGCTACCATAACATCATGGATATCAACATTTTCCGAACCCATCATCGCATCTTTCAATAAGTTGTCTGGTGCATTCATAGATGTATTAAGGTTTTCAACCAAACCGGACATGACACTTTGAAAATCAGATGTTGCAGGTTCTTCCACTCTACTCATTCGAGCTGATGGAATACTTCCCCAACTATCAAGTTTAGTATGTTGAATTCTTGCTTCTAAATCATATCTTGGATAAAAACCTTTGAACATATATTTCACCTCTTTTTATTTTTATATCGGCATATATTTTGTTTTTTTGAATTTTTTATATATAAATACATCATTTGTAGTATCGTTTTAATAATCGTTAAAGAAAAGTCAATATTTGCCGTTAAAAATATAGGTGTACTATATAATTACTTTACCTCGGTAAATGTATTGTAAGATAAGGATGAATTATGAATTTACACGAAGAATGTTTGTTAAAATATTTACTCCATCCGTTAGATTTATTACAATCTACGGAACTTTTAAAAATTAATAACAGTATTATCGAAAAAGGACTTGTTAGTGATAAGTTCTTACCGAAGAAAATAAAAGTTAATTATACAAGAATATAGAAGGGGAGATATGAAAAATCTTATTAAAACAAAGTGGTTCATTTATGGAACATACTTATTATTGGTTATGGCAACTTTATTAATCGGATTTGTTTTATTACAAAACAATGAAACACTAAAAAGCGTATTTGTTTCGTTTTTCAAAGTTGCTGAAAATAGAACATTTGACTATAGACAAAGGTTAAGAGTTATTCATAAACATCCGATACCTAATAACGATATTGTAGTGTTAGCTATAGATGATGCAAGTTTAGAAACTCTTTGGGACAAATATGGTGAATGGCCTTTGCCAAGAAATGTTTATGGCGATTTGATTAATTATATAGAAAAAGAAAATCCGCAAGCTATAATTTTTGATTTGATGTTTATAAAATCAATAAAAACAGCTCCTGAAGGAGATAAATATCTTTCTGATTCAATGAACAAATATTCAAATATTTATACAGGTATGAACTTGGATAAAGAACCTACTGATGTACGTTTACCGATAGATTTACCTTCAAGAATTGCTGTAAACATTGATAACAAGTCAAAAACAAATATTAAAAAGAAAAACAGTTATTCAAATTGCAGACCGATTTTACCATCTCTATTAAATGGAAATGTTAATATAGGCATGCTTAATGTTTTAAGAAGCGGTGACGGTATCTTAAGAACAGTTGCACCGGTTGTAGTTTATAAAGATAATTATTATCCTTATGTTTCTTTTAAAGCCGCTGCAGATTATATTGAACAAAAAAATGTAAAAGATTTTGAAATAGATGCTAAAGGAAATTTAAAAGTTGCTGATACTTTAATTCCATTAACAAAAAATGGCGATGCAATACTTAATTGGTATGGTGAAACAGGAACACATACTGTTATTCCAATGTATAAAATTATAAAAGAAATGAATGGCGAATTACCAAAAGGAATTACCCCATTCGATTTTAAAGATAAAATTGTTATTATTGGAACTACTGCAATGAGTTTGCATGATACAAAAAGTATCCCTGTACAAGATAATGTTTATCCAGGAGTAGAAGTGCATGCAACATTCTTTAACAATATGTTAGATAATAATTTCATTAAGAAAACTGATGTCTTTGTTGATATTGTTATTATCTTAGCGGTTATAGCTTTAGTTGGCGCAATAGTAATGCTTTCAACATCAACATTGTTTGCATTTTTATCTACAACATTATTTGCAATAGCGTATTTATTTATTTCATATTATGTAATGGAATTATGTAATCTTTGGATTCCTGTTGTATTACCTGTAATGTCTATTATAATGTCATTTGCACTTTCATTCCTTGCAAAATATTTATTAAAAGCAAGAGATTTTGAATATCAATACAAACTTGCGACAATTGATGGTTTAACTGAATTATATAATCACAGATATTTTCAGGATACTTTAAGAAAACAAATGGACATCGCAAGAAGATACAACCAATCTTTCTCATTAATTATTGCAGATATTGACTTTTTCAAAAAATTCAATGATACATATGGTCACCAAGCCGGTGATGCAGTGTTAAGACAAGTTGCACAAATACTTAAAAATAATTCAAGAACAACAGATTATGTTTGTAGATACGGCGGAGAAGAAATGAGCATAATCTTGCCAAACACTTCTGCAGAGGAAGCTATGAATCACGCAAACAGATTATGTAAGGCTATTGCAGAAAAGCCATTCCATCTTACGCCGGTTGATACAGCACCTGTTACAATAAGTTTAGGAGTAGCTACATTCCCAGAGAATGCACAAACTCCACAAGATTTAATAGAATGGGCAGACAAAGGTCTATATTACGCAAAAGAACATGGTAGAAATCAAGTTGGTAGATACTAAGTTAGAATAACAAAAAGACGAGGGCGGATTAAAAAAATCCGCCCTTATCTTTATTTTTTTATATATTTTAAATTACATGTTCTTAATTATCAAAATTTCATGATAAAATATTTTTGTATGAAGAGATTACTTGTATCACTAGCTTTAATAATATTTACTTCAACATCTGCAATTGCAAATGTTGTGAATGTTGATTTAGACACAATGATTGATATCGGCTTAAAAGAAAATTGCGACTTAAAAGTTAAGCGAATGGAATTAAAGGCAGCCGAAAAAGATATTAAAATCGCTAATCGTCTAAAAAATCCGGAGATTCAAGGTAACATAGTAATGGGTAATGTTGCTCTCGGAAATTCTTCACAAGCAGGCGTAGCCTTACCGATAGAAGTCTTAAAACGTGGTGTTCGTAAAAATATTGCCATAAAAGAATATTCAATAAAAGAAACAGAATTAAAACAAGCCGAGCATAATTATAAATTACAAATCATGCAAGGATATTTTGACGTTCTATACGCAAAATCCGTATATAACATTCAAGAAGAGCGTTTAAAACTCTTTAAAAATTTGGTAAAAATTACAACTGATAAACCGAAATATCCATCTTACGAAATAGATAATTTAAAAGCTGACATTCAATATGCTCAACAATTGATTGCAGTAAATCGTGCTAAAGCAAATTTGTATTCTAAACAATTTGAATTAAATAAAATTCTTAATACCGGTAATGATGCTATAATGTATGATACAAAAGAATCTACGTTGCTTGGACATTGGGCATTCTTAGAAATTAAACTTCCTGATTATGATTTCTTAGAAAATGTTGCTTTGCAATATAGTTATTTAGTAAAAATTTCAGAAAAGAACATCGAAAAATCACAAGATGAAGTTACTTTGGCAAAAAGACAAAGAGTTCCTGATTTTAGTGTGGCAGGCGGATACGCTTGGCAAGCCCACCGTAACGCTCCAAATGATTTTGGTGGTGCTTTTGTAGGTTTTGGAATGGACTTACCTATTCTATATAACTTTACTCCTGATATTCAAAAGGCTCAAATATACTTAGAACGTAGTAAAGTTAGCAAAAAAGCTTATGAACATCAGCTCAAATATGAATTAAAAAAAGATTATAATGTTTTTAAATATTCTGCTGAAAATATGGAACACTCCAAAAAAATTCTTGCAGATTCCGCAAAAATTGTAAAACTTTCAACAGAAGGATATATTAATGGAAAAAACTCATATACTGATTTAGTTATCAACGAAAAAGGACATCAAGATGTGCTAACCCAGTATTTATCAACTATGCACAGTCATTTTTACTCTTATCTTGAATTAATGCAAGATATCGGGCATGACATTCTGATTAAAGGGGATTTATTATGATAAAGTTTATCGCTACTGATATTGACGGTACAATTTTAATTCCTGAAGGTGATTTTACAAAAGGAGTAAAAGAATGTTTTAAAAAGCTTAATGAAAAAGATATAAAAGTCGTATTAGTAACCGGCAGAATGAATGCTGCTGCAACTCTTATCGCTAAAGATTTAGGGTTAAATACTCCTGTTGTATCTTATCAAGGCGGGCTTATTAAACAAGATGGTAAAACTCTTTACGAACGCTGTCTTACAGAAGAACAAGCCGAAAAAGTTCTGGCATGGTCTAAAGAAGAAAAAATTCATGTAAATCTTTATAACGATGACGAATTATTCTCCGAGAAAAAATGTACGGAAATTGAAAGATATTGCGGAAATTTGCATACGCATTATCAAATAAAACAATTTTGCGATATTAAAAAAGATAAAGTCAATAAATTACTTGCAATAGATTATGAACATCCCGAAAAAATTGATAGATTAGAAAAAGAATTGCCAAGCATATTTCCTGATTTATACATTGTAAAATCAACTCCGTATTTTTTGGAATTTTCCAATAAAGAAGCTTCTAAATATTGTGCGGTAAAATTCTTGCAAAATTATTGGGGAATTTCAGAAGCTGAAACATTGACTATTGGTGACCAAAACAACGACATAGCTCTTCTAAAAGCTGGCGGAGTGAAAATTGCTATGGGCAATGCAACAGAAGAATTGAAATCTATTGCAGATGATACAACTGATACAGTTTTTAATGATGGTTTTGTAAAAGCAATAGAAAAATACTGTTTCTAAAGAAAAAAATTTTGTCAAGCAATGCATAACCTACATTAATTTATTTGAAAATAAACTTAAATCACTAGCAATAATTAAAACTCAACAAGATATAATAACTCTATAGGTCAGGCATTGCCTGACAATAACTTAAATCAATTATCTAAAAGAGTTTTTTCTCCATACGCTGTTAATCTATATTCAGAAGCACCGACTAATCCTGTCAAATCCGGCAAACATTCAATATAATCTCTATTTATAGCTTCTTGTAATACACTGTGATCAATAATAACCGCTATATTTTGCATTAATTTTGCATTTAACTGTTTTAATGTAAAACGTGGCTTTTGTTCATATTGCGTAAAATAATATGCAGTCATAAGAAGATAATCTAATTTTTTATCAATAGGTCTTGCAGAAATAAAATTAATAAAAGCATTATCCTTCTTTATAGAAGGGCTTGGTTTAAATGATAACTCCGTTTGAGGTGCCTGAATTGATTTTTCTAAAATATTATCAAAATTGTTATTGGTTAAACCTTCTTCCTCTGCCTGCTGTATTTCCGCCGGAGTTACAGATGTTTTATATTCATCTTTTTTAGGTGCATAAAATATATCTAAATCTTTTGCTGAAGGTTTATTTTTCTCAACATTCTTCTCTGCTTTTTTTACAGATTCCGTTTTTGGCATTCTCTTTAATTGTTCATCAATTTTTTGTTGCGTAATTTCTTTTTCTGCATTAATTTGAGAATTCACAATTTCTTTACACTGTTGTGCTTTATGTTTTTGTACATATTCTGCAGATTTTCTAACCCAAAGCGCAAACTGATCTCTAACCATGTCCTTATCAGTAGTGGTTAATGATAATTGAAATTTTCCTTTTGTAATCTTAAATGAATATATCGACATTTGACACCTTCGTTATATTTTATTATTTATCTTGAAGTAACTCTTCACGCCATTTGTTAAGTTGTTCTTCAACGAATTCTAAGTCATCTGATTTTAATTCAATCTCAATATCCCCTTTTTTCATTTTGAAAACATATTCGTGCATAAAACCTCCTTAATGTGTTAAGTTTACATTAAAAGAGAGAAACTTTCAAGTCAGATTGTAAAATTAATAAAAATATTGTATAATCGTGCTATTAGAATATATTTTGTTACAAATTTTGTTACAAAATTTGAGTAAAACGCAAAAAAATATATTTACAAGTTTTTTTATAATAGTAATAACAAAATAATGAGGTTTTCTTAAAAAATGAAAAAGATTGTAATTAGTGCTTTTCTTATAGCTGCAGGTTCTGTATCTTTATTAAACATCGGGAATAAAAATGATATTAAGCCGGTAGAGTTTGCTCTAAAAAATTCTTACAGCATAGTTCTTGGTTATGATAAATCAATGAGCGAAAAAACAGTGAAAGCTGCTGTTATCGATAGTTATTTCAGAGAAGTTGCCGCAAATGGTAAAATTGTAAGATGGAATAGAGCATCTTTCCCTTTAAAAGTTTATGTACAAGACACTCCGGATGTTCCAGATTACTATAGAGAAGTTGTTATTAGAGCTTTTCAATCTTGGGAACGAGCAAGTGAAGGACTTGTTAGTTTTGATGTTGTAGAAACTCAAGAAGAAGCCGATATGAGATGTTATTTTAAAAACTTTAATAATGACGACAACTCACCTATCGGTACACAATCTTTTGATATTAAAGGTAATACCATAATTGGCTCAACAATTAATTTCAAAAAAACAGATACAAAGAAGCATAATTTGGATTCTAAACAATTATTCTCATCAGCATTACAAGAAATCGGTTTATCATTGGGTCTAAACGGCAAAAGTCCTAGCATATATGACGTTATGTATCCGATTGGAACAAAATTCAATACAGAAATTACTGCAAGAGATTTAAAAACTTTAGCTCTTGTATATTCAGTAGTTCCTGATGTTACAAACATTCCGCCTTCTGCAGAAGATAAGGCTCAATTATTTTCTGTGAACGAAATTTTAGCAACATTACAAGTTCCTGTTGACGATACTGTTAATCCGGATGAAGTTGTAGCGAACGACATTTCTACTAAATTGGCTTTAGCAGAAGAATTGCGTAGAAGAGCAGAATATGATAAAGCTGCTCAAGAATACCAAGCAGTTGCTCAAATGAAATCTGACAGAAGAAGCAAATCTGAAGTTTATTACGAAGTAGCTGTAATGTACCTTGATGCGGAAGAATTCGATAAAGCTAAAAGCTGCGCTGAAATTGCATGTGCAACTGATATGAACGACTTAACAGAAACACTTTCGCCATTAATAGACTATTATATGAAGAGATCTAATTCTGCAATAACACAATTAGATGCAATTTTAGAACAAAATCCATATAACAAACACGCTTATAAATTATTATGCCAAATTTATAGAGAAAAGCGCCATGAAAACATGCTTAATGCTACTATTAGAAAGTACGGAAAAACAGCCGGCGATACTGAAGATTAATTATATTAAAGATTAGTAAACAAACAGGCAATGTTGAATATTCAACATTGCCTGTTTTTCCAATGAAAACATTTAAAAAACATATTATATTATTATTGTAAACATTAAGCCAGCAAAGAACCGTATTTGCCCACTTTACACAGGTTGTAAAGTTTATAAGATGTTTATCTGAGAGGTTAAATGCGGTAAAGGGCAGCTACAGTCTGCCCTTTTATATAAAAGAGGAAGTCATGGTATTGTGTGACTTCCTTTTATAATATTCAATATATTATGAAAATAATAAATATCTTGTATAGAAAATAAAATTGTTATGCAAGAAAATAGAAATATTATGTCAGAGAAAATTCGTTTAAAAAATCTAGGAATTAATATTAAAAGTGAACGCTTGAGAAAAAATATCTCTCAAGAAAGATTAGCTGAACTGACAAACATCTCAAGAAATTCTGTAAGTTTAATTGAAACAGGCAAAATCAACCCTACTATATTGAAGGTAATTGATATTGCCCGTGTTTTAGATTTAGATATCAATGTTTTATTAAGAGAAGTTTAGTTTTTTAAACTTTCATTTCCTTCTCAAAACCAAACAATGAGCTTACAGACTCATCATCATGTATACGTGAGATTGCTTGTCCCAATAATGATGCAACTGATAGCTGCTTAACATTTGCAGGTAAATCTTCTGCTGCCCAAGGAATTGTATTAGTAACAATACATTCTTCTATCGGAGCATTTTTTAATCTTTCAATAGCAGGACCAGAGAATACAGCATGCGTTGCACCTACATAGACAGCTTTTGCACCTTTGCTTTTCAACAATTTTGAAGCTTCGCAAATAGTTCCGGCTGTATCTATAATATCATCAAACATTAAACAAACTTTGTTTTCTACATCCCCAATTATATGAGCTGCAATAGCTTCATTATGTCTATCTCTACGTTTATCTATGATAGCCATTGGAATGTTTAAATTCTTAGCAAAGTGTCTAGTTCTGTTTGCACCACCCATATCAGGACTTACTGCGACCATTTCATCAGGATTCAAGCCCAGACTTTTTACATAATCAACTAAAATCGGTGTTGAGAAAATATGGTCAACAAGAATATTAAAGAAACCTTGAATTTGTCCTGTATGTAAATCCATTGCAAGGACTCTTGTTGCTCCTGCGGTTGTCAATAAATCCGCTACAAGTTTAGCAGTAATGGCTTCTCTGCCGGAAGTTTTTCTATCTTGTCTTGCATAACCATAATAAGGAATTACTGCTGTGATAGTTTTTGCACTTGCTCTTTTAAAAGCATCTATCATAATTAATAATTCCATAAGATTTTCGTTAACAGGATTGCAAAGCGGCTGAACTATAAATACATCATCGCCACGGATACTTTCTTTAACTTGAACATAAATTTCACCATCAGCAAAATTCTTAATTACCATCGGACCTACTGTCGTACCTAAATAATCTGCAATTTCTTGAGCCAATTTCGGATTTGAACGTCCTGAAAAAAGTCTGATATCGTGAGTAGGGTTAACAGCTCGTTCTAGCTGTGGGTAAGTCATTTCAAGCACCATTTAAAAAGTCCTTTCTTAATTCGTAATCGTTGGAGTAACTCTATTTTATACCTAAAGTGAATTATAAAAAAGTATTCTTTACGAAATATTAAGATTTTATTCTAATAAAAGGACAAAACTTATAAAAAATGATAAATTTAAAATTTATTTATATATTTTAACTTGCTCTACGCATCAAATCAGATAATTTCACGTCTTTATTTTTGATAGAAGGTTCTGATTTTTCAACTACAGGAGCATCTTTAATTTGTGAAAGTCCGATTTTTTGGGGTTCTTTTTCAAAAGCAAATAATTTATTCATAAAATTTTCAAATATACTCATATGATAGTTCTCCTATGATTTATTATACATTAATTTTTAAATTCCTTATCATACATTAAAACTATTTTTATAAGCAAATTCATTATACATTATGTTAAAATAAAGTCATAGAATAAAGAGGTTTTGAATTTGAATACAGGTTTTTATAAAGATTTAGACACAAATTTTGAGCAAGCTTATGAGCTTTGTGAACAAGAATTTAACCATCAAGAGTTATTAGAATTGTTAAAAAATGGAAATATACCACAAAAGCAAATTGCGGCATTAAAATTTGATTACGTAGAATCAAAAGAAGATGCAGAAGCTTTATTAAACAATTTAACAGGATGTGATGGCAAAATTCGTGAAGCCGTTGCTATGAAAATTTTTCAACTAATCTCTAACAATTCAAACGTAACCAAATATTTTATGCAATTTTCACCAAAAACATTTGCAGATGCTACCATTGATATAAATGCAAATATATGTAGATTAATCGTAGATAGTGTCGTTTATTTTGATAAAAAATCACTGTTTATTTCTGATTATATTAATTTTCTTGTAAAATACACAACCGAAGCATTAAACGAGTTAGATAAATTTATTTTTAGAGATAAAAAATATGTTATAAATAAACAACTATTCAAACTCTATTGGTGCTTGGAAAGTTTAAAAAATTTTTACGAACAAGTAAATGAATCAACACTAAAAAATATTCTTGAGCGTTCTATTGCTCAAAATGAATATACTGTACGAGAAAAAGCAGCACAAATTCTTCAAAAAACCAACAAGTATGAGGAATTAAAATCAAAATTACTCAATGATGAAAATTATTACGTAAGGCAAGTTTTCCTAAATCATTAATGCGCCTTCCAATAAATCTAAATGATCATCAAGTAAAAATTCTGCAAATTGTTTTGTATCGACTTGAGCCGCAACAATAGATAACAAATCTTCCGGTAAAATTGAAATCATGTCAATCATTGTTTCTTTTTCAAGGTTTATCATTGGCTTAACCATTTCACCCTTCATCATAGTTGAAAGCATATTTACGTATGTTTCATTACTAAACAATTCTAAATATTCAGGTTTTTGTTTTGTTAACTGAAAAGTCAATTGTCTTTGGACATCCGGATCTATAGAGGACATAAAATCTCTGTATTTATCAAGAGGAAGAGATTCTATGCTTTTTACAAATTCTCCATAATCAACCTCATCAGAAGGTTGTCCGGTAACACCTTCAACAAATTTTTGAATAACTTCCGGTGGCATTGCCTTTAATTGATTTATAACATCATATTTTTCTAATTTATCATTTTGAAAAAATGCTGCTAAATCATCTTCTGTAAACATTTCAACAATATCTTGCAATGGAAATGCCGCTTGAATCACTCTCACTAATTCTTCTATATCAACATCCATAAGCATTTCCAAAAGTTTATCTTGGGTAAAAAAGTATAGGCCCATTACCAAATCTTCTTGATCCAATAGTGGAAGAACCATTTCTCTGGTTTTTGTATCCATGTTATGCAATATAACAAATTTATTCTCAACATCAGTAAGTTTGAAAATTTTTATTAATTTTTCAGGAGAACTATACATTTCTTTAGCATAATTAACAGCCTTAGTGTTACCTTGAGCGGCTTCTGCTTCAATGATTTCATCTACAGTTTTCATACCATAATCTTGAATCATTCTGGATGACGAAATATTCATTTGTTCTGCAAATAATTTCATATTTGTATCTAGAACTATTGACATAATTTCTCCTGCTTTTACTCTTATATATATAAAGTATATTCTTTTTAAATAATTGCTTTTTTGTTACAGAATGTTACATTTTTATTAAAATATGATATAATGCAAATATGAAAAAGACTATATTTATTTTAACATTATTTCTACTATTATTTAATCCTGTATTTGCTGCAAAACCATTTGTTCAGAAAGAATATACAACACAAGCAGCTGATGGATTCACAATAAAATCTACATTAGAATATAACCGTGTTAAAGGTAAAAAGGACTACCATACTGTAGTGTTATTGCATTCATTGGGATATTCTTCTCAGTGGTGGGATACATTACCACAAGAGCTTATCAATAACGGTTATGCTGTATTAATGATAGATTTGCGTGGACATGGAAAAAGTGTATTTAATAAAAGTCTTGTAAGAATGTCGTGGAATAACATGACAAATAATGCTTTTGCCAAATATCCTGATGATGTAAAAAGTGTTATTAAGACTGTAACTTCTGAGAACAGTAAAACGACTTTTTTCAATAACTGGGCAATAGTTGGTTCTGATATTGGAGCAAGTACGGCTATTATTGCTACAGATGAAATAAACAACAAACCAAAAACAATGGTATTTTTATCACCTGTAGTCAACACAAGAGGATTGTACACTCCTGTTCATTTAGCAAACCTTAATCACATTGATATATTTTCAATATCCGGCACTGAAGATACTTCCGGCAAGCAAGCCGAAGAATATCTGAAACGATTTTCTCAGTCCACATTTGCGACTTATACATCAGAATCAAAATCTAACGGAATGCTTTTACTTAAAAATGATAAACATTTAGCAAAAATTATAACTTCGTGGTTAAAAGAATACTTATAATTTTGCACTACCTTCATTTTGCATTTTTTTCAAAGCTTGTTTTGTGCCATCGAAATTTCTGCACAATTTTATTACAAATTCAATAGCAGCCTTATCCTGTCTTATTGCATCTTTCAGTTTATAAATATCAGCAAGCTGTAAATCTTTGGTGTCAGAAGTTTCAAACAAATATTTTTTTAACAGCCTTTGAGACTCATTATCCAAGCCTGCTATATTGTGTTTAAAAGCAAACCAGTTATAAAAATGATAAATAAAATAATACTTATTAATATTTCCTTTTGATAATACAAACATTTCCGGAGTTTTAAACTGAATTTGCTTATTGATAGCCAAAGAAAGATACAACGCTTTTGAGCCGAATGCCGGATAAATAAAACCTTCATTTTCACCAATCGAATTTAATATTTTTGAAGCATTATTGATGTAATGGATTTCACATCCTTCTCTGTTTACATATTCTAAAATCTTTTCCGGTGAATAATCACAATCTTTAAGAATATCAGTTATTTCTTTTTCTAATAACATTTTTTCTTTATCAGCAAGAGTGCTTAAATCAATAGAACAGCCGTTAATATAATGGCGTTTTCGATTGGAATGATTTTTTACTCCCAATGTCTTTGAGAGCTGATGTCTTAAGATTTTTTCTTGTATTGATAAAATGCTGTATATTATATTTTTAAACAGTTTCATATTTACCTTCTATATTTTGAATTTGTTTTTCTGCATTAAAACATAAACCCTTTGTATGTTCTCTATTTTCTTTCAGCTTAACAATAAAATCTTTGTTTACAATACTGCAAATAAATACAAATGCACTATCAGAACAGCTGGAAGAAATTTTTTGTAAAGATTTTAAATCATAAGAACGTAATTCAGTTATCAATGTTGATCTCAAGTGCTTATACATAGGATTATCAATAATCACTTTAACTGCTTCGCTTCCATATTTATTCAAAGCCTTATGAACCCCTTCTGTTTCTATTTCTTTAGAAATTACAGTTGTGTTAGCGTTCATAGTTTTTATTTTGTCTTGATTATTTTCTTTTACACTATTATTATTTTGTTTTTTATCAACTGAAACATTTGATTTTTTTGATTTCTTTTCGGTTTCAGATTGATTTTCTATAACATTTGTCACACCTACTTGAGCATTATAACAACTTTTTTCATTATAATTTCTTTGATTTGTCTTTAATTCATTATTCTTTGTTTTTGTAGCAAGATTTTCTTGTTCTTTACGTATACTTTCAATTTTATTTTTTACATCCTTCAAATCCGGATTTGTATCAAGTTGTTTTCTAACCGGTTCTGTAACAGTTTTATAATCTGAATACTTTTTAGCATCATTATCCCATTTTGTAATAAATTCCGCTTTTTCATCATTTGTCATATTTACGTTGTTTATAGCACCGGCACCAATACCTTTAGCAGTTGCAGTATAGTATTCCGGTCGCATTGAACTCAACAAAGCTTTTTCTTCTGAAGTTAAAGCCTCACCACGTTTTTGCTTAGCCAATGCAGCTTCATACATATCTCTATCTTTTATATAATCTGCTTGAAAAGCCTTAACTGCTCCTGCAGATTTTTGTTCCATGAATGTCTGTGTACATCCTTCTAACGATTCGCTTTTAACTTCATCACCGACTTCTTTAAAGTCAGAAATCAAATCTTTTGTAACAGAAAATGTTACATAATCAGCAGTTTTTGTTTTTTCTATAGCATCGCATCTTGTTGCAAGAATTGTTTTTGCACCATATTGCATGTCTTTTGAATTTAAGATTACAAGAGAATGAACTGCTGTTTTAGAATCATATTGAGCAGTTATATCAACAAAGCGTCCTCTTCTTAAATGCATGTATCTTCTGCGAATACGAGCTTCTGCAGCAATTCTTTTAGCTTTTGGCAATTTTTTTGCATCATTAAGCTCTGCTAACATTTGTTGTTCATCAGCAAGTCTATGTTCTTTTAAAATACGTCTTTGTTCTTTTCTTGATTTTTTATCAAAATCCTTACCAAATTCTTTTGTAACATCACCCATTTCTTTTTCAAAATCTTTGACATCCTTAAAATCGCCACTTTTTAATGCTTCTGATAAAATCTGTGCAAAAGTAGTAACAATTTCTTCCGGATTTGCTTTATTAGAGAACTTACCTTCTTTTATTAATTCATCAAATTTAATAACAGATGTTTTAATAGCTGTAACAATTTGGTTTTTCTGTTGCGGAGTAAGTTTTTCAAAATCAGCTTTTGTCATGCCGGTAACTTTTTCAATCAAACCGTTTTTCAACATTTTTTTAATATTAATATGCTCACTTGGAGTATTTTCAATCGTTGCTTCCATTGCTTTTCTACTCATACCCTTCTGTGGTTGATTTGATTGTGTTGTTTGAGTTGATTTCTTTTCTAATTTATCTACAGGAGCTTCTGTTTTACATTCAATTACAGCATTTGGAGCTTTTTTATTGCCAACTTGAGTATTAGTGTCAGTTTCATTGACACCAAGGATTTCTGTTTTTATGAAATTTTTAATACCACTCAAAAAGCTCATAATTTTTCCTCGCTATATATATAAAGTTATTTTTTGGTCAAAAATTGCTCTTTTTATTAACAATTGTAAAGTGCCACGATTTTTTTTAATCGTGGCACTCATAAATCAAGTAATAATATTAAATTAAACTTCTTCTCTTGTTTTTTGAGTTTTTTTATAAGTTTCCAATAATATTTGTTTTTCTCCAAATGAAAGATTTAATTTTTGAATATCATCTTCTTCTAAACTACCATTTAACACTAATTTATGTGCTAAATATTTTCTTGCTGAAGATGGTAATGAGTTTAAAATATTTAAAGGTTTTGTTATGTTAGAAACATATTTTTCTAAAGCTTGTTTCAACAATGGTGATTTATCAAAATATGTAGAAATCAATTTCAATTTATCTTGATTTGTATTTGCACTTTCAAATTTTTCTCTTATTTGAGCACTAGAAGATAATTCTTGCGGTTTTGTAGTTGTCTTTTCAACTCTGAATGTTTGTTTTTCTTCTGTTGAAACAAGTTGAGATTTTAATTCCGGTACTCTATTAGGATTTTCCGGTTTTTTTGTAGTAAAACCAATTGCTGCATTATTAGAAGCAGAATCTTCAGTGCGTTTAGTCGGAGGTGTCATTGGAGCATCACTACCGCTTTTTACTGTTGAATAATTTCCATTAGTAGCTTTGTCTATTGCGTTGTTGAATTGTTCTTTAACTTCTGTATTAAAAGTTTCTGGGTTATTTTCAACGTATTCATTAACAGAATTCAAAACATCTTTATAACTAGGCAATTCATACGCATCTCTGTTTAATTCTGCTAAATGAGCTTCCTTAAACATATTAGAAAGTTTATCGTTTAAGAACGTACCGGTCATTTCACCGACTTGACCAGCTTCAACAAAATTATGATATTCTCTTAAAAGATTTTCTTCTGCTTCTGTTAATTTTGGTTCAACACCTTCTGCTTTAGCTTTTTCTATTTTATCTTGAACTGTTTTTAAAGCTTCGCCATTTTGTGTAAACCATTCTTTATAAGCTTCTTTAGACTTAGCATGAGAAATTTCTCTGTTTTCTTCTGTTTGTTTTGAAACTGCTGTTTCATAAAGTTTAGCTGCTTCATCTTTATCTAAATATTTTCCATTAGGATCAGCTGTTGTTGCGATACCCTTAAAAGTTGCAGGGTCAGTCATTTTTGCAGCAACAAGTTGTGTTTCTTTTTCACTTGAGCAAGAGCTAAAAATAGCCTCTACACCTTGTAGCTTATTTTCATTATACAAATGTTTTAAAGCATCTACAAAATATTGCTTTTCTTCCGGTGAAGAATTAACTAATAATCTACCAAAAGTTTGTAATTGAGTTTTTGCTTTATCTTCTTGGGATAATAGTTCGCCTTCTTTATGACCATTTTCAGTCTTTTTATATCTTAATGTTTTAATATCATTAGCTAAAACCTTTTTGTAAAACTTTTCTACTGCTACTTTTAATTTTTCCGGTGAAGTATTTTTAATAGTAGCGTTTTTAGGTAAACAACCTGATGCAATCAATCTTTGCATTAAAGAATGTTTAACACCTGGCTTATTTTGAGCTTCTTTAAAACCATCTATTGACCAATCTGTAGCTAAAGCTATAAAATAATCATTGCTTAATTTTGCAACATTTTTTATATCAATTTTTCCATTTTTTATAGAATCCTTGATAGCAGCATCTAAAGCTTCCTTGTACATTTTTATAGCATTTTCTTTTTTATCTTGAGGCATTTTTGCTAAATTTTCTTCTTTAGCATGGCACACATATTGAATAGCAGGATTTTGTTTTAATTGTTCTACTGTTAAACCGTATTTTTCATATTTTTTACAAATTTCTGCTAATATTTTATCAATTTCAGAAGAAACTCTTTGGTTAACTTCATTATTGGAATTATTTTGACCTTCTTTATTCCAGATACAATCAGATGAAGATTTAACGTCCTTTGCTTCGCTTGAAGCAATAGACATTGTTTTATCAAGGTTTGAATATATTTTGTTGTTAATCATTGCATCTGACATCTTATATATACCTCATATATAATAAATATTTATTTTTCGTTCAATTTCATCGTTTTAAAAAATTGTTACAAAACTAAACATTTCATCTATATAAATGATATCTTTTTCTTAATAAAAAGTTACAATAATAGGAGACATGTTTTAGGGCAAAGGGATGGAACAAGAAACATCATCATATAATAAAATAAGAAGAGTAACGAATGAAGAGTTGACAGAAATGTGGACTCGATATTTTGATGACCATGAAAACAAAGAACTAAGAGATGCTCTAATACTTCAATACATTTATCTTACAAAATACGTAGTAGGTCGTGTGAAAGTTGCGCTTCCACCGACATTTTCATTTGAAGACATCACAAGCTACGGTGTAGAAGGTTTGATAGATGCAGTAGAAAAATTTACTCCAAAAATGGGCGCAAGATTTGAAACCTATGCATTAGTAAGAATCAGAGGGAATATTATTGATAAAATTCGTTCTCAAGATTTCTTACCAAGAAGCGTAAGAAGAAAAATCAAAGATGTTAAAGAAGCACAAGATATTCTAAAAAAACAATTTGGTCGTGCTGCAACAAATACTGAAATCGCCAATTATTTAGGAGTAGAACGAGAAAAAGTAGAACAAATTCTATCCGATGATACAACCATTACTTCAATATATGACAAAAAAGGTTCAAACGACGGAGATATTGAGATTATTGACACAATTCAAGATAAAAATAATCTTGCTCCACACGAAGAACTAGAAGAAAAAGACGTAAAATCTGAATTGGAGAATGCTTTGAAAAGGTTACCGGAAAGAGAAAGAACTATCATGGTTCTTTATTATCATGAAAACATGACACTAAAAGAAATAGGTGAAGCTATTAATGTATCAGAATCACGTATTTCTCAGCTTCACGCACAAGCAATTATGAAACTTAAGAACTTGTTGAGCGAAAACCGTTCTGAAAGATTGAAAAAAAGTATTATATAACATATAAACTTATAAAAGATTTTCAACCACAATTATTTCAGCCACGAATGTAAATATTTGTAAACATTTCATAAAAATAGCTAAAGTTTTTCAAAAAAATGCCGTAATTAATATTAAAACAACGAAATTCCGGAGGACTTATGGCTATTCAAGATTCATTCAACCTTAGCAATGCAATTAATTCACAATCATATGCCTATAAATGTTGGTATAACTACAACTATGGCAACAATACAATGGGAATCTCAGCAAAAGATATGGGCGAGATTACTCAGACTTGGAATAATGAATTAAAAAATTGGAAAGCAACAGCTTTAAAGGATGAAAATGCGTACGAAATAGAAGACGACGATTTTTCAACAGCTAAAATGAATGGTAGAGACCAAGCTAAAGAAAAAACCGGTTTTAGTGGGAATACAGGAGGGTCTAAACTAAGAGCCGGAATTGATTTGGCTAGTGGTGTTGCAGGGAGTTTAGCTAGTACAGTTGGTTCTAAAATTGCAAATTCTTTAGGAACAAAAGTTGGCAATGCAGTATCTGCAGGATTTGTGCAAAATGCAGCAGCAAAAGCTGGTGCTAAAGCTGCAGAAAAAGCTACAACAGGGGCTGCTGCTGCACAAACAAAAGCTATTAATAACGTACAAAGCGCAGGCAAAAATGTTGGCTTTATCATTACAGCTCCTTTAGCTCTTGCCACTGGTACGGCTTACCAAGCAAAAAAACCTAATAAAGATGAAAAAGAAGCTTGTGATGATTTGCAAGATGAAATGAATAACGCAAGTGCAGCATTAGGAGAAGCCCAAAGCGATATGCAAAGCGCACGTGATGAAGTAGAAGCTCTTTCTGATGAAGCACAAATAGCAAATGAAGATGCAAATGGAGAAATTGAAGATAAAAAATCAGAATATGATGTTTATAGAGCAAGTTATGAAGCTTTGATGGCAAAAGTAGAATCAGGCGAACCTCTAACAGATGACGAAAAAGAATTACTAAAAGAACTTGTTCCAATAATGAAACAATTAGGAATTGATATTGCCGACACTCAAGGAGAAGCTACGGACCAAGTCGCTGAACTATATGAAGATATGGGTACATATCAAGCAAATTATGATGACGCTGCTACAACCGTTGCAGAAGTACAAGGGTTAACAGATTATGCTGAAAGCTTCGATGATGCTACAAGAACAATGTGTTATGTAGAAGCGGGTGCACAAACTCTTAATGCCGCTTCCGGCACAAAAGCAGCTCTTCAAGCCGGAAAATTTGCTGCATCAGGAGGTATTTTCACAGCTTGGGCTTGGGCATTTGCGGGTATGGGTGCTGCTGGCGCAGCAATGAGTGGTATCGGAGCTACACAACAATATCAATGGGCTGGCGAAGTCGGTACGGAAATCAATCTGAGAAAAGATGCTCAAGAACTTAATATCGCAACAAACGACATTTATGACGAATCTATTGATATTTATCAAGGTCAAATGGATGTTGTTAGTGATATGGAAATAGCAATGCCTGAAGATTTAAGCGATCCGGATGCTGTTGCTTCTGAACTTGATGAAGGCTCTGCAGCAGCTCTGAATGGTGATAATAACAATCCGGCAAAAACTCCTGCAGCTGAAAACGGCAACGCAAAAGGAACATCTGGAGCGAATAAGAACGACGAAGATAAAGATAAGAACAAGAAAACAGTTTAATTAATTTTCTTTTATCAAGTGTGAACGAAACAAAACAATACAAAACAAAAAAGTCAGACATCTTTGCTATTATTGTCTGACTTTTTTTCTATTAAATTCTTTAAACAACCAATTATTTTAAAATACAGAGGGGATGGGATTCGAACCCACGGTGGAATTGCTCCCACACAACCTTTCCAAGATTGCACCTTAAACCTCTCGGACACCCCTCT
>CAKVIN010000002.1 GCA_934754425.1 uncultured Candidatus Melainabacteria bacterium | reverse complement strand
TCCTTGAATTCATTTTCTTTTTTGTCATAAGCTTCTTTAAGAAGTGATACCATAAATTTGCGCACTTCTTTTCTAACCGTTTCGCTACCTAAAGGTAAGCGGAAATTTGTGTCGGCTTTTTCTTTAAGAACAAATTTTACATCTGTACCGTCAGCATTTTTGATTGGTTTATGCGCTGCATCACGGAGCGTGAATTCACCATTTTCAATCCAACCGTCAACCGCACCTTTGTATTTACTTTTGGCTTCATCACTAATTTTGATTAAACCATTTGAGCTTTGTCCTAAATACGTTTCAAAAATTCCGCCATTGTTACTTTTGTACTCGGCATTAACAACGACTATGTTTCCTAAAGCATCGGGGTCGTTATTAAGTAAAGCCGTTAGTGTAGCTTGGTCTTGTTGGCTAAAAGTATTAAATTCTTTGAGCGAAACTTTTTTGTCTGCCGCTGCAGCCTCAAATTTCGCTTTGAAATCTTTTGAAAATTTAGAAAAATCAATACCCATAATACTAAACCGTTTTAAATCTCATTTACGTCCTATATCTTACATGTATATTTACGGATTATTTTCAAAAAACTTTAGGATTTTTGATAAAATATTTACAATTTGTTACATATTTAATTTCTTGCGTTCAAGAAGCAATCGCAACACTAAAATATTTAAGATAGTAAGGACTAAATTATTTAAAAAAATTGTATTATAATTAAATTATGATTGACCAAATTGTATCAATTTTAAAAGAAGCAAAACAGCCGCAAAGTGATTTTGTAAAATTAATGGATTCTTTTAAAGATCCATACTTGGTTTTAATTGCTTGCATATTAAGTCTTAGAACTAACGATAAAACCACCTATCCGGCAACGCTTCGTATGTTAGAGTTGGCTAAAACTCCAAAAGAAATGAAAAATATCAAGGTGGAAGATTTAGCAAAAGTAATTTATCCTGTTGGATTTTATGAAAATAAAGCAAAGCAGATAATTGAATTGTCTCGTCAAATTGATGAAGTGTTAGGTGGTAAAGTCCCTGATACGATTGAGGAATTGGTTAAATTTAATGGTGTGGGCAGAAAGACCGCCAATCTTGTTTTGTCACAAGGGTTTAATAAACCTGCTATTTGTGTTGATGTCCATGTGCATCGGATTTTTAATCGCTTGGGTTATGTTTGCACTAAAAATCCGGAAGAAACAGAGTTTGCCCTAAGAGAAAAATTGCCTCAAAAATATTGGATAGATATTAATACTCTTATGGTTACGCATGGGCAAAATATTTGTAAGCCGACTAAACCAAAGTGTTCTGAATGTCCGATAGAGGCTTACTGTGCAAAAATATTATGATATGTTATAATGAACACATTGATGAGTGTTTAAAGAGAGAGAGTTTGTAATGACTGAACAAATTAATTGTCCGTTTTGTGGTAATTTGATAGATAGAAATGCAATAAAATGCGAAAATTGTGATGCTTTATTCAAAGAACCGGAATTGCCTAATATTAAATTCAAGGAACTTGCTCCGTTTTTGGTGATTGATGTTTTAACCATCGGATTTTTTTCTACAATATGGTTTTTTATAAATGGAAAAGCTATAAATAATCTTGTAGAAGATAATAAGAAGGACACGATAAAACTTAACTGGTTAGTTGCTTTGTTGGCGGTGAATGGTGGATTTTATTTATTCTTTTTTGTAAAACAAGCTGTATTTTTATTCATATTTTCAATATTACAATGTATAATTTATATTGCATTATCATATCGTGTTCTTAGAATTATACAAAAATATACATCTAAGATGTTTAATGTGGATTTGACTTTTGATCCGGTTACATTTCCTTGCTATTTGATATTTTTTAATGTGATTTATTTGGTTCATGTTATTGAAACATACCAGAACAGGGTTTTTCATACTCACGAATACTTTGATTGGAAATCTCCACAAGCAATATTTTTGATGATTTTGTTTATATTAATAATATTTTTCTTGCGTTTTTATAATGAAATGTTTTTACTTTTTGGGTAGAATAAGTTTATAGAATTATATCAAAGCTTGCTTAAAAATATATTTTTTTTGCAAGCTTTTTTGTGAGAAATTTTTGTCAATGCTACTTTTAAATTACCTCATACGTATGACAATCCTCTATACTGTCTACACTTTTTATTCTAAATCATGTAGAGTCTGGCGATGAAAAATTACGTATAATTATTGACTTCTATCTTTTCATAGACCATGTGGTCTATATCTTTTAATCTACCTCAAATGTACTAAAATTAATCATCTTGTTGATGAAAACATCCTCTATTGAGGGGTAATATATATAATGTAGAAAAGAAATAAATATACTAATTTTAAATGATAGGGGAGAAGAGAGTATGAGACGAGAGTTTAAGAAAAAATCCAAGGTGTTGTTAATTGACGATAATTATGAACACTTAGCAGGAATTAGAGAATTGCTGAATTTGGAAGGTACTTTTGATGTAGTTGGTATAGCTACAAATGTTACTGTAGGTTTAAATTTAATCAAAAAATATCAACCGGATGTAGTTTTACTTGATATGAATATGCCTGAACGTGATGGTTTGCAAGCTATTTTGGACATTGCAAAACTTGATTTAGGAACAAAAGTTTTGGCACTTTCAGGATATGATGATGCTGATTTAATTTTTAGAGCTATGAAAATAGGTGCTAGAGGTTATGTTTTAAAAACTATGGCTTCCGCTCAACTTATTTATGCAATAGAAGAAGTTTTGAATGGCAAAATTTATCTTCCGCTTGCACTTTCTTCAAGATTTTTTGAATACTTCCAACAATCCTTTAAAGAAGAAGCAAAAGCAAAAGAAGCACAGCAAGAAGAAAATTTGCTTGATTATTTAACTCAAAGAGAAGAAGAGGTTTTGGAACTTTTGACTCAAGGTATTACATACAAAGGTGTTGCTAACAAATTATTTATTTCTGAAACTACAGTGAAAACACACGTTAATAATATTTTCCAAAAGCTTCAAGTTAATGATAGAACACAAGCAGTTTTGTATGCTATCAATAACGGATTTTTGACAAAGAAAGTTAAAATGGCAGTATAAAAAAACGTCTTTAAGTCGTTAAGTCGTTAAGTTCATTTTAAAGGATTTAATGGGCTAAAAAAGGTAAGTTAAAGTGAAAAAGATTGTAAGACAGCAAAATTATTTAAGAGAACTTATTAACTCTCAAGAAAACAAGGTTATTACCAAACAAACTTTGAGAAGTATGGTGCGTGCTGCTCTTGAACCTTTACTCGACAATCCTGAGAACGGAGTTGTTTTACATAGAATAATTAACAGAAACGGGCTTTTAGGTTTAATAAAGCGCTTAGATTTTTCTGATATCGAATCCTACGATTTTTCAGACGAAAGCGAAAATTTAAGAGAAAAAGTCTGGGCAGAAACAGAATTTATTTGTACAATGACTCACAGATACGTATCAATTATTATTTGGGATAATAAAACTGATAATAAAAACTACGTAAGATATTATGCTATCTATAACTCAAAACTCCAAGATGAAGCGCTTGATATTATAAACAGAAATTCTATTATTGATATCAAAAAGTTTCAAGAAACATTCAGACCGGATAGACGTGATAACATACTTTTAAACTCTTCTATCAGACGTCTTACTGAAAATCTGGATGAAGCTACAAAAGATGCAGTCTTAGGTTTTGCAGAATATCAAATAAAACCTGCAGGTTATCTTCCGGATGTTAGAGAAATCTCTCACGAAATTAAGAATCAGCTTTCTATTTGTGATTTATATAGTGAAATTATAAAAAAATATTGTGCAAAAAATGAAATTCAAGATGAAACAATATTGAATGCTACTAATAACATTGCTCGAGCTATAAAAATGGCTAACAATTCTTTATTAGCTCTAAAATCTACTCAAGCAAAACAGATGAGTGTTTGCTCTATTAAAGATATCGTAAGCATTGTAGAAGATTTGACAAAAGTATACTTTGAATGCAAAAATATTGAATATATTGTTGATAACAAACTAAATCTAAAAATTTTGGCAGACGAAAATGCTTTAGTATCTGCTCTTGTAAACTTGGTTAAAAACGCCGTAGAAGCATTTAATACAGAAGAAGTTCTTGAAAATGGTAAGTATATTAAAATCAAAGTAGAAAAAAGAGGGGAATTTGTTGCAATAAGAGTTATCAATAATGCGCAAAAAATCGAAAATCCTGATACTATTTTCGAAAAAGGTGTTACAACAAAAGCAACAGGTTCAGGGCTTGGGTTAAGTATTTGCAAAAAATCAATCGAAGAGCAAATGGGGCAAATTAAATTGGACCATTCTAATGATAAAGATACAGAATTTCTAATAAAATTTGGGATTTATCATTAATGAAAGTCTAATTGGAGGTTGCAAAAAATGGATTTAATCAGTAACAGAACGATAGAAATTACAAAACTTGGTATGGATGGCTTGATGGACAGGCAACATGCGATTGCTTCTAATATTGCAAACGTAATGACTCCGGATTTTCAAAGAAAAGAAGTAGCGTTCGAAAGCCAGCTTTCTGAGATTATGCAAAAAGAAGACCTTAAAGATTATATCAAAGGTCAAAATAGCATTGAATATAAGCCGCCAATGGTTGATGTGTTCACGGGTGATATTCACACATACAGAACTCCAACTCTACAAGAAAAAGCTTATCTTCAATCTAGTACGATGTCAGAATTCAGACCGCAAGTAGTAACTGATATCTATAGCGGAACGAACTCGACAGGTAATAACGTAGAACTTGAAAGAGAAATGATGGATTTGTCTAAAACAGGTACAAGATACACTGTGCTTTCAAACTTGGAAAGAAGACAATTTTCATCAATATCCGAAGCAATACGAGGACAATAGTGCTACGCACGTAGACATTGGGTCGGCTGCTAGGTGAAACTACTGGATGGTATTGATACTACAGGCTCCGCCTCAAAGTGGAACTACAGGACTTATGACAATAGAATAACGCACGTAGACAATTTATAAGTGGAAAGTGGAAAATTGAAAGTGGAAAGTTGTTTTAAAAAATTTGGAAAATATACTTTCAAGTAGGGCACGTTCCCTCCCTTTATAGGGGGAGGGCTAGGGTGGGGGCTAGTAGTTCTATAAATAAAAAGTAAAGGTAAATTATGAGTTTTAACATATTTGATATTGCCGGTTCCGGCATGACAGCACAAAGAATAAAAATGGATACAGTTGCAAGTAATATTGCGAACATAAACACAACTCGCCAAGCAGACGGTTCAAAAGGTGTTTATGTAAAAAAAGATGTGTCTTTTAGAACAATTTACGAGGATAGTTTGAACAGAGGTTATTCAAATTTTGCTTCAAACAGTCCGGATGCTCAATTTGACCCTAAAACCGGCAATATGTTAATTAATGCAAATGTATCACTTAACAATGGTATGGTAACAGGTGGTGTTAGGGTTGATGAAATCTATGAAGCAGAAAATGGGGTAAAAACAGTTTATGACCCATCACATCCGGATGCGGATGAGGAAGGGTATGTTGATTTACCAAACATTAACCTCGTAGAAGAAATGGTTGGTATGATTTCAGCATCAAAAGCATATGAAGCCAACGCAACAGTTGCAGAAAACGTCAAAACAATGATGCAAACAGCAATGAACATTTAAAGAGAGGATTAGAGGCATAGGATAGTTGAAAATTGAAAGTGGAAAGTGGAAAGTTGTTTAAAAAATCTATCTTATAAAATACTTTCTCAAAGGAGTAATAAAAATGGAATTTACAACAGGAATAACACAATTTAATACAAGTTATAACTTAAATGCTATTGATGATTATAACAAATATCTTCAAGGCAATGCTTCTTTTGATGTTGAAAAAACTTCATTTGAAGAAGCATTGGATAATGCAACAAAATCTCAACCGATAAAAGATAAAGCAGATCCTGTTGGTTTGGGCAATTTCGCATCTAATATGGGAAACGCTTTTACAAATAGCTTGAATGCAGTTAATGACGCTAAAATTACAGCTGATAAAATGCAAGAAGATATTGCAAGAGGTGGTTCAACAAGTATCCATGACGCTATGATTGCAGCAGAAAAAGCATCTTTAAGTATGCAAATGGCTATTCAAGTTCGTAACAGACTTGTTTCAGCTTATACAGATATAACTTCTATGGCAATATAATATTATGGTTGATAAAATTAAAGTTCGTGGTGCAAGAGTTCATAATTTAAAAAATATTGATGTTGATATCCCATTAAATAAAATTGTTGGTATTGCAGGTGTTTCCGGCTCAGGAAAATCATCACTTGCTCTCGGAGTTTTGTATTCAGAAGGCTCAAGAAGATATCTTGAAGCTCTTTCTACGTACACAAGACGCAGGATGACACAATCAGAAAAAGCTCTTGTAGACGAAATCCTTTATGTTCCTGCGGCTCTTGCTTTACATCAAAGACCGGCAGTCCCAGGGATAAGAAGCACTTTTGGAACAGGAACAGAATTGCTAAATAGCTTGAGACTAATGTTTTCAAGACTTGCAGAACATTGTTGTCCAAACGGGCATTATCATAAACCAACTCTTGAAGTAGCTGCGGAACAAGAACTTGTTTGTCCGGTATGTAATACACATTTCTACGCACCATCAGCCGAAGAACTCGCATTTAATAGTCAAGGTGCGTGCAAAACTTGTGGCGGAACTGGAATTGTGAGAACTGTTGACGAATCAACTCTTGTGCCGGATGAATCTTTAACGATAGATGAAGGCGCTGTTGCACCTTGGGGAACATTGATGTGGTCTTTAATGACGGATGTTTGTCGAGAAATGGGAGTTAGAACAAATATTCCGTTTAAAGATTTGACAGAAAAAGAAAAAGATATTGTTTACCACGGGCCGGCAGAGAAAAAACATATTTTTTATAAGGCAAAAAATACGAACCAAGCCGGCGAATTGGATTTTACATACTATAATGCGGTTTATACTGTCGAAAATGCTTTGTCAAAAGTCAAAGACGAAAAAAGTATGAAGCGTGTTGAAAAGTTTTTGAAACAAGACATTTGTCCTGATTGTCACGGCACACGATTATCCGAAAAAGCTCGTTTACCAAAATTACGAGGAATATCTCTCGATGAAGCTTGCACAATGACACTTGTAGATTTAGTTGAATGGGTTAAGGGTGTTCCAACTTCGCTTCCACAAGAAATGCGTCCAATGGCTGAAAGTATTTGTGAATCGTTTTTGACCGTAGCAAAAAGACTTATGGATTTAGGTTTGAGCTATCTTACGCTTGATAGAGCAGCTTCAACACTTTCTACTGGAGAAAGACAACGTATGCAATTGGCTCGTGCCGTCAGAAATCGTACGACTGGAGTTTTGTATGTATTAGATGAACCTTCTATTGGGCTTCATCCTTCAAATATAGTTGGTTTAAATGGTGTAATTCAGGATTTGGTGGCGGATGGAAATTCTGTGATTCTTGTTGATCATGATACACAAATTCTGCAAGAATCAGATTATATAATTGAAATGGGACCAAAAGCCGGCGCAGAAGGTGGATTTATAGTCGCACAAGGTTCTGTTGAAGAATTGGAAAATAATAACAAGTCAATTATTGGTGGTTTCCTATCCGGAAAAGAAGATACGCTGATTCGTAAAAAATCGGCGGAAGAAAATCTTTTTGAAAACGGAAAAATACATTTAGAAACAAAACAAATTCATACTGTAAAACCTTTAAAAGTTGATATCCCAAAAGGTAAATTAACTGTCGTAACAGGAGTGTCGGGTTCCGGAAAAACTACTATGGTGTTGGAAAGCCTTGTTCCTGCTATAGAATCAATTACTTCAAATAAAAAAATGCCTGAATATATTGAGAGAATAGAAGCCGAAGGAATAAAGTTCGTAAAACTTATTGATGCAACTCCAATTGGTATAAATGTTCGTTCAACAGTCGGAACTTACGCTAATATTCATGATGAATTAAGAAAAGTTTATGCCAAAAATCCGAAAGCGAAAGAACTTGGATACAAAGCCGGAGATTTTTCTTATAATACAGGGAAATTAAGATGTCCTGTTTGTGATGGAACCGGTGAAATCAATCTTGACGTACAATTTTTACCGGATGTTGATATTCCTTGTCCGGAATGCAACGGCTCAAGGTACTCAAAAGCCGTGGATAATATTAAATTCAACGGATTTTCTTTAGCAGAATTGATGTCGATGGACGTAGAAAAAGCTATTGATGTTTGTAAAGACTTGAATCTTGTGAAACAGCGACTAGAAACATTAAAAGATTTGGGACTGGGATATCTAACTCTTGGAGAAGATACTCCGAGCCTTTCGGGTGGCGAAGCTCAAAGGCTAAAACTAGCAAGCGAGATGAGAAAATCACAGTCAGATTCTGTTTTTGTGTTTGATGAACCTACAATTGGACTTCATCCGAAAGACGTTAGAACACTTCTTCTAGTGTTCCAAAAACTTATTGATAACGGCGCAACGGTTATTGTAATCGAACACGACTTGGATGTAATAAAAAATGCTGATTATATAATCGATATGGGACCGGAAGGTGGCGAAGCCGGTGGAGAAGTCGTCTTTAGTGGTAGTGTTGACCGATTGAAAGAATGTAAGTATTCTAAAACTGCAAAGTATATATAACTCTTGTGCTTTTTGTTATATATGTTATAATAAAAATGTATGTATAACTAATTTATTATGGAGAGTTTTATGATTTTTGGAAAAAAGAATGTAAAGTTTAAAAAAGGTTTTACTTTGGCTGAAGTCTTGATAACATTAGGTATTGTCGGACTAATAGCAGCAATGACACTTCCGGGGTTGAAGGCTAACTTTGATAAAAAATCATATGTTACAGCGTTAAACAAGGTTTATAGTGAATTATCACAGGCTTTAACAATGTACAAGACAGATAATAATTCTGTTGATTTAAAAGAAGCCGGTTTTAATGATACAGAAGCTTTAAAAACTTTTGTGAAAACTTATTTCAATGTAACCCAAAAATGTGAAACAAATGCTGTTCCTTGTATGGCAGAAAAATATACTAAAATGAATAGAACTGCAAGCTGGGAAGGAAAAGGTTCAAAAAATTGTTATCAACTAGCAGAAGGTGCTACTATTTGTCCTCGTAAAGAAGATGATGGTCATATATGGTTTTTGGTGGACGTAAACGGTCAGAAAAAACCGAATATTTTGGGTAGAGATTTGTTTGTAATGTATGTATATGATAATGGTGTAATTGATGATAAACTTGCGAGTTTAACTAATTATGCAGATAATTTGCCACTATCTAAAACAACAAGAGAAGCGCTATATAAGGAAGGTTGCTTGCAAGCTGGTGCCAAGAATCTTCACGGTTGCTTCGGTAAGATTTTGAACGACAATTGGCAAATGACATACTAGAAATAAATATAAAAATGTGTAAAAGAGGAAGGTGCTTTACGTGTCTTTCTCTTTTTTTTATGATACATGTAAAAGAATTCTATTTAATGTTGATAATGTGCGTGTTACATGTTTACAAATTTGAGTATATATGTTATTATATATTTAAGCACTAATATATAATTATTGTGTCGTACTGGAGATATCTTTATATGCTAATTATTAAAAAAATAAGAAGAAGCTGGACAAGAGGTTTCACATTGGCTGAAATCCTTATAACACTTGTAATTATAGGTTTGGTTGGAGCTCTTAGTATTCCTTTGATAGCTCCCGGCAAAAAGACCCCTGGCAAGGTTAAATCCCCACACGGAACGATAGAATGTTTGTGGATAGATGATCAAGTTCAAGCTTGGGTTTCTGATAATGGTGAAAATAAAGGTGGAAAACTTATAAAAGCTGGTGATGAGCCGGCAGCTGATGATGCGGATCCGGATAAAGTTATTGCTTACGTAAGAGATAATGCGTGTTTTATAAGATTGCCAAAAGCAAATTCATACGTTCTCCAAGCCGTAGGTGCCGGTGGTATGGGAGCAAAAGGTCTTGTAAGACCGACTATTGAAGAAGCTAGTACTGGTGCCGTAGGTTTTATACCAACGGATGAAAACTTTGCAAGTACAATTAATGATAAAGAAAAAGTTCCTAATTGGGTTAGAGGCAAATGGTCTTCTATATGGAAGGATGGACATGTTGTAAAATATACTGTAATTCCACCAATTGGCTCTTCTGGAGAAGCTGCTTGTAATGTTAGGTTGAAATCTTTTTCAAAATCATCTCCTGATTACACTGATTGTAAGAATTTATGCACTCCGCTTGATTCAAAAACCTGTCCTGTCAAGTGTATAGAAAAATTTGAAGCTAAGGGTGGAAATTCGGGTGACGGAATGCCTTATATTATAAGTACAGTATTAGATTCTCAATGGAACAAGACTGGAGAGGTTGTAACAAAAAATGTTAATGTGAAATACGATATTTCGCAAGAAAGGACTGCGTTGACTGTTGGTGGAAAAACATTTTCGATTAAAGCAACTGAAAGTGGTACTGATGGTAAAATTGATGGAACTGGTAGACCAATAAATGGTAAAAATGGAGCATCACAATATCTGACATTGGAACATGGTGCAAGTAAGTTTATAGAAAAAAATGACTTTGTTGGTAAGTATAGTGCAGGTGATGTAACAACTGCGATGTTTATAAATGGACAGAAAGGTGGTACTGGATGTAATAATCTGGATGGCAAGCCTGTAATTATTGGAAAAATAACACGTTTTCCAGAACGTATAGGATATTCTTATAGAACCAATGCTATAAATGCAAAATTTGGATTGGCAGGTAAACCTGGGAATGTTACAAGAGTTATAACAGAAAAAATGCCAAGTAACGAAATTAAAATGGTGCCAGCTTTTGATAATCATACTGTTGGTCGTAATGTTTCTCAAATTTCGACTCGAACAAGCGCCGGTGATTGGAAAGAATTTGTTAGTGCTACTTCAGGAGAAGATTCCGGAGTTACTGAAGAAACATTAGAGGTTGAGAGAGATAAAGATATGCCATTCCCAAGAAAATATTATCCGGATGCTTTTCAAGCTCAAAAACCTGAACTCATGTTGGCAAATAACATGGGATATACAAGTTATATTAATTCTCAGCCAAGTTTAATACCTGGTCTTTCTGGAGCGGGTTCTCATGGGCTTTACACTAGAATGTCATATTATTCTGATAATTATCAATTCTACTGGAATGATGAGGTGCCGACAGGCAATTATGATCCAGCTCTTTCTGCTAGAGGAGAACTTATCACTGTTCCAAAAAGATGTTTTGATGGTCAAATTACAACTAAAGAATTTTGTGGTCAAAGAAATACCCCAGGTAATCGAGGAGGTGTAGTAATCTCATGGTAAAAAAAGGATTCTCACTTGTTGAAGCACTTGTTGTAATGGCTATTATTTCTATACTTTTTGCGGTAGCTACAAAAGTAATAACTGTGAAGCCAAAAACCAAAGTACAAGAAAACATTCATGGATATTATGAATGTGTTTACAGAGGTACGTATTGGGAAAAATACAATAAAGATGGTATTGAAACCCCTTATACGAGTGTTACGAGTTGTAAATTCAACCCACCGGTTGGTGCGTCTTTCTTTAACGTAGTTGCGGTTAATTCTACACGCAATAAATGTTATAGAGGGTATGAACCAAATATTAATAAGCAATTGACATTTAATGTTGGAACTGATGTACAAATCACTTCTTTTGACCCGTATGAAACTATGACTTTGCATTTGGATGAAGAAGTTTGTTCTGAAGTGAGGGATTATTTTAATTCCTTATACTCGTCAGGAGTTGAAATGTATACCGGCGGTACCGTTTTATCGGGTGTTTTTATAGGCTGGTAGAATAATTGGAAAAATAGCAGAATAAAGAGGATTTCTAATGTTTCATAATAACAATACAAAAAAAGGTTTTACATTAATAGAATTGATGGTATTTTTTATCTTTATATCATTAATTTTGGCTGCGGCAACTCCATTGATAACAAAAAGAGCAAAAAACCTTCCATCAAAAGTAAGACACGGAATGTATGTTTGTTATGGCAATAGATATGAAATCTACAACTCACATCGACTTATTGATAGTGGTGACGGTTGTTCTTTTACACCGCCTAGAAAAATTGGTTTATACAAAGTCCAATTAGTTGGCTCTGGTGCCGGCGGATTTGATTTTAGTAATGTTTCTGAAACAGAAGAAACCGCTAATACCGGATTTAGAATTGATGGTGCCCCTAGAGATAGAGGGTATTATGGTGATGAAAAGGGTATAAGAAAATTTTCTCCGGCTCAATTCAAATATATGTTAAAAGGTATGCCATTCACAATCGTAAAAGAAGGTACTGATGCTGGTGATGGCGGAGATGTCAAAAAGGAAAAAATGCCGGTAATTGATGAAAATATTAAATATAGATTTAAATATGAGGGTGAATGTGCATACGAAAATTATTATGATTGGAAGTATTTGCATTTCGACGAACCTTCCGGTGAAGATTTAACTTGTAGAAGAGTTAGATATGCAACAGAGCAAAGAGTTGCGCAACAAGTTGCAGATGAGGTCCAACATTTAAAGGGAAGAGCTGCGAGTCCTGATTGTAGGTCAGAAAATGGCTATGAATGTCATTTTTTGGTTGATGAAATATCAGATAATTATTTTACTTTAGCATTTGATCAACTTGCATATTATCTTATGGATACATATCATATATCTGGTTCCATGACAGAAGTTGATTCTTATAACACTATTGATATGAAATCATATGGTGGTAAAGGCGGTAAAGGTTATGGTTTATACTTAAGAGGCTTGATAGATTTTGTCGGCTGGTCTAAAAGTGGAACAAGTATGATAAAAAATGAAGTACGAGATTCCCAGATTGAAAGATATTTGACATCCCTTATTGGTTATGAAGGTATAAGTGGGGGTGATATTTCAAACTATGCACACGTTTGGGGTATAAAATCTGTTATGGGTAGTGCTCCAAGAGTATGGCAGAGTGGTCCAATTACAAAAGAATTTAAAGAACCGGCAGATAAGAATGTTGGAAAACAAGGCCATGATGTTCTAAGCTATGATACGATTTGCGCATATGGTGTTTGTTTTACAAACAAAACTTTGCCAACCGGCGGAAAAGGTGGCAGATTTGAGGTTTTTGAAGGAAACGGTCCTTATGCCAGATTTTCTATAATTAGAGCTAATGAAAATAGTGACGAAAATGAACTTAATGGTACTGATGGTAGTGGTATTGCAATTGATAGTGCTTTCAAGACTTGGTTCAATAGGCAATATAGCGATTACGGAATGGGCGGAAGTTTATCTTCTAATCAAATTCCAACATTAACGGCTGAAACTATTTTGAAAGTTCGTAATTATGAGCTTGGAAACGGTGGTAAAGGTGCAAGCACTACTGTTGCGTATGTTCCACATTTAGATGGTGATTGCGTGTTTAACATTCCTCAAGGCGGTGCTGCAGTAAGCAATGGTAGTTTGACACCGGCTCAACTTAACAGTATGCATGAAGCTTTAGCAACTACTCTTGTTTGTAATGGTGGTTCGTTTACTATGAAAGCTGAAGGTGGTACTTATGATATCGGTAGGACTTCTCATTTTAAATCAGGTTTTGATTATTTGAATGACGATGGTACTGTTAGTGATAAATTACCTTCGGAATATAAAGTTGTGAACGAAGGCGGAGAATCTGAATTTAGATACGCAAATGTATTCACCAAAATATTGAACCCCGTCATGATTGAAGCCGGTTTCGGTAAGGGTGGTAATGGTACCGAAATTATCGACACTTGCACAGCGCCAAGGGGTAGATATTCATTGAAAAGCTCAGTTTGGGATGATTATAATCGAAGAACCGTGAAAAGAAATCTTGATTATGAAGTCAATCCGGATAAATTATGTACTATGAAAGAAAATATAACAACTCATGCTGCTAAAGCAGGAAATAGGGGCGTTATAATTATATCTTGGTAATAAAAACAGAAAGGTAAACATATAATGAAGAAAAATGGATTCACTTTATCAGAAATTGTTGTAGCTACGGCGATAGTCGGTGTTTTGGCGGTAGTTCTTGTTCCTGCTGTCTTTAATGCCAAACCGAATCAAGAGCTATTGATGTTTAGAAAAGCATACTATTTGACAGAAAGAATGGTATCAGAGTTGGTTAATGACGAAGATTTATATCCTGAATTAGATGATACTGATGCTGCACAATTCTTTGGTAATACTGAAAAAGTTAAATATAAAGGCAAGAATTATGGTGGAAATGCGGCAGGTGCTGCTGAAAAGAAATTCTGCGAATTGATGGCGGCAAAATTGAATAGTTCCTCTAATGTTTCTTGTACAGAGATTAAATTGGATAAAATGGATGGTACTGAAACAAGTGGTACTATGACAACTTCTGACGGTATTGTTTGGATTTTCCCTGTAACAACATTTGCAGATAGCTCAGCAGCTTATCCTCTCTATGTTGATGTGAATGGCGATAAAGGTCCAAATTGCTTGTATAATAAAGATAAATGTTTGAAACCGGACAGATTTACAATCAATGTTTATCAAGATGGTAGAGTTGAAGCAAATGGTACTATTGAGCACGAATATTTAACTAAAAAAGATATTGGAAACAAAGCAGAGCCTGAATCTTCTCAAGCAAGAATTGATGCGGGGTATGATAAGGCTAAGGATACCACAAAAGATGATAGTACCAAAAAATAGTATGTAAAATTAAACAAAGATTGCGTGAATGATGAACAAAAAAACAAGTTATAAATATGGATTTACTTTAGTAGAGCTCCTTTGTGCTATAGCAATACTTGCTGTATGTATTACTATGGCATTGGTTAACATAAAGCCGGCACAAAAAGCTGCTCATAAGTATTTTTATTCAAATGCATTAATGACTATTCAAAAAGCGTTTTATAATGCAATGATAAACGAGTTTAATCCTTTTATTGATATTGTTGATAAAAAAACAGGGGTAGTGACTCCTTTAAGACATTCGGCTGCAAATGACACAGGTACACAACGATTGTGTGAAGGCTTGACTGCGTTTATAAATACGTCTTCAACTTCTTGCTCTGCAACTAATCTTGCGAATGAATTAGCGACAAACGTGTCCTTGAGTGCGACAGCAGATGATGCAGCAGTGTCAGCAAGACAAGGTTTAGCTCAATTTACTACTGCTAATGGAATGCAATATTTTATTTCAGGGCTTATTGATAGAAATTTAAATGGTGATCCGAATAAAAGATTAAGATTTTATCTTGTATATGTTGATATAAATGGTGATAAAGGTCCAAATAGTATAGTATATACAGAAAAAACAAAATCAAACGGTACCAAAACAAATATTGAGCCGGATGTATTTGCATTTGCATTGTTGGAAAATGGTTTAACTTGTCCTCTTGGTATTCCGGAGTATGATATTAATATCATGACCGCTAGAGTAAGTTATTTTGATAGTGAAAGCAGAGTTGTGCAAACTCGTCAATCATTACCTTATTATCAAGCAAAAGCAAGAGCTTGGGGCTTTTATAGTTCATCTGTAAATGTACTTAATAACTTTACACCTGATGTTCCATTTACAATGAATGATGCAATAAGAGCTGTTTTAAATACATCCAGTTTAATAGTAAAAGATTTTCCAGATTTTTCTACGCTCACTCCTTCACCTGAAGACTCAGAGGAAGATTCGGATGCGTTAGCTCCTCCGATGCCGGTAGCAAGCGATTCGCCTACAAATTGTTCAACTGAAGATGTTGAATCTTGCGACGTCATTATTGATGAATATCGTCATTAGAATAGATAAAAAATTTAAAAGAACAAGTCCGCTTATACAAGAGGACTTGTTTTTTTTTATAAAAATTCTTTATTCTTAAGCTTAAAAGCAACGAAAGAATATTTATTCTTCTGATGCAGAAGAATTATTATCAGCCGCTTCTGAAGGTTCTTCTATAGCTCGTTTAAACGAACAGGTTTTGTTTGAACAAACTTCGAACAAACCGTTTTTTGTATTTTTCTTTAACAATAATTCTCCACATTCCGGACATGTATTTCCGGTTGGTTCATCCCAAAGTGCATAAGAACATTCCGGATAACGATTACAACCGAAAAAGATTTTACCGTATTTAGATTTTTTTTCTATAATTGTACCTTCACCACATTTTGGACATTTTACACCGGTTGACCGAACGTATTTTTTGCGGTTTTTACATTCTTTACATTCTAAGTACTTACCATAAGGTCCAATTTTCATAATCATTTCGCCGCCACATTTTTCACACTTTTCGTTTACAACTTCTTGTGGCTTATTTTCATCATTAACACTATCTAATTCCACACTGTCATTAATGTTAATAATAGTTTTACACTCCGGATATCCTGAACAACCTAAAAATTGAGTTCCAAAACGACTTGTCTTTACAAGCATAACTTTACCGCATTTTGGACATTTTTTGTCACTTTCTATAACAACTCTTTGTGCTGTTTTCATTACGGAATTAACAACCTCCATAAATGGAGTATAAAATTCTTTTAAAACAACATTCCATACAGCTTTATTTTCAGCAATAAGGTCAAGTTTTTCTTCCATGCCGGCAGTAAATTTGTAGTCCATTATATTAGCAAACTGGTCAACAAGTTGTTTACAAACTGTTCTGCCTAATAAAGTTGGAACAAGTGCCTTATCCCTTTTTTCTACATATTTTCTAGTTTGAATAACAGTAATAATCGTAGCATAAGTGGACGGACGACCTATTCCGTGTTCTTCCAAAGCTTTAACCAAAGAAGCTTCATTATAACGTGGAGGCGGTTGCGTAAAATGTTGTTTAGGTTTGATTTCTTTACATTTAACCTTATCACCTTGTTCTAAATCAGGAATTTTTGCATCAGCTTCTTTATCATCTTCTTCAGCATCATTATAAAGCTTTAAAAAACCATCAAATAAAATTTTGCTGGTTCCGGCTTTAAGATTGTAATCACCGGCTTTAATGTCAATAGTCTTATTTGCGATTTCTGCAGGAGCCATTTGAGATGACATAAATTTATCCCAGATTAATTTATATAATTTATATTGATCAGGAGTCAAATATTTTTTTATACTTTCAGGTGTTCTATCCGGATAAGAAGGCCTAATTGCTTCGTGTGCATCTTGAACATTCTGTTTCCCTTTTACATAAACATTTGTAGTTGAAGGATAATATTTCTCACCATAATTATCTGTAATAAATTTCTTAGCCATTTCGTGAGCATCATCTGAAATTCTTACAGAGTCTGTTCTCATATATGTAATCAAACCAACCGGAGTGCCGTCAATTTCAATACCTTCATAAAGCTTTTGAGCAACCTGCATTGTTTTAGAAACTCCAAAGCCCAATTTTGAACTTGCTGCTCGTTGTAATGTTGAAGTTATAAATGGTGCAGTTGGTTTTCTCTTTGTTTCTTTTTTTGTTACTTTATCTACAGTAAATTCTGTTTCAGGATTCAACAAAAATTCTTTAATCTTGTTTGCTTCTTCCTCGTTTTTAATCTCGATTTTTTTATTCTTATATTTATTGACTTCTGCTTCAAAAAGTTTACCGTCTTTGTCCATAATTGTATGAATTGACCAATATTCTTTTGGTACGAATGCTTCGATTTCTTCTTCTCTTTCGCAAATCATACGTAAAGCTACAGACTGAACTCTTCCGGCAGAAAGTCTATAATTACCAAGCTGTTTCCATAATACAGGTGATAATTTATAACCTACTAGCTTATCCAAAATCTGTCTTGTTTGTTGTGCACGCACTCTATCCATATCAATTTGTCTAGGGTGGTCAACTGCATACTTTACAGCCTTTGGAGTAATTTCGTTAAACTCAATTCTATAAACTCTATCATCAGGAATATCTAAAAGTGCTCTTACGTGCCACGCAATAGCTTCTCCTTCACGGTCGGGGTCGGAAGCTAGAAAAACTTTATCAGAACGCTTTGCCAAATCGTTCAATTTTGTTACAACTTTTTTCTTTTCCGGAATCACAACATATGTTGGTTTAAAATCATCATTAACATCAAACCCGAGAACATTATCAGGAAGATTTCTTACATGACCATAACTAGCTTCAATCTGAAAACTGTCACCCAAAATCTTTTTGATAGTCTTAGATTTTGCAGGAGACTCGACTATTACCAAAGCTCTTTCTTTTTTTGATTTTGTAGTCTTTTTTTCGGCAGCTGCTGTTGTCATACTCTCTTATACCTGTCACCTTCCGTTTTTTCGATTAAACCTTCTAATTCCATCATAGTCAATTCCATTAGAAGACTCTCTGTATCCATTTCCGTAAGCCCTTGAATCTCATCAAAACTCTTTGGCTCAATTCCTATTATATCAAAAATTAATTTTTGTGCGGGTGTTTTACAAGAATTTTCTTTAATTTCAATAGATTTAATTGTTTTTCTTTCCCAATTTAATTCATTCAAAATATCGTCGCCTTGAGTAACAATTGTTGCACCATCTTTAATTAATTTATAAACACCTTCTGTGTTTACATTATTAATCGCCCCCGGAATACACATCAACTCACGCCCTTGTTCAAGTGTAAGATTAGCTGAAATTAATGCTCCGCTTTTTAATGCTGCTTCACCTACTACCGTACCAAATGACAAACCAGTAACGATTCTGTTTCTTTGAGGAAAACGGAATTTTAGCGGTTCGAAAGTTGGAAAATATTCTGTAACCACAGCACCGCATGATTTCTCAATTTGCTCATACAAATGCCTGTTTGTGCTCGGATAAGTATAATCGAATCCGCTTGCAATCACACCGATAGTTTTAAGATTAGATGATATTGCACTCTCATGCGATACAGCATCAATTCCGGAAGCTAAACCTGAAACAATACAAACATCTGTGTTTGCCAAATCTTTAATAATCTTTTTAACACCTTCTCGACCGTTAAAGCTAGCCCTTCTTGAACCTACAAAAGCTACTGTGCGTTCTAAATTACATCCAAACAAATCACCTTTATAATAAAGTGTCATTGGTGGATTTGAAATTTGAGATAGCATATATGGATAATTTTTATCATCAAACGTAAGAATTTTAATATTACGTTTTTCAACTTCTTCAAAAGCTTTATCAGGATTGATACCTTTTCTTTTCTCAAGAAAATTTTCAGCTTTCTTAATAGATAACCCTTCAATTTGTTCTAAATCTCTTTTTGTTGCATTAAAAGCTGTTTCAACATCTCCAAAGTAATTGTAAAGTCGTTGGATAAAAGTTGAATCTAATTGATCAATAGCAGAAAAAGCAACCCAATATTTTTTATTCATAGGGTAATTTTAGCATGAAAACTTGAAATAGTTAAGTTTTCTCTGCTTTTAATTTCAACTTTTCAACGATTTCATTAATTTCAGTTTCCCAACTTATGCAATCTTTTTGTTTAAAAATTTCTACACTATCATACCAAGGTGTAGTTTTAGTATCTCTAAACCATCTCCAATCTGATGCATATGGAAGCAGCAAAAATGTTTTAACTCCTAATGCTCCGGCTAAATGAGCGACTGATGTATCGACTGTCACTACCACATCCATTGCTTTTAAAGCCGCAGCTGTGTCAGAGAAATCTTTAAAATCTTTTGCCAAATTTATCATTTGCGGATATCTTTCATTACCATTCAAAGTATCATCTTTTTGGAATGAATAAATTTGGATTTCATCCATATCAAGCATTTTTTCAAAAAATCTGATATTTATAGTTCGATTAATCATTGTTCTAATAGCAGCACTTCCGGCTTCCCAACAAAAACCAACTTTTAATTTATCTGATTCAATATTTGCAGTTTCTGATTTTAAATAACCTTGTGAAAATGGAATTTCTGAAAAATCTTTCCCTAATACATATGGTAAATCTGCTATAAATATTGTTTGAACATTCGGGTTTAAATCTTCATATTTAACGAAATTAATATTAGGAAAATTCGCTTGAAAAAGTAATTTTAGACCATCTCTTGTGCCGACATTAATTTTTCTTTCATCTAAAAACGGCAAATAGCGAGAAAACATAATATGATCACCAAAACCCTGATCACAAATTATATTTATTTCATTATCTAAAATAGAATTGGGTTGCCACAAGTTTTTGGCTAAATCTTTAAAATGTGATTTATCACGTTTAAAATACAGTTCATATCCTTCTTGGAATTTCTTTTGAGTTAAATAACACATACCGAGAGAAGTTTGTGTATTAATATCATCAGGAAAATTCTGAAGCATTTTTTTGTAATAGCTTTCTGCTTCTTCATATTCGCCCAATTTTTGTGCACTCACCGCTATATTGTAATCAGCTTCATCTACACCTAAATCTGCTGCAGCTTTATAACATTCTTTCGCTTGTCTATCATCGCAATAAATTAATTCTTTCAAATACCCTAAATGAAACCATAAAGAAGCAGAATCAGGATTTTTTTTGAGCGACTCTACGCAAAGCTTTTCAGCTTCCAGTAGCTTCCCACCGTGAGTTAATGCTTTTATTTTATTAGCTATAGCTCGAACATCATCAGGATAAATTTCATACATTTTATTTGCATATTCGACTGCTTTTTTGTAAGACTGGATTTCAAACAAAGATAAAATCAGCTTGTTATAAATATCAGGATTTTGTCCAAATTCAATAGATTTCTCTAAATACTTAACAGCGTCTTCAAAATATCCACACTCGAGCTCTGCAACACCCAATGCAGAAAGAGTACCAAAACTCGGGTTCTTTTCTGCTGCTTTTGTCAAAATTTCGCAGGCCTTAGGGTACTCACCAATATTTACATAAAACAATCCGAAGACCGACAATAAATTAGGGTCATTCGGATTTGTTTTTAGCATATTTTCATAAATATTTTTAGCTTCTTGTATTTTCCCTTGTTGAGTTAAAAGAATTGCTTGTTTAATTTTATCAATATCAATCATAAACCAAACCTTTGCAAAGTTCCGCATACAAATCCTTGTAAAACTTGAAGCAAAATAATTGCAATAACGGGAGAAATATCCAACACTCCGCCTATTGGAGGTATTACACCTCTAAAAATATTTAGGAATGGATCTGTAATAGAACGCACCCATTTTTGTGGTTGGCTATCCCAATCTATATTTGGTAGCCAAGTCATAAAAATTCTTACAATAAGCAATATGTAATACAGATAAAATAACTGATTAATAGCTCTTGATAACATTTAACATTCCTCACTTATTATAATTGTGAATTTTTGCGTGTTTGAGCACAAGCACAATTATTGTTTTCAGCAGGTATCTTTTCAATCATACTAAATAATAATTTTTTCAAATTATCTAAGTTATTATTAAACACTTCAATAACTTCGTGATGAGAAACAGGAGGAACATCACCAACAAGTCCTGCATCATAGTCTGTAATCAAAGAAATATTTAATGGACACATATCCATTTCTTTAACAAGATATGCTTCTGGAAACGCTGTCATATTAATAACTTCCCAACCTTGAGCGGTAAAGAATTTTGATTCTGCTTTTGTAGAAAATCTTGGACCATTGATAACAACTACTGTACCTGTTTCGTGAACAGTAATACCTAATTCTTGCGCTGTATCAATAGCAATTTTTCTTAATTCCGGACAATAAGTTTCTGCGGCAGATGGATGTGTTACAATAGGGCCTTCAAAGAAAGTTGTTTTTCTTCCGTTCGTCCAATCTACAAATTGGTCACAAATAACAAAATGCCCAGGGGCTACGTGTTTTTGTAAGCTACCGGCAGCACAAGGCGAAATTACACGAGTACAACCAACTTCTTTCATTGCCCAAACATTGGCTCTATAATTAATTAAATGAGGTAAAATAGTATGGCTTCTGCCGTGACGTGGCATAAACGCAACTTTATGAGCACCGATTTTTCCGATAAATAAACTATCAGATGGCATTCCATAAGGAGTTTCAACCTTAACTTCTTTGATATCATCTAAAAACTTGTAAAAACCTGAACCACCAAAAACACCAATATCTGCTAATTTTTCCATTTAATTAATTCCTTTCATTTTCTACCTTGTATTCTCATTTTAACATAAAAATATTTAAGTCGATAAGTGCGATACAAATCTCAAGAATGCAAAAGAAAAGCCGGATATTTCTATCCGGTTGTATCCCTATATTACTTAATCGTAGTTTACTTAATCGTAAATTATACTCCGTGTGGGCTTTCGCCCGATATCTTGTTTATGGTGGTTGGCGTTATTGATTAGCTTCGCTTTTTCAAAGATTAACCCTTCCCACCCCCGAGGAAAGGGAATGCGCCCTACTTGTAGGTTCAACTACAGACTGTTTTAAAACAATTTTCCACTTTCAATTTTCAACTTTCAACTTATTAAAGCCGACCCAATGTCTACGTGCGGGGGTAAATATACATCCCACCTGTAGTCCCACTTCGAGGCGGAGCCAGTATTTTATACCATTTTGTAGCTTCCACCAAGCAGCCGACAGTAGTGTCTACGTGCGTTATTCAATTTTCACTTTGATTTTGTAGTCCCACTTTGAGGCGGAGTCGGTAGTCTGAATACCATTTTGTAGTTTTCACCTAGCAGCCGACCCAATGTCTACGTGCGTAGCACTATTTGATGACGGTGAAGAATTTGAATTCAGCCGGCATTAGTTTTCCGAAAGAAAGAGAGTTTGTTGCTGCAACAAATTTTTCTTCAAGGTAGTCAGTGCCATCAAATCTGAATTCTGAAACAATTGAGTAGTCACAAGAAAGTTCAATTGTTTTATCAAATACTTCTCTTCCTTCTTTTTCTTCAGTCCAACTATTTCCATTTTCGTCTTCTTGACGGAATTTTTCGTGTGGGTTGTTGTAGTTCGCTACAACAAGGATTGAATTTTTTAACCCTTCTTTTTGTATTTGCCATACAACAAAACCATCTTCATCTTGTCTTATTATATGAGCTTCTCCATCGGTTATAACAGGAGAGTTTTTTACAAATCTATCAAGTGCATCGAATTTTGAGAAAAAGTCATAATCCTTTGTACGCTTCATAGAAACTTCGTTACCGATAATGTATTCCATGCCTGTTGCTGTAAATGATTCATCACCATCAATGTACATTACAGGTCGTTGTGCATTACGTCCACCCGGAAGGAATTTAAACTTAAACCATTTGAATAAAGCCCCTTGTTGACCTAGTTGAGCCGGATATCTGTCAAAAGCTTCAAATTCGCCATCTTGATTGTTGTATGTCTTTAGAATTGATAACGGTGTAGATTTTTTAGAAGTTGAATTGTAGTTTGCAAGCTCTAAATTTTCTTCCGCTATAACTTCCGGTGTCTTGTAGCTTTGAGCAGGAATATCATTCCCCCAAAGAACATCAAAATTCATATCTTCGTGATATTCTTTTAATGATTTTTCTCCTAACATATATTCTGCAAGAGTTGCGAAGTAAGGGATTTTATCCTTCATTGCAGTGTTTAACATTCCTAAAACTTTTCTTGGCGCTCTGTAACTAATTGGAACACTGTCTTTTTCAGAAACTTCATCTACAATGTGATCAATGTGATCAACTCTAAAACCATCAAAGTTGAATTCTTCTTGAAGATTTTTCATATAATCAATAAAGAACTTAATTACATCATTATTATACTTACCATTTTCAAGACATACAAAATAGTATGGAGTTTGACAATCAAGGTTTGCAAAATGAGTTACATCTTCTCCATCAAACTTGTAGTGTTTAAATGTCGGATAAGAAGCACCTTCGCTCATTCTGTCAAACACCGGAACTCCGGCTGAACACCACGCACCTCCGGGAGCCGGCCACATACCTTCTTGGATTAAACCTTGGATAATTTCACCTTGGTTTTTAATATCATTTTCAGAAAGTTTTTTGTTGTGACTATTACCTATCAAGCGATTAATTATACTTTTTGCTTTTTTGTGTAATTTATCTTGAATACTTTTTTCTAGCATAGAATTAGATAAAAATATTTTTGTTTCTTTAAGTGCTTCGTCTATTTCATTAAAAATATTTTGATAATGTTCTGTTAAATCACCATAGCTTTCGCCTTTTATAGACTTTTTATAAATTCCACTAACAATTGCTAAATCATCTTTTGAAAATTTATTGCTCAATTTTGACGCTATTTCATCAACATGTTTAATCAATTCTTCAATTAAAGCATTTATATCAAACCATCTTGCACAATCAACATTAGTTAAAACAACTTTTGAAAATCTTCCTGTTTGCGGAAGGATGTCATAAATTACAGGATGTCCTGCTAATTGTGTCATTTGAATAAATAATTTCACTTGCTCATCAGCATTTGCACCGGTTTTTTCTAAAATATTTTTATCTTCTAAATTAGGACTTACGCAACTTGCAGTTGGAAGATATGCACAACCGAATTCACGAGGATGGAACGGAATAAGATACATTGTTGTTCCCAAGATATTGTTGCTTAAATTACCGGATGGCAAAATTAACAATTCTCTTAACCAATCCATGAATTTTCCGCAATCATCAGAATTGTTACCATTACCTAAACCCGCAAGATTAATTAATTTTATATCGTGTCCTTCTTTTTGCAACCAACTTGAATTCTTTACATTATTTCTTGCAAGGACACTTGTTTTAGAAAAATTAAAACTACCGTTTGAAAATACGCCATTTGCTTCCCATTTTGATTCTAGCGCAAATAAAACTTCTGCATCAGATAATTCTTCTAAAGCTTTAATTTGCGGATAAGGTAGATACCCGTATCTTGTCATTGTTGATTTTAAATACTCTTTTCTTTCTTCTGAAATTGATTCGAAAGAATTCATTTCTCTTAATTTTGAATAAAAATTGTTTAAATTTTCACACACATTTACAGTGTCTTTCTTAAACAAAAAATCTAACATAGGGTTCTCCTTTAAGTAATATGTGATTGTCGGATAAATTATACAAGAATAATATCATGCATATATATTTTTTACAAATAAATAAAATTAAATGTAAAGTTTTATTACACAAATAACAAAATATAATTTTTTGATTTTTAGACCTATTATGATTACGTTTACAAGTAGACAAAAAGAAATAAGAAAAGCAGATTTAATAACAAGAAAAGCACATTCTGTTTATCCACATATATCAGAAAGTAGAGTTTCAACAATAATTAGTCAAGACAAAGTTAAAGAATTATTTTGGGGACAAATGTCAATGGAATATGCTTTGAAATTCGCCGGTGAAAGATTAAAGATGGAAGAGGATGAAAAAAACCTTTATGCGCACGTTATTGAAGCTTTAAAAAATGGTTTGGGAAATTGTGCGGAAGAATCAAAATTAGCAGAACTTATTGGTAAAATTAACGGCATAAAAAACATTTATTCCGGTTCGATTTTTGCAGGGAAAGGTTTTGCAAAACACGATGTTGCATTTATTACTAATGAAAATATTGAACCGAATAAAAAATATAAGTTCAAAAATAAAGAAGCATTAATAATTGATCCTTGGCTTGGAATTACAGAGTTTGCCGGAAATTATTTTAAAATAATTAAAACAACATTTGCAAAACTTTTAGAAATTAGAGGGAATTCAAAACCTTATATTAAACCGGATTTTTCTTGCAAACTTTCGCAAGCAAAAGTTAAGAATTATAGAAAAATGTATCCGGAATTAATAATGCACTAACTATTGTTTAGAACGCTTACAACAATTTGTTTCATTATATCCATTTCTTCCGGTTTACTTTCTGCAATAAGAAGTGTAAGTGCAAAAAGAGTACCGTTATCAATAATTGGTAAATTATTTTTATAAAGTAAATTATTTTTATTTAAAAAATATAAAAAACAACTAGCTGCAATTCTTTTATTTCCATCAGAAAACGAATGATTTTTCGTAATTAAATATAACAACATTGCAGCTTTTTCTTCTAAAGTCGGATAACAATCTTGTCCTCCAAATGTCTGATAAATTTGATTTATTGAACTATCAAAACTATCGTCTTTTGGATTTGCAAATACATCAGATGCAAACTCTGATTTCATTTTATTTATTACAGATAAATATTCTTCTTTTGAAATAACAACAGCTTCTTTTTTTGTAACACCTTTTGTATCAAGAGTTTTATGGTCAAAATCATCCAATAAATCTAAACCTTGAGCAAAATTATCCATAATATTTGCAATATCTTGAGCTTCGTTAACAGTAGAAATTTGGTTTTGAAGACTTCTTTTTAATAAGTTAACAGTTGATTGAAGCGTTTGAATCTTATTTTGTTGTGATTTTAACATTTTTTCGTTAATAACATAACCTTTTGTAAGATATTCTTTCAAAGTATTTGTTGCCCAAATACGGAATTGAGTACCTCTTAATGATTTTACCCGATAACCAACAGAAATAATTACATCTAAATTATAAAAATTTGTATCGTACTGTTTACCATCACTTGCAGTTATCCGGAAATTCCGGATAACTGAAATTTTATCCAATTCACCTTCTTTAAAAATATTATTAATATGTTCGTTGACCGTACGAATATTTTTATCAAACAATTCTGCCATTTGCTTTTGCGTTAGCCAAATCGTATCATTCTCAAGCTTTGTATCAAGTGAAATAGAACCATCTTCACTCGTATAAATAATTATTTCGCCTTTTTGCAATTCTTTATCCATAAAACGATTATACATTAAAATAAAAACTTTTCAAATGATATTATAGATTTTAGCAACAAAAAATGCTAGAATGGATTTATGAAAATTTGTTTTGTACCAATAGATAACCGTCCGGTTTGTTATAACTTAGCAAAAGATATCGCTGTAATAGATAATGATATTGAGCTTTTGCTTCCACCTAGAGAATATTTGGGTGATTTAAAAAAGAATGCAAAAGTTGATTCAATTATTGATTGGCTAAAACAAATTTCAGATTGTGATGCTATGATTTTATCTTTAGATACTCTGGCTTACGGAGGATTAATCCCTTCACGCAGAGGAGTTGATGAAAATGGTAATATTGAAACTTTTGAAGATATAAAAAATAGAATTGAGAAAATAAAATCGTTATTGGCAGGTAAAAAAGTTTATGCTTTTTCCAGCATAATGCGAATTTCTAATAACAATTATAATGAAGAAGAAAAAGAATATTGGAAAGATTATGGCAAAAAGATTTTTGAATACTCTTTCTCTGATGGCTTAAATAAAAGTGACATTCCACAAGAAATTCTTGATGATTATTTAGAAACCAGAAAACGCAATTTTGAAATTAATAAAATTTATTTAGAGTGGCAAAAAGAAGGCTTGTTTGATACTTTAATTTTTTCAAAAGATGATTGTGCCATAAAAGGATTTAATGTCAAAGAAGCTTTGGAATTAGAAAAATTAGGCGGAAAAACAAAAACCGGAGCTGATGAAATTCCGCTCACACTTTTAGCTAGAGCGGTAAAAAAAGATATAAAAATATATCCAACTTTTTTAGAACCTAATTATAAAAATTGTGTATCAAATTATGAAGATGTTTCTATCGAGCAATCTGTTTTGGGACAATTAGAACTCGGTGATTTTAAAATTGCTACTTCAGAACAAGATGCTGATATCATTTTAATAATAAATAATTTTGTCAATAAACAAGGCGAACTTGTTATGGGTTGGGAGACGGGAGCAAAGTATAGAAAGAATTTTAAACAACCCCAAAAGCCTTATGCCGTTGCAGATGTGCGTTTTGCAAATGGTGCGGACAATGATTTTGTAAAAGATTTTTTACCGCAAATAAATACAAAATTATTTTATGGTTATTCCGCTTGGAATACTTCTGCAAATAGTTTAGGAAGTCTTCTTGCAGAGATAAAAATTAAATGGAATGCAAAAAAATATAACGAAGACGCTTTTAATCAATTACAAATGATAAGATTTCTTGATGATTGGGCTTATCAAGCAAATATCAGAAGTGAAATTAAAGAACCTTGTAACATTAATAATTTAATGCAACCATACGAAGATAAACTTCAAATAATATTTAATTTCAACAAAAATTTTTCTTATTCTTATCCTTGGAACAGGAAATTTGAAATAGAAGTCAATATTAACTAAATTTATTTGCCGGCTTTTAATTTAATTCTGTCAATCAACTTTGTTACGCTATCTTTTTCTTCTTGAGGAATATCAAAATTAAGATAATCTTCAAAATATTCTATAGCGTCATCAAAGTCATTTCTTGCTAAGAATAGAACTCCAACTTTTTTATAAGCAAGTGTAAATTTGTCATTAACAGCTATCGCTTTTAAATAGTTTGAAATTGCTTTATTTATTTCATTATTAGCTTCATAGGCTTGTGCTAAAGCGTAATAAAGAAGTTCATTGTTTTCTTGATACTCAATAACTGTTTCAAAATTAGAAATTGCGCCTTCATAATCTCCGAGCTCAAAATAAACATGGCCTAAATCATAATAGGCATCATAATTTTCAGGTTCACCATCAAGAACTCTTTCTAATTCAACAATCGCATCTTCCCATCTTTGGTCTTCTATATAAACTCTTGCAAGCAAGTGTGCAATTGCTAAATTATCTTGTAATTCATAGCTTCCTCTTTGTAATGTACCTAGAGCTGATGGTAAATCTCCTGCTTTATAATATAAATCTGATAGATTAATATAAGCTTGAGCTAATTCCGGATCTAATTCTATTGCCTTTACGTAAAATTTTTCTGCTTGATCAAAATTTCCCAGACAAGAATAAGCTACCCCCATATTGTTATAAATATCAGCATTATCAGGTTCTGTTTCTAGAACAGAACTAAACGCATCAATACATTCTTTATATTTACGTTCTTTAAAAAGGCTCATAGCTTTATCAATTTTTTCAGACATTATAATTCATCCTCGTCTTTTGTATCAATATTGTGAATAATTGTTCTAACATTACCTTCGGCAACAAAATCTTTAGGGTCCATAGTCATCTTGATTTTATCAGCAATTATATCTTTATCTTGTTGAACAATTTTAGAACGTCCTACAAAATATACTTCATTTGGTTTTCCTGTTTCTGCATTAGGAAAAACTGAAACCTTTGGACCTTGTGCAAAATAATCATCATACCAAATTTTTACGTGACCGCTTCCGATATAAGAATTTTGTCTTTTGCTATATTGCTGATAATCAGAATGGATTGTAAGTTTTTTACCATCATCAGAAATCGCAACTGTTTTTGTATTTCCGCTTACGCTCATTTCTTCCGTAATTGGATTGTAAACGAAATGGTGACCTTCAGATTCATTCTGTGCTTGTTTAACTTTAGCATTACCTATCAAGTCGATTTTTCTTAAACCACCCTTTTCGTCTGCAATAATTACTGCTTTATCAGAATAAGAATCAATATCTTTATATTTCATTGTAACACCGCCGGTACAAACCATTACACTGCTTTTAATATCATATTCCTGTGCATCTGCATTTATTACAACAATTGGAGTATTGCCTTCTGTAATAATAGATTGTGCTTCACCTTCTGCTCTTACGACTTTGTTAATAAGAGAGACTTTTAATATATTTGCTTTAACTTCTCTTTTTTTGTTTTCATTAACTTCATAAGCATAAGGTCTGTCGTAAAAAGTTGCAGTATCAAGTTTGTTATTACGTCTGATTGATACGTCTGCTCTATCACTTTCTACGGTTAAATTATCTAACTTAACCTTAACACCGCCATCAAGTTTGATTTTCTTTTCTTTATCGGAGAAAGTCTGCGTTTTTGAATCAATTATTAAATCAGATGAAAAAACTGCCAAACTTGAAAATATTAACAATAATAAAACCAGAACCTTTTTCATTTAGTCCCCTTTTCCTTTTGTACTAAAATTTATTTTTTTTCGCTCATTGCAGAGAATGCAGAACCGCCTGCATCTTTACCGTCTTTGCTATACAACTTGGTAGTTGTTTTACCTACGATTTTAAATTTTTCATAACCGGCAAAAATAATTCCCTTTTGAGCTGTTGCAATCATTTCATTATTTTTCTTAATTACAACATGACCTTCGGCAATTGTATCTTTATCAGAACCTGACCAAGTTAATTTGTCGGTATTAAGAGAGGTTGAATCTTCTAAAACAATATAAGTATTTTCATAAAGCGTAATAGTTCCGGTCTTTTCGTCATAAGTTCCTTTTGAAGACTGAAAACTCATTGCTACTTTATTATCTTTATAAAAATTACCGATTACATTATTTAATGTAGCAATACTATTATCATTGCTATAATGCCCCGTTTCACCGTATATTTCAAAATACTTATTACCCTGTTTTGTTTCAGTAATAATAATACCTCTAGCATCTACTTTTTGTTCATCCGGTGTACCTTTAAGCTGCGCTCTGGTATAATTTCCGGTGATGAAAACTGCGCTCAAAAATGCCCAGCCCATCACTAAAATAACTGCTAAAGCAACAATAAGATAAGTTCTTTTTTTCTTATCTAAATTCTTAATTCTCTCATAAAAACTTTTAAGTTTTTCCATAAGAACATTTTAGCACAGGGCGAAATTGACATCAACAAAAAGATTATAAAATATAATCTTTAATATCAAGTGATAAGATGTCTACAATTTCGTCTTTGCTTCTTGTGGAACCAAAAACCAACGCAAATATTGGATTTGAAGAATAATCAATCCTTCTAACTTCTAAAACATTAGAAAAATTGCTTAAATATTTTTCATATTGAAAACCGTTTATATTACCTACACTTGGTACATCTGCAATAGAATAATAAAAAACATCACTGCTTGCATTAGAGAAAATCTCATTCCAATCAGGCGCATCTTGTTCAAAAAAGTATTCATAAACATTTATTCCCCAAGCATATTTTGCGATATCTGCTGCGCACCAAGTTGAAAATCTCATAGGGTTGATTTCTATAGGAATAATATTTCCATCATCTGTAACTTTGACTTCCATATGTATTGGTAAGTTTCGTATATCTTTTAATAATCCAATATCTCTCAACAGTAGTCCAAATTTAGCAAGATATTTAATCATTATTCCCGTTGATGTTAAATAAATTCTATTATTAGCTTTAAAACAGTTGCATGCCGGATGTTGAAAAATGTTTAAAATTACAGGTTCTCCATCTCTGTCAAAATATGCATCTATCGAATATTCTTCGCCTTTGATTAATTCTTCAATGATAACTTGTGTAGTCGAAATAGTTTGTTTAGGATACATTTTTGTTGCGTGTTGCATTTCTTTTTCAAGTTTTGAAATTGTATCAGCCAATTCCTTAGCTTCATTTATGCAATGAACTCCAATATTATCAATCCCCATTGATGGTTTTATTACAATTGGATATTTTAACTCTTCTGGTTTAATGTTTTTTATTTCTTCTAATGTTGCTCCTTTATAATAAAAATCAGGAAACATTTCTTTAAGAAAGTCACGAAATTCAATTTTATTTTTAAATAACTTTATATATTTGCTTAAGTTTGAATCCGGCAAATTTTCTAAAACCCAATTGTGAGCTAATTCTGAATTTGAATAAATTAAAGGAAATTCTTGTGCAATATAATAATTTTTTGCAATATCTGATGGTATGATATCAAAAGCACCTTCTTCTATATCAGAGTCTAAGATTGTTTGATTTTTTAAAACAGGCCAATCATTTTGAACAATTGTGTCTATTAGCAATTCTGAAACGTATGGTTTTTCTAATATAAACATATTCAAATCCTTTTTATCTTCTGTGTTTATATTATTATTTTAACTCAAAATAAGAAAAAAAATAAGCGGTTTTTTAGTAAAACCGCTTATTTTTTATCCATCTTTCATCAATTTTTATTTATTCATCGGGAAGGCTCTTACGACTGTTACAGAACCATCAACATTTTTTCTAACTCCTGTATCATTTTTATCATCATCTAAGTCTGCTGCGTATGCTACCGGTGTGTATACTTGATTTAAATCGATTCCCTTGTTTTCAAAACTTCTTAGAACTTTTGCGTTATCATTATCATCTGGGGTGATAATTGGGTCTGGGTCTGGGTCCGGTACTGGTGGTTGTGGATCTGGATCAGGATCTGGTACCGGTGGTTGTGGGTCTGGATCTGGGTCTGGTACTGGTGGCTTTGGATCCGGATCAGGGTCTGGGTCTGGAGTAGGAGGATTTGGAGCATCCGGACCTACCAAGTATGTTGATTTACCCTTTACCTGATTACCGTCATTGTAACCATTTTTTGCGTTTGTTAATTCATATGTAATTACTTCATTTTTGTTTACTGTAACTTCTTGTTCATCTCTAATGTTTGTGTATTTAAGAGTATAATCTCTTTCCGGAAAATCAACTTTTAATTTATTCGTTTCTTTTCCAACAGTTATTGTATCAGCGTGAACTCCATCACCGGTGATTTCGATATATTTATCAGGAGCTGTTATGTTAATTTGTTTTGCATTTGCTCCGGTTAATTTTACATCACCTTTTGATAAAATATTTGCTGTAGATGGAGTATCAATTCTTGTGATATTACCACCTGCAATATTAATATTACCTGCATTTTTAACTGTATCAGGAATATATTTATAGTTTTCCATAATTGCGATAACTACTTCGTCAACTGTATTATTTTCAGTAGCACCAAGACCACCTATATAACCATTTGAAGAAAACTCATATTCTTTAGCGGTTAAAGTAGCTTTTCCGTCTGTTAATACGTTTAAGTTATCTGATTTTAAAGAAATTTTGTTTGCAGTTGTGTCAATCGTTGTCATAATGTGGCCATCAATTGAATGAGCAACCAAATCACCACCAACTGTTAAACTACCATCAAGAAGTTTCTTTTCTTCAAAATTGTAGTTGCCTATGTGAATATTATCTTTCGCTTCAATTGTTGCATTTCCACCGATTTTATTGTTACCGACAACGTGAACAAAGTGTTTATAACCTTGTGGGTTTTCTGATTTAGCAGTTGTTTTAAGGTTCATATTTTTGCCAACTTGAACATTACCAACTTCAAGGAAACCACCGCCGTTAGCCATGTTTAAATTGCCATCAACCTTTGTGTTTCTTGCGTACATTAAAACACCATTGCCATCGACATCAACATCACCGGTTACGTGAAGAGCTTTGCCGTTATCAACGTAGTTTAATGCTACACTGTCGTCGGATTTAATATTTAAGTTGCCGTTTATTTTACCTCCGCCAACGGTTTTTACAATACCTTTATCAGCGATTACATAAACATCACCATCAATATTTACGGTTTCAAGTCTAACACCTTTTGAATTGTTTAGATTTCCTGTTGAAAGATAATCTTGTCCGTTAGCAGTAATCAATTTCATTCCGTTACCTGCTTTGATAGTTCCTTCAACAACACCGATTGATGGAGCTAAAATATTAAATTCACCACCGACATTGATATTAGAATCTTGTATTTTTACAACACCAACTGCGTTAGTTGTTGATACATTTGATACATTCATAACTCCATCTACAAAAGTTGCAGTCATTGGTTGAGTTGTAATCATAGCATCACCTGCTGTTGTGAATTGTGCGCCATCAAACAATACACCGTTTGGATTTGAAATAATTAATTGGCTAATACCTTGATTAGCATTAATTTGACCGTAAATATTTGACATACCTTGATTTACTGTATTTAAAACAGTCAATCCATTTGCACCGTTTGTTGCATTGAAATTTAAAGATTCACCTTTATTTACGTTCAATGTATTCCAATTAACGTGAGCATTGCCATTGAAATTTAAATCTACATTACCGGTGCCGGCACCGTTTATACCTGCAAAACCACCGGTTGTATTATTAATAACAGCTCCACCGTTTCCTGCGCCTAAACCTGTATCTATAGCTGCAAATGAAATCTGCATAGAAGCAAATACTGTGCCTAAAACTAAAGCTGAAATTTTTCTTTTGATATCCTTCATATAAATATCCTCTTTTAAGTCCTCGTATTTATATAAAGTAAATTTCTGATTATAAATTGCCTAAAATGTTACAAATGTAAAGATAGTTTAAATAAAATTAGAAAATAAAAACTATTTTACAGCGCACAAAATCGGTCTGCCAAAACTGATTTTCTTAACTGTTAAAACTTTTTGTTCAACTAATTCATCTATAATTTCACCAATTGCTTTTTGACTCCAACCTTTTAATGCACCTAAAAATTCTGACGAAGTCACATTTTCATTATATCCGTTATCTTTTATCTGCCGGCTTCCTGCTAAAATTTTACAAAAACCGCTTTTACCATATTGTCCGCTAAATTCTGCAACACAATCAAAAATTATTTTTTTTGCTTCTTCTAAACTTTTACGTTCAATTTCTTCATCTGCATCAAAATTAATAAAAGCGTCAAAATTCGGTTTAATATCTTTAACTTCTTTTATGTTTTCATAAAAATCAGCAACTCTTGAATCTACAAGAACTTTTTGTGGTTCAAAATTTTTGAGATACAAGCCTTCCAAGGTTTTAACTCGACTCATTGCAACATAAGCTTGACCACGTTCAAAAATTCTTGCGCAATCTACAACAAGCTTATCTAAAGTCATACCTTGTGATTTATGAATGGTAATGCCATACGCAAGCTTCAGCGGAAATTGTTTTCTTTCTGCAACAACTCTTTCATTATAATAATATTCAAAAGTGTGTCGAGGAATTGCAGCGACAACTCCATTATCAAATTTTATACTTATTGTATCATCATAAAACGCTTCAATATTCCCGCAAGCACCATTAATCAACCCTTTGTTAAAATCCATATTTACAAGCAACATAACTTTTGCGCCGAGTTTCAATGCAATTTCTTTTTCTGCACGACAATTTTTTGAAAAAATTTCTAATATGTAATTTTCACTATCTGTAAATCCTTCTGTTACAAGCTTTGTTCCTCTATAAACTCCGTCCTCTGATTTGAAAATTTTAACCGGCTCATCAATCATATTGAATTTTGTTAGATTATAACGGTTTGCTTCTTCGTTTGTAGAAAAAATATGTAAAATATCGGTTTGATACGTATCATTCTCTACGCATCTGTTTTTTAAAAGCTCTACGTCCTCAATTTCCAAACAATTTTCACGCATATGAGCTAAAGCGGTTATAAAATTTTGTTCATTTTGTCTGTAGTTCTTTTTTAATACAACATTCTGTAAATTCAACTCTTTCCACACGTGCGAATCAAAGCAATATCGACTTTCTTGTTGTTCTTTTTCTACCGGAGGAAGTTGAAAAAAATCACCTATAAACAATACTTGAATTCCGCCAAATGGTTCATTACATTCTCTCACTGCACGCAACACTTCATTTATATATTCAAAAGCTTCTATATTAAGCATAGAAATTTCATCAACGGCAAGTATTTTGCAATTCATAATCTGTTTGTATTGTGTCGGACGTTTTTTAATTTTTTCAACCGTATTAAATACCGTATTTCTACATAAACCTACACCAGCCCAAGAATGAAGCGTTTGTCCTTTTACATTAACTGCTGCAATGCCGGTTGTACTTGTAATTACAAGTTTCTTTTTAAATTTTTCTTTAAGTTTGTTTAAAATATAACTCTTTCCGGTTCCGGCAAAACCTGTCAAGAAAACATTTTCACCATTTTTAAGAAGAGTGAGTATTTTTAAAAAAGTTTCATCATCATCTTTTTTTACCCCTTCATTTACCCCTTCTTTTACCCCCTTTTGCTTTACCCCTTCTTGTTTTTGCTTAATTTCTTTAGATTTTTTAGATACGATTTCAAATTCATCCGCAAATACTAACTCTTTATCAAAATCTACTTGATTAAAATTAACAATTTTATATAAACATAATTCTTGTTTTGCACTTATTCTGGTGAATTCTATAATATGTTCATTTTGTTTTAATTCATGCCGGAGCTTTGATTCAGAGACCCATTCATTTGAAGAAAAATTGTGAATTCTTTTTAAACATTCTAAAATAATTTGTGTAATAGCTTGAAATTTACGTCCATCTTGATTAATGTGGAGTTCTGGTATTTGATTGAGTAAATTTTCTGCAATATTTTGCAATTCTGCGTAATTCACATTTTCAGAACAAAATATTTTTAAAACTTCTTGAGGATTTGCGAAATCGGGATTTGTCATACTTGAATTGTATCACAAAATTGCTATGTTAATTTATTAATACTCAATTTGAGTATTCGATATCTTGTTTTAAAACATCTAAAAATTCTTTTCTATACAAAAAACCTAAATGTGAACCGTTTGATAATGAAACAAGATGTTTTCCTGCAATATCTTTAAGTTTCGCTATTTGATTTTTGTTAGTAAAAAAATCATCAAGAGAATGATAAATACTGTAGTTGTTATTATTTTTCAAATAGTCTGCTAAAGAATACAAACTCGTTTCGTACCGCAAATCATCCATCGTAAGAATACTATCTTTTAATAAATATTTTTGTGCATAATCTTGATAACTCATATCATTAAACGCTTCATAAAAATCTGTTTTTTTACCGGTGGCAATATTTTCTATCGCAAAAATCAAATCCGATAATTTTTGTCTTAATATAAATGTTGTGATAAGTTTTCCTTCTTCTTCACTAAACGGAAGAGTATCAACTTTTAAATCTGAGGAGTTTTTAGCTTGTACAAGTTGTAAAATCTTTGCAGCAGTTACGGCTGTTTTATGTTTAACTTCCGGAGAGTTTTTATCAAATTCATCGCTATTTTTATCCAATTGCTCTAAAGCGTAAATCAATTCTATAGGTGGAGATATGGCTATAAATTTATCTATATTAAGCGTGTTATTTTTGCTTTCTTTGTCTGCCAAAAATAGTGTTGCCATAGCGCCAAAAGATGTTCCAACAACAACTTTTTCTCTTGGTTCATAATCATATTTTTCTTGCAAATTCTTAAGGATTTTTGTTGTCACAAGTTTTATGTAATCACTATCTTGTGCAGGAATCCCTGGGCAATAACCACTCGGCATACTTTTTACAAATTCCCAATGGAAATGACTTCCTTGCATTACTACAGAATACCCTTCATCATAAAATATTTTGGCAAATACAGTTGAATGATGCGCATTTGAACCTTCTCCAATTGAGGGATAAAGTATTACAAGCGGAGAAGTTCTATCTTTTTGTAAAATGTAACGGAATTTATAATCATCTCGCCCCTCTGCAATGTTTACAGAACCTGTTTTGATACGTTTTGCAAAACTTCTATTCCAAATAGAAAGTTCGTTCCAAATAGATTTATTTATATCAGGGTTGTCAAAAAGTGCTGTGCGCATAGAATCTACAATGGGAGTTTGTGCGTTGAAATCTGCAAGCTCTATATCAACCTTTAACGGTTCTTTTTTTATAATTTCAATATCTTCTATATCTTCAATTGCGGCAGCCGCACCTGTTATATCACCTTCTTTGTTCTCTTCGGTATTTTTGGCTATTTCAGGAGCTTGAACTTCTTTGGCGATTTCTTCTATAATTTCTGCATTCGTAGTCAGTAAATCTTTTCTATCCAGATTTGAATTTCTGATATAATTTTCCATCCCATACAATTTTTTTTGAATATCATAAGGGTCGGCATAATCACTCTCAATCATTTTGGCTAAAGGTTGCATGTAAGAAGTTCTGTTGACCATTAATCCAAATTTTACTAATGCAGTAAGCGGTGTCGCTAAATATACAGAAGGGTCAAGTGCAGCTTCTAAAGCTCTACCGCAAAGTGAACGTGGAGTACAAGCATTAAGACAAGGCATAACAAGGTAAGAACCGGAGCACATTTTACATTTACATAAAGCTTGTTCCATGTTTTCGTTAGTCGGTTTAACCTTGAAAATCTTCTCAGCGGGGTCAAACAAACCGCCCAAACCGATTGTAGAATTGGTTAAAAATCTTACAGTTTCTTTTTTTATCCCTTCTCCGTCACGCTGAATTATGCAACTTGCAAGACGTTTAGGGTATTCAATATTGTTGTAAGCATTTTTAATCCTGTCCATTCCGTATTTTGGCATAATAGATGACCACAAAATATGCACAGGACGAGCTACAAACTTGTTGAGCTTGCGATTTAAGTTAAACATTTTTCTGTTAAATCCTTCAAACTTGTCTTCACCGACGTACATTTTTGCGTAATCTGGATATCTGTGCGCCTCAGTTTGAACAGCTTGAATATCCTCTTTTGCAAATGTTATCGCTCCTAAGTTATTGAACGCTAACAATAATAGTAAAACCAACGATATTATTTTGTTTTTCAAAATTATCTCCTCTTTGTGCCAAACAACAATTGTAGCCCTATTTTAATTAATGAATATTATGGATTGCCACGATTCTAACGAATCTCGCAATGACGCCCACTTGTTTGTATTTAAACAACATTATTACAAATTTTTTCCTCTTTAATCTTACTTATTCTATTTTCTTGGCAAAAAATTTATATCACCTGATGAGAGAGTGTAAAAAGGTTAATTTATTTTTCATAAATTTTAATAAAATCTCTTTAAAATCCCTTTTGTAAAGATTTTTAGAAAATTGTTACAATTGGCTGAAATGTACTAGAAATACAAGTCTTAGGTATTACATACCTAAGACTTCCTCTAGAGGAAGTGATTTTTGATTAAAGTTTTTGATTAAATGTGCCGTTAACAAAATCAGTAAGATGCAACAAAGTCGAATTTAAAGGAGTTTTTGAAAATGGGAAGAATCAATGTTAATGGTAAGGTTATAAATTTCACCTCAGCCGATGCCACTAATAACATTATTAAGGCAGAAAATGGCAAGTATTACCAAAAAGGACCTAAAGGTTATCGTGAAATCAAACAAAATGGTCAGTCAATTTTTGATGCTGCAGCAAAAAAATCTGCTGAAGCTAAAAAGAAAGCTCAAGCTGCTGCAAATTATAATAAGAAAGAAGGATTTGAACCAAACAAAAAATATTATGTAGTAGGCAATTCTTCTTATTTTACAATGGTTGATAAGAATTATAATACTCTTTATTACAAAGATAACCAACGTATAACAAAAGAACAATTTCAAAAAGGTGCAAATTGTGTATATGATGCAAAAAGCAAAATATATATAGCTAGAGATGCAAAAAACGTATCACATAAGTACGCTACAAAATTTAGACAAACAGTAAAAGATTCTAAAACCGGAAGATATTTTGTTGAAGTTAAGGGCGGACAAAGAAAATACTTTGAAGCAAATGGTAAAGAAATTTCTGAACGAGCTTTTCTTGATATAGAAAAAGCCTATATAGATAGTGATGGCAAGATAGCCAAATACGACTGGAAAGCAAAAGCTAAAAATGCTGCAAAAGGTATTGGCAACATGTTTGCAGACATGGTTACAGAAGAAGTTCCGGTTTATAAAAAAGATAAAAATGGTAGAATTTTATTGGATCGACATGGAAAACCAATTGTTGAAAAGAATAAAGATGGTTCACCTAAAACTGATAGAAAATTTAGTTTATCAAGAACTTGCACTACTGTACTTGTTGGTGGCGCAATAGCAACAGTCTGTGTATTAGCAGCTCCTGTTGCTGCTGCAGGTGCTGCATTTCTTGGCGTTGGTGCAGGCACTGCGGCTACGATTGGTACTATAGCAGGTGTTGGGACTCAACTTGGCATTGCCGGATACTTTGGTTATGAAGGTGGCAAGCAAATGTATAATGCCAATGAAGAAAATAAAAATGTTTTATTATCCAATAACGAAAGAATGGAAAACTGGAAGAAGAAAGGTGCCGGCGGTGCACAGGTTGGTATGTCACTGATGATGGTAAAAGGTTCAGTTAAGAATGCACCAAAAACACGTGCAACTGCCAGAAATACAGCTAAAGCTATTGAAACAAAAAACAACGCAACACTTATGGCAAAAGGTAAAGTCGGTTTACGTGATAGAATTTCAAATACAAGAAGCGGTTTTAGCGAAACTGTTGGCTGGAAAGCATTAAAAAAAGGTGTAGGTGACTATCACAAAAACAATTCATTAAAAACAAAAGTTGCAGATGTTGCTAAAGCACCATTAAAACTTGCTAAAGAAACTGTAATGGAGCCGGTAAGACTTGTTAGAGGTACACTAAGAGGTGGAGCAAGATTAATTACTAAAAAAGGCAGAGCTAAAATAAAAGGTAATATTAAAGAATGGAAAAATAGCTTTAAAGACAATCCACAAGGTACACCGGCTTTAACTCCGGAACAAGCTAAGGCTCAACAAGAAGCGAATGCAAAATTTAAACAAAACTTGGCTGATATGCCAAAAGAAAATAAGGTTCAACAATACGAATCATTAATTGAAAAAACAACAGATAAAAATCAAGTTGCGCAGTTGCTTGATGCAATTAAGAACGACAAAGATTTGACTAAGGCGCAAAAAGCAGAAGTAGCTACAAAATTCTTTGAAAAAAATGATGCGCAATATCCTGGAGTTTTGGATGCAGGAAAACGTCAAAAAGCAGAAATTGGATTAGATAAAGCAAAGACTTTAGAAGACATTAAACAAGTCGATAGAGAAGCTTTGCCTGCTAAAAAGCAAAAAGTATTTGATAAAAAGAAAGCTGAATTTGAAAAGAAGAATAGCCAAAAAGTTAAAAGTGTTATAAAAGATATTAACAAGATAAAAGAGCCTGCAAAATTGGATGCAAAAATTGAAGAATTGTCAAATGAAAAATTCTTTGATAAAGTTTCTGAAGCACAGGCAAACGAAGTAAGAAGTGCTATTAGAAAGAGACAAGCTGAGATAGAAACTTCTGGCATTAAAGAAGCTAATGAAAATGTTGCAGTAAAGAAAAAACAGAATGTTTTTACAAGAGCAAAAAATTGGTGGAATAGCCAAAAAGTTAAAAGTGTTATAAGAGATATTAATAAGATAAAAGAGCCAGCAAAGTTGGATGCAAAAATTGAAGAATTGTCAAATGAAAAATTCTTTGATAAAGTTTCTGAAGCACAGGCAAACGAAGTAAGAAGTGCTATTAGAAAGAGACAAGCTGAGATAGAAACCTCTGGCATTAAAGAAGCTAATGAAAATAGTATTGGTAAAAAGCAGAAACTTGATGAACATAAATCACAAAATATAGAAAACAGTTTTGCAAAATTCGAAGATATGATTGCTAAATCTGATGACTTATCAAAAGTTCAAGCAAAATTGTCCAACAATCCTGAATTCAACAAATTGTCAAATGCTGATAAACTTAAGCTGCTTGAAAAATTGAATAAACGTAAAGCTGAGTTAGAAGCAGCAGCAAAAACAGAAGATAATGTTTCACTTACACAAAAAGAAACGACAAGAACAAAAAAATATACAACACCACAAAATGAATCAGCCTTTGAAAAAGCAACAAGAAATTGTAATAATCCTAATGAAGTTGCACCTCCAAGGACAGTTAGATTAGGTAAAGAAAAATTTAATGAAGCAAAACAGAATTTAATAGATGCTTTAGACGATATAACTACAATTGATGACCCTCAAATTGGTATTTTAGAAAAACGTATTAATTCATTACAAATTCGTTCTCAAAGAAGAACATTGCAAGAATTATTAGATAAGAAAAAAGCAGATTTGACTAATGCAAAATTACAATCTGATGTTTCTTCACAAACAAAAACGCCAAATACAGAAAACAGTTTTGCAAAATTCGAAGACATAATTGCTAAATCTGATGATATGTCACAAGTTCGTGCAAAACTTTCAAATAACCCAGAATTCAATAAATTGTCTCAAGCAGAACAACGTCAACTTATTGCTAAAATTAATCAACGTGAAATTGAAATTGTTGATATGAAAAATACATTTGTGAAATTCGAAGATATGATTGCAAAGGCTGATGACTTATCACAAGTTCAAGCAAAATTGTCCAACAATCCTGAATTCAACAAATTGTCAAATGCTGATAAACTTAAGTTGCTTGAAAAATTGAATAAACGTAAAGCAGAGTTAGAAGCAGCAGCATCAAAATCTATTCCAAAAGAAACTCCAGAATCTGCGCAAAAAGAAACTCCAAAAGACGATTCGAATGCTTCTAAAAAAACAGGTTATTCAGATAACTTATTTAACAATGTTAAAGATATGAAAACTCCAACATTAGGTGGTTTGAATGCCGTAAAATCTGTAGACGAAAAACTTGTTAAACCGTTAGAAGATGCATTAAATTCTACATTAGATCCAAATCAGCAATATATTTACGCTCAACCTCCTGTTAATGAAGATTCTATTGAGGAAGAAAACAGTGAAGTTGATTCAGAAGATGAAGTAACCGAAGAGCCTCCTGTTCAAGAAGGTGGTGATGCAGAAGACGTAAATGCGCCGGAAGATAATGAAAAAGCTCAAAATCCTGACGAAACAAACGAAAATCCTGATAATAATGATGAAATAGAAAATCCGACACCAGAAAATCAGGAACAGCCTAGTAATGATGCTCCGGCAACTCCTCAAACCCCAGTAACTGATACTACACAATCTCCTTCATCTCCGACTTCGCCGTCATCTTCAGTACGGAAAACAGACGGAACACCGCAAATTATAGGACAAGGTAATGCTGATAAAGCGAAAAGCGTGACAAATGATAATGCTGGACGAGTTGATAAGCCGATAACCGAAAATGCGACGGAAGAGCCTGATATACCGCCTGTTAAAAAAGCAGAAATAACAAAAAGAGTGCAAGATGCTAAAACTGACGAAGAAATTAGTGTAGCATTACGTGAGTTACGTGAAGTCGGACGTTTTAAAGGCAGAAAAAATCTGAGAAGACTTTTGAAAGCGAAAAGAAAATATAATAAAGAACTAGCTGAAAATGATATGAAGAAAGCTGATAAATATCAAGATCGTGTTGAGAAGTATCAAGAAAAAGTCAATGCAAATATAGATAAAATTAATGAAGCTTATAGAAAGAAAAAATTTGATGCTTAAAAAAAACAGAGGTTTGGTAATATTACCAGACCTCTGTTTTGGGATGTAAACCTTTTATGCCTTTTAAACCCATTTGAGGAGTATAGCCCCATTTATAATCTTTATACAGAGGTGCAATGTATTTTTTTATACCATCCCAAACAAATTCTGATTTATAATTAAAACCATTGCGGTTTAAATACTCAACAAGAAGTTCTGTTTGTGTATTTCCGGCTCCACGTCCGATTCCACACAAGGAAGAATCTATAATTATATTTCTTGCTGATAATTTTTCTATAAATCGCATAGAAAGTGCCAAAGATAACTGCATATTATTATGAGAATGGAAACCGATTTCAATATTTTTATCCACAATTTCATCATAAATACCAATGATTTTATCCAAATCATCAGGAAACATTGAGCCGAAAGAATCTACTATATAAACAGAATCCACACCAAGAAAATTTGCACGCTTACACAATGTTTCTATTTCTTTTTCAGAATAAGCAATTGTGTTTGATGCCTGCAAGAAAACTTTATATCCTTTATTTTTAACTTCTTCTGCCACAAAAGAAATTCTATCCAAATCTTCTTTATAAAAAGCAATTCTTATTATATCAACCTGACTTTTTGGCTTAAGTTTATCAACATCATATCTTCCATAATCAAACATCAATGCCAAATTTTTGCCTTGATAAACTAAATCTTGAGGTTGATTATAAAAAACACTACCTTCTTTTTTCTCAAAATCTTTAAGCCATCCGCATTCAATAATATCAATTCCGCAAGATGACAGGCTAGAAATGATACCGCTAATACGTTCTTCTCCAAACATTGAATCAAGAACATACGCACCATCTCTAAGAGTACAGTCTAAAACCTTAATTCCCATTTACACAACCTCTTCACATATCGTAACAAAAAATGTGAAATTACGCAATTTTTCTTTTATTATAGACTTTATATTAATATAGGTGTGTAATAAAAGGTAATCAGGTTATGACAAATCCAATGATAAATCCAAATTATTCAGGTGTTACAATTCAGATTGCAAATCCTGCTGTGTATGCTGATGGAGGCAGAAGTTCAGTAGCAAATCCTTATCAAAACAGGCAAGAAGGTATTAATCAGTATCCTCTTCCGGCACGAAATGATGTTTCGAATTTACAACAAAATCCTATTCCAAATCAATATGGACAATGTTATTTAGATTCTCCTCAAGGTATTGATCCACGTTATAATGCTGCATATAATACAGGGTACGTTACTAATCCAAATGCAGGACAAGGACAGATTCCGCAACAAATGGGAGCTTATCCGCCTCAATATTATTTGAATAATTACAATTACCAAAACACAAATCCAAACACGCAAGAAAATGCTGAAAAAATATTAGCAGAATTGCAAAAGCAAAATGAACTTCAAAATAAAGCTTTGCAAGGACAAAATAACAATGATAATAATAAACCGACAGAAGAAATCAATCCGCAGAATTTAGCAGAAAATCCTATTCAAACTGAAAATTCTGCAGAAAAGAAACCTGTAAAACAATATGAACCAAATATAGAAGAACCGCAAGATTTATCAAAATCTCAAGCGGTTATTGATGATTTAGATGCAAGAGCTGCAGCAAAAGAAGCAGAAAAAAAGAACAGCAAGCAAAAAAGAGTTGTTGCTCTTACGGATGAATACATTAAGTCGTTAGAAAATTATTTGAACAATCCTAACGATGAAATTCGTTTAATGGCATCTAAAGAAATTTTAACAAGATTGGATGAAGACAAAGACCGCTATAATGATGCAGCATTGAATGCTTTATTAAACAAAATGCTTCAAGACCCGTCAAAACTAATTAGAGTTGCAGCATTAAGCGCATTCGCTTCTCAACTTGCAAGTGGAAATGATTATACAGTCCAATTGCTCCACAATATTCAACAAAATCCGAGTGCGGATAAAGAAGACGTACTTCAAGCAGCTGATATATTATTGAAAATGTCAGCAGGAACAGAAGTGAAAAATATTCCAAATCCGGCGGTAAAAGAACCTCCGCAAGAAGATGTACAAAATAAAGGACCTTTACAATAATGGGAACAATAGCTAACATAGCGTGTAAAACAGTTGGTGTTGCCGGCATGAGTGCGGTACTTTATGACGCATACTCTTTGGGTAAGCAGAATTCACAACGAAATTTGCAAAAAGTTAACGCTGATCATTTTGAAAAAGTTATAGCAGATACCAGAACAATGTCATCTGAAAGCGCAATGACCGGTGCAATGCAGAAAAAAATTGCCAACTTTAGAATGAATAACCCGCTTATTTCTGCGTTTGGAAGTGTTGGTGGTTTCATTAGCGGTGCATTGAATTCTCTTGGAGATAATATAATACCGACAGCTTTTGCTTCCATTGCATTAGCAACAAAAGGTAAACTCTCTAAACTCGGAGCTTTTGGCACAATTGGTTATGGAATTTATACTGTTTTGAAAGAAGGTTTTGGCGTTTCTAAACAGTCACCACTTGATAACTAGCCTAATAATTTCTTTTCTTTAACAGTTTTTGTTTTTGAATAATCATCAAGTTTAGTATGTAAACTTTCATCATGAGAGTCAATTGCATCGTTCACATCAGAAAGTAATTTTTTCTGAACCTCATTTTCTTTTGTGAAAACATCAAGTTCTCTTTCTTTTTTGTAAGAATTAATACCGGATCTATATAATAATCTTGGACAAATAAACATCATTGTAACAAGACCGGCACCAACGCCCCAAAAACTTGCATGCTTCCAAGAAGCCGTATAACTTCTGGCAATAGCTGTCGTTAATGCTCCGGCTACTGCAGAAATTCCACCGGCATTCAGAATTGCTAAGCGTTTTTCTGTTCTCCGATTAACAGGATTAGCAGAATAATCTTTAGAACCCCTAAATGATGCCTTAGGGGTCAAGGCACTTACAGGTTGAATCATTTTCTCACACACACTTTCTTTAATATCTCTAGTATTATTTTAAACTTTTTTATAATCTTTTAATATAGTTCTTTAGGATTATTTATTTTCTACAATTTCAACCAAACAACTCCATAAGGTGCGATTCTTAGGTGCATTGTTCTGTTTTTTAGAGATACATTGACTTTAACATCATCACCATTTACAAGGTTTTTAAAATTATCAATTTTTTTGCCTTCTGTTTTTAAGACAACTTCCATCGGAATTGTAACATCGGCAATCAATTTGTCACCGGACAAATTATTAATAACCAAAACTTTTTCATCTTTAAAGCTTCTTATATAAGCAAAATTGGCAGGAGAAGTTGTTTTCACCAAAGTAAAATCACCACGTGACATACAAGGTAAGCTTTTTCTCAGTTTAATCAAATTCTTAACTTTTTTATAAACTTTGCTATTAAATTCATAATAATCTTTAGAAGCACCATAGAATAACTTTGCAGGAACAGCGCCACGATGGATATCACGACTATCAAAGTAGCTTAGAAGTTTAAATTTGCCCTTTTTCTGTTTTGCAATTCTTTCTGACTCACTTTTTTTTGCGTTCTCAAAATTATTCCTTACACCAACTTCGTCGCCATAATAAACAATTGGAATCCCAGGCATGGACATTAATATAGAAAAAGCCATTTCTATTCTATCCGGATTGTTATCCAAAAAGTTTGCCAATCTTCCGCTTACACCAAGTCCTTGTCTAAATTCTGCCCCTTTTGGCGCTAAAGCTTTGTAAATAATCTCTCTGGTTTGAGGGTCTATCATTTCAAGCGTTAATTCATCATGTACTCTCAAAAACACACCCCAAGCTGCAGTAGAAGGAATTTGCGGAGTTGATTTATATGCATTTATAAAATGCTGTTTATCACCTGTAACCAAAGAAGCCCAAATTGCAGGCATGTACGGGAAATGATAAGCTATCTGGAATTCATCAGTCCTCTTAATTACTTTTTCCTGATTATCTATTGTAGTCTTAAACTTTCTTTCTTTTCCGAAATATGGCAATATGTCATTCGGATACTGGCATGCTTCTGCCTGTATAACCGTTCTTGGCGCTGTCATTTGGATATAATTACTCAACAATTTAACAATAGCATGTGTTTTAGGAAGATTTTCAGCAGTAGTTCCGTCTTCTTTCGATAAATAAGGAATTGCATCCATTCTAAAAATATCAATCCCGATATTTGTCCAATAATTAATCGTATCAAGCCAATAATACAGAACTTCAGGATTTTCCCAATTTACATCCAACTGGAAAGGATAAAATGTATGATAAAAATAATAATCTTGTCCGTTTAGAGTTACTTTTCTATAATGATTTTCGGTTATTTCAGGAAAAATTAACCTGCGCTTTGAAACTTTACCATTTTTTTCTTTATATTCAATTATTGTACCTACTTTTTCATCCATATATTTTGTGTATTCCGGCATTTCATCTTTTACAACAAAGTAATCTTTTTTAGAAACATCTCCCCTTAAGAATGCTTGAAACCACTCATGTTCATCAGAAACATGGTTAAGGACTAAATCAGATTTAATTTTAAATCCGTTTTCTTTTGCTTTTTTAACAAACTCAGCAAACTGAGTATTTCCACCCAAATCCGCACGAATATTTCTTGGATTTTTTACATCAAAACCGGCATCAGACATAGGAGAATCCGCAAACGGAAGCATATACAATGTCGTTACGCCTAAATCTTTTAAATAATCAAACATTTCAGAAGTATCTTTAAATGTGTTGGGTTTTTCGGGAGTCACAACACCAAATTGGTCTACGTAAAACATGTAAATAACTTCATCTTTATACCAATCATCAGCACGTAAAATATCTTCTTTTTTTAATTCTTCAGGTCGTTTTTCGAGTGAAGTTTTAGCAATTTGCATAACTTTATCGTAAATTCCTTTAGCATTTTTTTCACCATAAACTTGAACAATGCTGTTATAAATTTCTGTTTCTATTTGTTTTGGAACAACTATTTCTTCTTGTTGGTCGATTACTATAGTTGGCTTAACTTCAGCTGCAATAGTAGTATTAGCGGATATGAATAAAGTTGATAAAATGATTCCTGCTAAAAGTTTTTTACGCATAAGTATACCCCCAAAAAGATTTTAGCACCTTTAAAATCAAAATGCCATGCATTTTTTGCATGGCAATATTGCAATGTTATAGGGGGTAAATAAGGTATATTTTTGAGTCTATACCTCTATAAACAATCGTCTGCCGACGATGTTAGGCTGATTATTGTAATATCCAGCAAAATAACCACCGGCAACAGGTCTGTTTTGTCCGTAATTCATAAATGGATTGCTTGTAACAAACGGGTTCCCACTATTTTGTGCAAACGGATTAGAATTATTTCTAGTTTGACTTATAGCACCGGTTTGGCTCAACGGATTTGTTGTTAATGCTTTTGTGAAAAAATTTACAATTTCTGCCATTTTCTTAAACCTTTCTTTCCTTTGGTTTAATGACTTTTTTTCTTAAGTCAATTTTTTTATCGACATAAATTTAAAAAACTTTACATAGTTTTATAAAACATCGACCATTTGTATTATTTTTAAAAAAATATTATTTTTTTGAATTCTCAAGTATTTATTTTCATATAAACTTAACTTTTTACCTTGTTTAATTTATTATATTAGCATAAATAAGAATATTTTTATTCTTTTATAAAATTTAAACCCAATAAAACTAAGAGGTTAATATGAAAAAGATTATTTTAACACTGATGTTGATTTCTATTACTGCAGGTATGGGATTTGCAGCGGATAAATGTTCGAAAGAATATTTACAGAATAATAAACATTTTGCAGTCTTAAATCCTGTTGCAGAAAGTGTTGCAGAACATGTCATAAAATCAAGTTTAAAAAAAGAAACAGGTGGGAAATATAAAGTAAAATTTGATGGTTATACACTTTCAAGCATGAAAAAAGGTGTGTTCAAAAATTTGGAAATAACAGGAGAAAATGTTAAATCTGCTGATATAACAATACCTTATGTTCATTTAAAATCACTTACTGATTATAATTATGTTGATTACACTCAAAATCCTATCACATTTAAGTCCGATATGAAATTTGAGTATGACATGCTATTATCTCAAGATTCATTAAATGCAGCCTTGAAAAATCCTAATTATAAGAATGTGATTGATAATATCAACAAAATTGCATATCCGATGTTTGAAATTAAAGATGTAAATACAAAAATTTTAAATAATAAATTATATATATTAACAGAATATAATTTTCCAATTGCTCCATTTCCAAAGAATAAAATTTTTGTAGCTTCTTCTGATTTTGAAGTTCGCAATGGAAAAATCAGAGCTGTAAATGTCAATTTAGACAGTGCTTACGGTAAAATTTCATTAAACAAGGTGGCTAATATGTTGAATTTGTTAAATCCATTAGAATTTACAATGCAATTATTAGAAACAAAAGAATGCAGTGCAAATGTTGAGAATGTAAATATTGTTGACAATAAAGTGAAAGTTGATGGTAAAATATTTATAAAGGGAGATTAGTCCATGAATTTTGCGCAAAAACTAGGTTTATTTATACTTATTGTAATATCTGTTGCCTATGTTTATTTTTCGTTTTTTAGTCCTAATGGTGGACTTCACATAAATTTACCGCATTTTAATGAGGAAGTTGTTCCTCCGTCAGACGAATTTATACCGACTGAACCGATAGAAGAGAATAAACAACCGCAAGAACCTGTTAAAGAAAATCACTCTAAAACCATAAAAATTTTTATAACAGATTCTAATGGCAATATACGTTCTGTAAATAGAAAATGTGATAATTCCGTTGAAAAATCTTGTTTTGCTTTTGCAATAAAAGAACTCGTTTCTGCGCCTACAAAATGGGAAAAATCAAAAGGATTCACTTCCGAAATTCCACAAGGAACAAAAATCCTTTCAATAAGAGAAGGTGAAGGAAGCGTAATGATAGATTTGTCATCTGCTTTTGAAACAGGAGGCGGAGCTGAAAGTACTTATACTCGTGTAAAACAAGTTATTAAAACTGCAAAAGCAAATACAAACCTTCCTGTATACTTGTACATCAATGGCAAACAAGCTGATGTTATAGGCGGAGAAGGAATTATGTTGAAACAACCTTTAAGTGAAAGGTCTTTGGATGAATAAAGATTTAGAATATTATATGAACCTTGATTGGACTTTGATAGAGGGTACTGATTTAGATTTTAACGGAAATCCTTATCATTATATTGAAATCAAAGAAATTCCAAGCTTTGCGTTTTGCGCAAAAACTCGTGAAAAAGCACTTGAAAATTATAAAAAACAATTACGACTTTCTCTTATGCTTATGCTAGAAGATGGTGACCATATAGTAGAACCCGGAGAAGAAACAGAAGATGATATCGATTGGGAAAGTATATGTCCGTAGAAAAATTATCAGAAATTTACATTTCTAATTTAACAAAAGAAGATATTGAAGATGTTGTCGAAATTGAAGCGGAGGCTTATGGCAAACATCATTGGTCTAAATCATCTTTTTATGACGAAATGAATAATAATCTTGCAAAATATTATGCTGCAAAAACATCTTCCGGTGAACTTGTCGGATACGCAGGGACTTGGCATATAATAGATGAAGGACATATTACAACAATTGCCGTCAAAAAAGAGTATTTAAGAAATCATATTGGAGAAGCAATTATTCATAAAATTATTGAAGATTGTTATAATGATGGTGTAAAATATTTGACACTAGAGGTTAGAGTATCAAATATTCCGGCAATAAAATTGTATGAAAAATATGGTTTTCAATCACTAGGAACTAGAAAAGGATATTATCAAGATAATAATGAAGATGCATTAATTATGTGGACTGAAAATATTTTTTACGATAAATTTAAAAACAGATACATAGAAAATATTGAAAATTTGAAAAAACTAATAGAGATTAAATGAGTAAAAGAGTTGAAAAACAAATAAATAGCTTTAAATATAAAGGAGAACCTATCAAGATTACGTTTGGAACGCTTATTTTGACAGGACTTTGTGTGTTGCTTATTATTGTTGCGACATTTACTCAAGTTACACTCAAGCATCCGTATTTCCCTTTAAATACTTTTGAATTTTTAGCAGGAAATGTTACTGATGCTGAAATTTTGCATCATTTTATTAAAAGTTATAAATATATACCACAAATTCCGGTTATATTCTTTATTGTTGCGTTATTAGGCAGAAAATTCGGAATATTATCAATTTTAATATACATAATATTGGGTCTGTTTTTCCCAATATTTGCGCTCGGTGGTGGTGTGAGCTATTTGTTTGAGTATGGTTTTGGCTATATTCTTGCTTTTATACCGGCAATATTTTTTGCAGGAACAGTTCTTAAGGGAAAAACTGATTGCTTGCGGGTATTTTTGATTGCAATAATCGGCGTTTTAACAATCCATATATTAGGAATTTTGTATATGTTTTTTATTGCAACCCTAAGACACGCTCCAATGGATTTGGTGACGGGATGGATAATGTCACAAAGCGGTGTGCAAATAATTTATGATATCTTTTTTGCAATAATTGCAATTTTCTTGGGACGTCAAATCAGAAAATTACTTTGGATTGTTATGTGTTAATTTGTTTTAATACTTAACCTTTAACAAAAAAAATCCCCAAAAAGGGGATGAAAATTTTTAGTAAGATGTAAGATGGGGTAAGTATTATAAGAAAATTAGAATTATTATGTTTTTTATTAATTATGCAAGCAATGTAGAGATAAATCTGATAGAATCGTCTTTTAATTCTTTAACGAAATCTTTAGCGATTTTTGAAAGAGGTCTGTTGTCGATTTTGTCAAAAACTGCGTAAATTGGGTCTCCGCCGTTGTTGAATCTCATTTGTCTGTCTTGTTTATTCAAATAGTAGAAATGAAAATCTTCTGGAATTTCTAAAGCTCCTGCCGGTTTTTTGTTTCTTTCAATTGCATCGTATGTATTTAACATTTTCTTTTCTCTCTCTTTGAATATCGCTTACATATATATAAAGTATATTTATTTTAAAAAATTGCCTTTTTTCTTTTCTTTTGTTAAGTTTTGTAAAGATGAATTTTTCAAAGCCTTATTATATAATGGTTTCATGGATAATTTAGAGCAAATAAAAAAAGCGGTTGAGATTGAGGTTAAATACAAATATATAAATATAAACGGAAAAACCAGAAGTTTTTCTTCTTTTATTTGTTCTGAATTACGAAAAGAAATAAAAAAGTCTAAAAACCCAAAATGGCAAGTGTTACTGGAGCATTTTGAACGATATCAAATGGATACAATGCCTCAAAGAAAAAAATCTTTAGAAAGGCTCGTTAATGTTATCAAAATAGAAACAGGCGAAAAAAGAGCTGAACCTACACATACAGAACTTACTTTGAAATCTGATGTAATGTATTTAAAAGGTATTGGGCCTAAAATTGCCTACATTTTAAATAAATTAGGAATTTATACCGTTGGAGATTTATTATATTATTTTCCACGCAAACACGTTGATTATTCTTCCAGAACCAGAATCCGTGATTTAAAGGTTGGTGAAACAACTACTGTGTTTGGAACGATTCGTTCAGTAGAAGCTTTTACTACCAAAAATAATTTAGGTATTGTAAAAGTTAGAATTGTGGATGGAACAGGAAATCTTGCTCTCAATTTTTTTGCATCTAAAGCAAACAAATACACACAAGAGCGAATGAAATCACAATTCCCTAAAGGCTCAGGAATTATGGTATCCGGAACTGTAAAAATTAATTCTTATGATGGAATGCCAACTCTTGATAAACCTACATATTCTATAATGGATGACGAGATTTTGAACTCATCAAATATAAACTTAGCAAGGATTGTACCAATTTATCCATTGAGTGAAAATCTTAACATCAAAACTCTTAGAAAAGCTATTTATAGTACAATTCAACTTTTTAAAGATAAAATTGAAACAGTTTTACCGCAAAATATAATTGAAAAATATCATCTTTTAGAAAAAAAAGAAGCTTTAGAACAAATCCACTTTCCTAAAGATAATGAAACATTGCAACAAGCTCGTTTTTCTTTGGTTTTTGAAGAATTATTCTTAATTCAATTAAAATTGGCATTATTAAGAGAAGAAAATAATAAAAATCTTCTCTCAATTCCGCTTGAAATAAAACAAGATGGACTTGTTATGCGCTTTATAAATAGTCTTCCGTTCGAATTAACAGGGGCTCAAAAACGAGCCGTAAATGAAATTCTAAACGATTTAAACTCTACAAAACCTATGCAACGACTTTTACAAGGTGATGTAGGTAGCGGTAAAACTGTAGTCGCCACTATTATGCTTCTTGCAGCAATTGAAAATGGTTATCAAGCCGCAATTATGGCTCCAACAGAAATTTTAGCGCAACAACATTATAATAATTTAATCAAATGGTTAACTCCGCTAAATCTTCGTATTGAACTTTTTCTAGGAAGTATTGGTAAAAAACAACGGACGATATCTGAAACAAACCTTCGCAATGGTCAAGTTGATATTGCAGTCGGCACTCATGCTTTAATACAGGATAACATTGAATTTGCTAATCTTGGTGCAGTCGTAATTGACGAACAACATAGATTTGGAGTTAAACAACGATTAGCACTAAGAAAAAAATCACAAAATCCACAAATCCTTACAATGACAGCAACTCCAATTCCGAGAACTCTTGCCATAACGATGAATGGTGACTTAGATTTAACTATAATTGATGAGCTCCCAAAAGGTAGGAAACCAATTATTACAAAAATGGTAAGCTCTAGAAAACAAATAGCAGAACTGATTCGTCAAGAAGTTGATGCCGGACGTCAAGCTTATATTGTTTATCCGCTTATTGAAGAAAGTGAAACACTTTCAGCAAAAGCTGCCACAATAGAAAAAGAGCGTTGGCAGAATGAAGTATTTCCGAATTATAAAATTGGCTTATTACACGGAAAATTAAAAAATGACGAAAAAGATGACGTCATGAACAAATTCAAAAACAAAGAGTACGATATTTTGGTCTCAACAACAGTAGTTGAAGTTGGCGTAGACGTTCCGAATGCTACAGTAATAGTTATAGAAAACGCAGAAAGATTTGGGCTTTCACAATTACATCAACTTCGAGGTCGTGTCGGCAGAAGTGATTTGCAATCTTATTGCTTATTATCTTCAAACACAAAATCACAAGAAACTCGAGCACGTTTAAACATAATGACAGAAACTAATGACGGTTTTGTTATAGCAGAAAAAGACCTTCAAATCAGAGGCCCAGGAGAGTTTTTAGGTACTCGTCAAAGTGGTTTGCCGGATATGTTGATTGCAGATATTGTAAATGATGCAAAAATTCTAGAATTAGCAAGAAGCGAAGCCATTAATTTTGTTCATAATTATAATATCGAAGATTTTCCTTTATTAAAAGAAGCAAAAAGCTTAAATTATGACGGAGATTTATTTGGTGCCGGTTAAGTGGGATTTTACTTGCATTTTTGTTGTATAATGAAGGCATGGAAAGATTTAGATTTTTAACATCAGGAGAAAGCCACGGTAAATGTTTGAATGCTATAATAGAAGGCGTTCCTGCCGGTTTTCGTATAAAAGCTTCTGTTATTAATGAAGATTTAGCACGTCGTCAAGTTGGATACGGTAGAGGCGGCAGAATGAAAATAGAAAAAGATACTGTTGAAATAAAATCCGGTGTAAGATTTGGTAAATCAACAGGTGCGCCAATTTGTTTAGAAATTAAAAATAAAGATTTTGAGAATTGGCAAGATGTCATGAATACTGAACATCAAGATTATCCAACGCAAGAAACTCTCAAAAAGATAGAAGAAAAAGCTTTTACAACTGTTCGTCCGGGGCACGCTGATTATGCCGGTTCTATCAAGTACAATTTTAACGACTTAAGAAATGTTTTGGAGCGTTCAAGTGCTCGAAAAACGGCTATTGAAGTGGCAGTAGGTTCTGTTGCAAAACAAATTTTGAAAGAATTTGGCATAATGGGATTTTCTCATGTCGTTCAGATTGGGAATGTAAAATTGGATTTTTACCCCAAAACTTATACGTTAATAAAAGAAAAAGCTGAGCAGTCAGACGTAAGATGTGCGGATGATTTAACTGCTGATAGAATGCGTAATGCAATAGACGAAGCTGCACAAGCCGGTGATACATTGGGTGGGAAATTTGAAGTGATATTTGGAAATCTTCCAATTGGTTTAGGTTCTTATGTACATTGGGATAGAGCACTGGATGGACGTTTGGCTCAAGCGGTAATGAGTATTCCTGCGGTTAAAGCAGTAGAAGTTGGTGCCGGAGTCGAAGCAGCGTCATTACGTGGCTCACAAATGCATGATGAAATCTTTGTAAAAAATAAAGTTGTTTATCGTCAAACAAATAATGCCGGTGGGCTTGAAGGCGGTATGACAAATGGTGAAGCTTTAGTTATTAAAGGTACAATGAAAGCAATCCCTACAATGAGGAAAGCACTTGCGACCGTTGATATAAAAGATATGCAACCGGCGAGTGCACATTTTGAGCGTTCAGACACTTGCGCAGTACCTGCGTGTGCTGTTGTTGCAGAAGCTAGAGTTGCTATAATATTGGTAGATGAACTTCTTTCCAAAATTGGTGGCGATAATTTTTTAGAGATGAAGGCTCATTATGAAAGATAACATAATTCTTGTGGGCATGCCGGCAAGCGGTAAAACTACCATTGGAAAACTTCTTGCTGAAAAATTAAATGATTATATTCTTTTTGATATAGATAGCGTGATTGAAAAAACTAACGGAATGAAAATTAGTGAAATTTTTGCAAAATATTCCGAAGATTATTTCCGCAAATTGGAATATGATACAATCAAGCTTGTTTGTACAGGAAAAAATAAAATTATTTCAACAGGTGGCGGTTCATTTGAAAATCCTGATAACAGAGCAACACTTCTAAAATTTGGTAAAGTGTTCTATTTGAAATCTGACCTTGATGTTTTATATTATAGGTTGTCAGAAGATTCTTCAAGACCTCTTTTACAGCGAGAAAACCCAAAAGAAGTTCTTGAAAATATGCTCAAAAAACGTGAAGAAAATTATCAAAGAGCACATTATACTGTTGATACGTCAGTGATGGATGAAGACGAAATTGTAAGGTTTATTCTGAATGAAACAAACTCTTAAAGTTGAAATAAATAAAAATAAAAGTTATCTGATAGAAATATCAGATAATAGTTTTGATAAATTAAATCGTGAAATCAATGAAGCAACCGAAGGGCAAAAAAGACTTATTGTTATTTCAAAAAAAGTTTACGATTTATATTACTCTACTTTTGATTTTTCAGATGAAGAAATTTTTGTTCTGAAAGACGGTGAAAAAGAAAAAAACTATAAAAATTATTTAAAAATAATCGAAAAAGCAATCGAATTAGGTTTAACGAGAAAAGATGTTATGGTTGCAATCGGTGGCGGTGTTGTTGGTGATTTAACAGGCTTTGCGGCTTCAACATATATGCGTGGGATTGAATTTATTCAAGTGCCAACAACTTTATTATCAGCAGTAGATTCTTCTGTCGGCGGAAAAACTGCGATTGATTTAGCGGAAGCAAAGAATATCATTGGAACATTTTACCAACCAAAAGTTGTTTTTATTAATATTAATTTCCTTAAAACACTTGATAAAAGACAATATTTATCCGGATTAGGTGAAGTTTTAAAATACGCATTTATAGAAGAAAATTGTAATTGTTCAACTCCTCTATATTTATTTGAATTCTTGACATTGGGCTGCGAAAAAATATTACAAAAAGAACCGCTTACAATAATAAGAATGATTGAATATTGCCTAAAACTTAAAATTGCGGTAGTTAATCAGGACGAAAAAGAGGCTGGACTTAGAAAAATTCTTAATTTCGGTCATACTTATGCACATGCTCTTGAAACAATTACGAAATACAAAAAATTCACACATGGTGAAGCAGTTGCGTATGGAATGTTTTTTATAATTAAATGGGCTTATAAGAAAGAATATATAACTTATTCTTACTATAGGCTTTCTATGGAATTATTAGAAAAATATGGTTTCTGTGAACTCAAGAAACGATATCCGTCAGAAAAAATTCTTGAAATCATGCAAAAAGATAAAAAAGCTGAAAATGGGAAAATTACTTTTATAATTCCAAGTGATAAAAAGAAAGTTAAAGAAATAAAACTTACATCACAAGAAGCATTATTTATGTTTGATGTATTGTAACTTTTAGGAGAAAAACTTATGACAAGAGTTATTGAAATATACGCAGGTGCGTATGCCAGCGGAAAGTCTGAAACAGCTTTAAATAGGGCAAGACAATATGCTTTACAACAAAAACCTATTACTCTTGTTGATTTAGATACGGTGGAGCCTGCTTATACATTACGTCCGATAGCTAATGATTTAAGGCAAATGGGAATCAATGTAATAACTCAACCGGATAATTTTGGGCTCGGCGAAGCTGCGAGTTATGTTACTCCGGCCCAAGTAAATTTCTTATCAAATGACGGTGACATAATTGTTGATGTTGGTTATGGTGCAGGCGGTTTGGATATTCTGGATATTGTGAATAACATTGATAAAGAAACAAATTTAAAAGCGTATCTTGTTGTAAATACCGCAAAATTTGAAACTTCAACGGTTGACAATATTATTGAGTATATTGATTTTGCACGTGGAAGCGAAAGAAAGTATGACTTTTCCGGCATGATTTCAAACACTCATTTCGGTGATGATACCACAAAAGAAGATGTTATTAATGGTTATAACAAATTAAAAATTGCCTCAGAAAAAGTTGATATACCTATTAGAGCAATTGGAGTTGACGAGAAATTGACTCAAAATTTTGGATTAACATATGACGGAATTGATGTTTGGATTTATAAAAGAATGATGCCAAAAGCTTTTTGGTAATATTCTTTTGTTTAAAAAATCATTTTCCGATACAAAAATGCTCAAAAATATTATCTAAAATATTGTCTGTGATTAATTCACCAGTTAATTCATCCAACGCAAGTATTGATGATTTTACATCAATTGAAATAAGGTCTTGGAGTTCGTTTAATTGTGCAGCTAAAAGGGCTTGTTCTAAAGATGTTTTAGCCTTTTTTAAGCATTCTTGTTGACGTGTGTTTGTTACAAAGTCTAAATTTTCAGGTTCAATATCACAAACTTTTGACTTTAATGTATTTTTTAATTCTGCGATACCTTCTCCTGTTAGAGAAGAAATATAAAGTACATCAGGTTTTTTATCTGATATCAAGTCCGATTTGTTCGCAATGACGATATGTTTTTTATCTTTTAGTAATTCTAAAACTTCTTTATCTTCTTCGTCCAAACCTTTTGCTGCATCATAAATAAAAAGAACCAAATCCGCTTCATCCAACGATTGCTTAGAATATTCTATGCCTATTTTCTCAACTTTAGATATATCTTCGTCTTCTCTAATACCTGCTGTGTCAATTAATGTCACCGGTATTCCTAAATCCAAAGTTTCTCTAAGTACATCTCTGGTTGTGCCGGCAATATCCGTTACAATTGCTCTGTCAAGGTTAAGCAAAGCGTTAAATAAAGAAGATTTTCCAACATTAGGTTTTCCTACGATTGTAACAGATGCACCTTGTCGAAAAACATTAGATGTATTTGCACCGGATAGAACATTGTCTATTTGAGAAATAATTTCTGTAAATTTTTCTATAAGATATGAATATTCAGGCTCTTTTACATCTTCAGGAAAATCAATTCCGGCAGTTATTCTTGATAGAACTTCAAAAATGTTATTTCTAATATTGTTAATTTTTTCTTTTAAAACTCCAGAAAGATTTTTCATAGAAATTTTTGCAAAATTAGAAGTTTTTGAGTGAATAATGTCAGCCACAGATTCAGCTTGAGATAAGTCCATTCGTTTGTTTAAAAATGCACGTTTTGTAAATTCGCCTTTTTCTGCAAGTCTTGCTCCGTTTTTAAGAACAAGGTTCAGGATATTTTTCACCACTTGAATACCGCCGTGGCATTGAATTTCTACAACATTTTCTCCAGTATAACTATTTGGTGCAAAAAAAGGAAGCACTATAACTTCATCTATTTTTGTTCCATTATCAACAATCCAGCCGTATTTGAATTTGTGTGGTTCAAAATTTGGAGCTGTAAAAATTTTAGCTATAATATCAAAAGCTTTTTCGCCGGAAATTCTAATTATTCCAACTCCACCTGTACCCATAGGAGTTGCCGGAGCGACTATTGTATCAAATTCTTCTAAAATATTCATAAACATATTGTAACGCAAAAATATTAAGCATATAATAATTTTATGAAAATAAAAGATTTAATTACAATAACAAATGCAAAAGTTTTACAAGAATTTGAAAGCAATTCTAATGTTCGTATTTCTACAAATACAAGAACGATACAAAAAGGTGATTTTTACTTGCCATTAAAAGGTGCTTCTTTTAATGGAGAAGATTTTATAAATCAAGCGATAGAAAAAGGTGGCATTGGTGCTTTTTGTACAAAACCGGAATCAATAAAAGATATCAATGGAAATTATACATTTTTACAAGTAGAAAATACATTGAAAGCTTATCTTGAGTTAGCAAATTATCAAAGAAAAAAACAAAACTATAAAGTTGTAGCAATCACGGGGAGTTCCGGTAAAACAACAACAAAAGAGTTGGTAGCATCAGTTTTGTCCGAAAAGTTTAAAACTTTTAAAACTCCGCTAAATCACAATAATGAGATTGGGTTCTGTCAAACAATTTTTGAAACTCCAAATGATACAGAAGTTTTGGTATTGGAAATGGGAATGCGAGGTTTAGGCGAAATAGAACTTTTATCAAAATATTCTGAACCTGATATTACAATTATTTCTAATGTTGGAACTGCACATATAGGAAGGCTTGGCTCAAGAGAAAATATTGCAAAAGCAAAATGCGAAATTGTTAAATATCAGAGAGGTAATGTTTTTATTGCTCATGATGATGAGTTAATAAAACAGACAGTAGAATTTGATGGAGAAAAAATTTATTATTCTTTAAGTGATGTTCAGATTTTAGAAAAGAATGAACAATATTCTAAATTTGAATATCAGGGAAATGTTTATGAGCTTAATGTTGGTGGAAATTATAATATTGAAAATGCTTTAAGTGCAATCAATACCGGACTGAAGCTAGGTATGAGTGTTAATGAAATTCAAAACGGCTTGAAGAAATATGCTCCGATAGAAAAACGATGGGAAACTGTTTGTGCCGGCGGATATGAAATTATCAATGATAGTTATAATGCTAATCCTGAATCTATGCGTGCTTTTATTGATACAATTTTTGAATTATATAAAAATCCGATAATAATTCTTGGTGATATGGGAGAATTAGGTGATGAAGAAATCCGTTATCACAAAGAACTTGGCGTATATATAAATTCTCACAAAAATTTGACTGATGATATTATGGTTTTATCAATCGGCAAACTTTCACAATATATTACAAATGAAGTGAAGAAATGTTATTCAAAACATTTTGAAACAATAGAAGAAGCTGTTGAATTTGTTAAAAATAATGTCGTAAGCCAACGAAAAATTTTCTTAAAAGCTTCTCGAAGTATGAAGTTTGAAAGAATCATTGAAGAATTAAATAAATAAATTTGGTACTTATGCACATGTTTACACAAATTGGATTTAGACACATTTTTTAAAGGTGTTTTGAATTCTAAGTTAGAATATAAACATAATTTTTATAGTATCCTTATCGCCTTATTTGAATATCGAGAAGCTATACTTATAGTTTGACGATTTTCTGAGGTCGAAATATTAAGATATATAACCGAATATTAAGCATTAAAAAAATTGTTACAATTGCCTCAAAGATAGATGAAAATTGAGTATTAGGGACTGCTTTCCTGATACTTCCGCTAGTAAATGTCTATTTTGATTAAAGATTATATAAAAAATGCCGTTATAGATAGTAGAACAATAAGGAGTTACTATGGGTGCAATAGATGGACCACCTCCAAATTCCATAAAACTATTTAAATATATGAATAACAATAACATTGAAGAACTCAATGTTAATTTAGGTGATAACTGGGACGATGTCAAAACAAATAATAAGACTATCAACTCTATCTTTAACACTATTGATGACGGTGATGGTATTGTACAAGCAAAAGAGTTAAATGCTGTTAATAAAATATTTCTATATATTGATAAGCTTGTAGATAAGTTTAAAGGTAATAATACTATTGAGGATGAAGAGTTGAAAGAATTTGAAACTAAGCTCAATAGTGGTGATATAAACATTGCAGATATCCTAAATAGTGATGACAACACTGGAGTAACTAATTGGAATGAAGGTTTAAATAGAAATATTAGCCAAATTAACATAGCTAAAAACATTCACTTTAAATCGGAATTAGTTGCAATTGCTAATGAACAAGGGTTTAAAATCAATGAAATTGAATCTGGAGATGATATTTGGGTTGAGGACTCAAGTATCAGACGGGCAGATGGTAAGAAGTATGTATCAATGTATGGAGGGGAGATTGTATTAAACGACGGAAGTTTTACTTCTGAGAGAAATAATAAAAGTGTTGGTGGCGGTGCAAGGGTCTTTTCATGTGGTGATGCCTTTAACCTTGAAATTGATAATTCGATAAAATATTATGGAACCTCATACTTAGAAGGTGGTAACGTCTTAAATACTTTATCTAAGGATGGAAAACCATCTGCTATTATAGGAGAATCTTCAATTGCCTATACTTTAGATGTTATGGAATTAGAAAACACTCCAGAGAATGTTGAAAAAGCAAAAGAACAAATTGCAGAAGATTTGGGGTTATCACCAAATGATGTTACTTTTATTCCACAGTACGACTTTCATATTGATATGCTTTATCACCCCCTAGATAATGGCGAGATTGCCATTCCGGATTTTGATGAGGCAATAAAGATTTTAAAAGAGAATTCAATATCAGGTATGAGTGAAGAAGAAAAGAATCGTAGAATTACCAGTCTAGAGCAATTAAGAGATAATACAGCTGCTATACGAGAAGAAGCTGAAGACAAGCTCAAATCCTCTGGTTATAAGCTAGTTAAAATACCATGTTTTACAATTAATAACAAAGATAAGACCAATTTCATGAATGGAGTAGGTGGAACTTCATTAAAAACAGGAGACAAGTTCTTTATTACAAATAAATCTGAATATGCTGATTTGCAAGAAATAGTAGCAGGATATTTTAAGAAAGCCGGAATTGATAAAGTTTATTTCGTATCATCTACGGATTATCTTAGACGTATGGGTGGTGTAGACTGTTTAACGCAAGAAGAATAGATATTATAATTCAAACTTATTTAACATTTTAATTTTTTATAATAACACTTACTAAAAATGTCTTAATTCCGGATTTAGTAGAGTGTTAGCGAGTTTTTCTGAACCGTAAAACTCTCTGTCTTTAACTTTTTGTGCTGCTCTTTCATTATCATAATTTATGAATTGATGTTCAAAAATACAACTGCCATTGTTAACATTAACTATTAAATAGCAAGCTCTTGGAATATTGTCTGAATTTTTGAAAAATGTTCGCCCAACACTTCCGGCATTTACGACTGTTTTTTTTGTGTTTGTTTGAAAGCCACAAGGGATATGAGTATGACCACATAAAACAACATCGGCTTCTACATTTTCAAGCATTTTTTCTACTTCGCTGAGAGGAGTTTCCGGTAAAATGTCTTCGTTATTTTTGCGTGGTGAACCGTGTACAAGTAAGAATTTTACTCCTTCTTCTTCAACTTGTAATTGAATCGGTAAATTTTTCAAAAATTCTTTTTCGAACGGATTGATAATTTTCACATCCATTTTTAAGGCTGCTGCCATAACAGGAGCTTTGGTTTTTAGTGTATCATACAATTGTTCTGTATAATCTGCAATCATCAAATCTGTATTACCTTGAATCATTGAATATTTAGGGTTATCTTTTCTTTTCATAAAATATTCAATAGCAGAATCAGGTTCTGGCCCAGCCATAGCATAATCACCAAGTACGAAGATTCTTTCACATTCTTTTTGTCGAATATCACTCATAACCGCATTAAGTGCTTCCATATTACCGTGTATATCTGAAATTACTGCTATTTTCATTGTAAAAGCTCCTATATTGATATTCGTTTGACTAATATATAAATGATTTTTGTCTAATTTTATCACATGCGAAGTTATATATCAAATAATGGAGAAATTTAATTAGTATTTATGCTTGAAAAAATCTAATATTATATAGATAATAGAAATAAAGAAGATAAGAGGAGAAATATGGGGATGGATAAATTATATTTTTTAACGGCTGGAGTTCCTCTAAGAGCGGGAAATAAAGGATATGAAGTCGGATTTAAAGTCTTAGATGATATGAATTTAGATGGACTTGAACTTGAATTTGTGCGTGGAGTAAGAATAAGTGATAAAAGCAGAGAGGTAGTTGGTGCAACAAAGAAAATCATCACGGCTCATGCGCCTTTTTATGTAAATTTGAATGCAAGAGAAGTTGAAAAAGTTGAAGCTAGTTCTCAAAGAATTATTGAAACTGCTGATGTTACGAACTCTTTAGGTGGATATAGCATAACATTTCATGCCGGTTTTTATCTTGGGCAAGATGCTGAACTTGTTTATAATAATATAAAATCTCAAATAAAGATTATCACAGAGTGTTTAGAAAAAAACAATAATAAAATTTGGATAAGACCGGAGACTACCGGTAAAGCAACGCAATGGGGAGATTTGGAAGAAATAATAAGATTATCAAAAGAATTTAAAACGGTTCTGCCTTGTGTTGATTTTTCTCACCTTCATGCCAGATATAACGGAATTTCTAATACATATGATGAATTTTGTAAAATATTTGAAAAAATTGGTAAAGAAATTGGTGATTATGCTTTAGAAAATTTCCATGCACATATTGCAGGTATAGAATATGGCGCAAAAGGTGAGAAAAAACATTTGAATTTAGAAGACTCCGATTTCAATTATAAAGATTTGTTGAAAGCTTTTAAAGAATTCAATGTTAAAGGTGCAGTTGTTTGCGAAAGTCCGAACATTGAAGATGATGCAAAATTACTAAAAGAATATTATATGAGTTTATTTTAATAAAAAATCTATATATAAATAAAAAAACACACTTTTAAATAAGTGTGTTTTTTCATGAAATTAAATATTATTATACAGCTTTTCCGCAACATTTTTTAAATTTTTTACCGCTACCACAAGGACAAGGGTCATTTCTGCCAACTTTTTCTGTGAATACAGGTTTTTCTTCTTTAGGTTCTGAAATATAATCAAACATTTCAGAAAAAGCTTTTGAGCAGAATAAAACAGTTGCAGAAGAATAAATTTTGTTGTTCAAAAATTCTGACTTATATTTATTCAATAATTCTTCATAGTTTAGAGTTGTTCCCATTATTTCATTAACAACTTCCATAAAATTTGGATATTGTGCAGAAACTTTATTCAAAACCATATCCGGAATGGAATCGTTGGTTAAAAAATATTCAACGCAATTTTTAGCATTTTCAATAGAATTCTTATCTTCAAATATTTTACAGAAAGTTGCATAAAACGGAATTGCGTATAAACCATTTTTTTCGTCAAAAATAACTGCAACATCATACGTTTCGTTGTGAGAAGCAAATCCACCCATTGAATTTTCTAAGAAGTTCGAATAATTGTTATCTAACTCTTTTACATGGAAAAATTTATATTCTGCAATATCACAACCTTTGTCAGAAAGGTCAATATCTTCGCCATCATTAAATGCACCAATAATATCATCGGCATGTTTGTTTGTAGTAAGAATAATATCTTTATTGAATGTTTTAATAAATTTTTGATACATTTCAGAAATCGTACTTTTAATTTCGTCTTCTTTTTCAGGATTATCAAAATATAACATTCTTGGAGAATGAACCAATTTCATAACTGCATATCTATAAGCTTCTTCTTTTTGTGAATGCGAAAGAACGCTTGATATTTCAATTACATAATACTCGCCATCAAGTTCAAATATTCTTGCTGCAATATATTGTCCCGCATATACACCTTTAAAATTTACCATTTTTGTAAGTGAAAGCACTTTATAAGTTCTTTCATTTATCAAATTATATAATTCAAAACCATTCCTAAGAATTTTCTTAATCTCAAATATAGATGCTTGCGTATTTAAAAAACTTTCTAAAATCGGAGTAGAACCATTTTCTTCTTTAAACATTTCTAAAATTGATTTACCTTCAATTCTACGTTCGAAAACATATGGCAAAAATATTTTTTCCATTTTATTTAATGATATATTTCTAGCTCCTATTGTAGCTAAATATTCATCAAAATCATTTTTCACTTTTTCATTGGTTTGAGTGAATTCAAAAATATCTTTTACTATATTATTAATTTCATTAATTTTTTCAATAACTGTCATTTTTCTCTCCTCTGAATTTTAGACTTTAAAAAAAGAATATCTCAATAAAAGCGTTTTAGCAATAATCCATAAAGACTAATATAATGCGCCATTATCCTACTAAGCCACCAAAAGACATAACGTCTTCATAAGTAGCACCGGCTTCCAACATTTCTTCTGCTGTAAAGCCAAAAAGAGTAATAGTATCAATTACTTCTGCTTTATTTTCAATATTTTCAATGACAGAATTAAGAGCAGATTCTCGTGTCATATATTGAAATCTGTCATTAATACCTTGTTTAAAACTTCTGCGCTTTGCTTTACCCATTTTTAGCCCTACTCCTTGTCTAAAGCTAATAATGCTGCGCCAATCATTCCGGAATAATTTCCGGCAGTTGCGATTTTTACAGATGTAGGTGATGTAACAATATCATTATTTACATAGTTTTCGATTTTTTTTGCATCAACAAATTGTGCCATAGAGCCGGATAATACAAAACAATCCGGATCAAAAATGTTAGCAAGCCCAGCAATTCCAATCATAATGTCATTTTGCCAGCGCTCAAAAATTTCAATCATTTTTTTATCTCCGGATTTTACTCCATCTATTACATCATAAGTTGTAACATTTTTATCATTCAACATTTCTTCTGCATCAATTTTTAATGCTGTTCCTGATGCGTAAGCTTCAAAACAATCCCAGCTTCCGCAAGTACATTTTCTACGTTTATCAGGATACATCTTAAAATGCATTTCTCCGGCAGAACCTGATTTGCCTTTCAAAATTTTATTATCAATAATAATCCCTCCGCCAACTCCGGTTCCTAATGTCAACATCACTGATACCTGACTACCTCTTGAAGCTCCTATTTTGTATTCTGCCCAAGCAGCGCAGTTGGCATCGTTTTCTAAAAACACCTTTTTTTTATTACTTAAACTTTGAAAATCAATTGTTGAATATCCTGCAACAAGATTTCCTGTAGAACCTAAAACAGCAGTATTTTCGTTGTTAACTCCTCCTGCAGTTGAAATTGCAATAATATCAACCACATCTTCAAATTTCGAAATTTGTTCTTTTAAAATGCTAATAATACCATCAATTGTTTTTGGAGTATGAAATTTGTCAATTTCAGCAGTAATATTACCGTCTTTGTCTATAATGGTGCTATAAATTTTTGTTCCACCTATATCAAATGCTAATGCTTTTTTCATTAAAAAATCCTTTATTTTTGTGAGTTTTTATTTGCCATTTATGAATCGTTTTGTAATTAATTGTGGTCTGGTGATTGCAGAACCGATTACAACACAATGTGCGCCAAGTTCAAATGCTTTTTGAACATCCATCGGCTCCCAAATTCTTCCTTCCAGAATAACTGGTTTGTTTATATTTTGCACAAGTGATTTAAGTAATTCATAATCCGGCCCTTCTGTTGGTTCGCCTGATTCTAAAGTATATCCAGCAAGAGTTGTTGAAATGATGTCAGCTCCAAACTTTGCACAATTAATACCTTCTTCAAGTGTTGAAATATCTGCCATTGCAAGTTTTTTGGCATTATGAATAGTTTGTATGATATCATCCAATGAACATTTGTCATGAGGTCGAGAAGTTCCATCAAAAGCAATTATATCAGCGCCAGCTTCAATGAGTTCATTAACTTCTTTTAGCCCAGGAGTAATATATACGATTTCTTTCCAATTATGAGGCAAACCGTTTGGTTTTGTTAAGCCAATAACAGGAACATTAAGTTTTTTTGCATTTTTAACATCTCGGGCTCCGGCTACTCGAAGAGCGCCTGCTCCGCCATTAACTACTGATTGCATCATTGCAAACATGCATTCTTCTTTATACAATGGTTCATCAGGCATAGCCTGAGATGATACCACAATCTTCCCTTTAATTTCTTCTAAAATACTCATACTAGAAGTTTATCAAAAATATACGGCGCCGTAAAGGAATATTAAAAGATTTTAAATGATTTTTTTACCTTTAAGTTTGTCAACCAGTTTTTTTGCTCTCATTTTTTCAACTTCTTCTAAAACCTTGTTAACAGGGACTTCCCAAGCTCCGGATGTAGGGCACTGGAATGGTTTAATAGTTTTATACCAAGCTATATCATCACCTTCTGTCTTAAACCAACGCCATTCTGTAATTCTATTGAATAAGCCAAAAGTTTTTATGCCAAGTGCTCCAGCAAGGTTCATTACACCATTATCAGTAGTAACCATGAAATCCATGCAATTCATAGCGCAAGCCGTATCTTCCCAATCTTTGAATGTTTTACCCAATCTGATTAAATTTGCATCCTCAGGAATCATGTCCATTTGTCTTGTTAAATCATCTACTTGGAAGCTATATACTTCTACATCTGGCAATTTCATTAACGGGTACAAGAATCTTAGTGGAATATCTCTGTCTGTTTCTTTAGAAGCCAAAGTACCTTCATATGCAATACCGATTTTAATTTTATCATTGTCATTGATATGTTCTTTTTTGTACGCATTAATTTTTGATTTTGGTACTTTTAGATAACCACCGGCTTTTGGTATTGTACTAGGTTTTGTTTCACAAATAATAGGTAAATCCATCATTGGTATGTAGTAGTCAAAATTTATAGTTGGAATTTGATCTTCCGAATATATTTCTACACCCAATTTAGAATCTTCAAATAAACTTATCAGCGGTTTTTGAACTACTAATGAAACTTCTTTGCACAAAGATTTTAATTCATCTAAAAATCTCACAAACATGATTGAGTCACCAAAACCTTGTTCAAAGTGCACTAATATTCTTTTTTCTTTTGTATCAACTTTTAAATTCCATCTTTTTTTCTTAGATGTAAGAAGTTGAGGGAATGCAACATTATTCAAGTCTTCTTTCAAAAATCTGTGTTGTAAGAACTTGAATCCTTCAGAAAAGCGTTGATGTTTAACCAAATAAGCTCCATAAGCGTGTAAATCGGAGTGAGTAGGACTTAGATACATTAATTTTGAATAGAATTCATCTGCTTTTTGAACTTCATCAAATTTACCAAGAACATATGCAAGGTTTTTAACGACAATTCTATTATTTGGTGCAAGCTCATACGCTTTAGTAAGATAATCAATTTGTTTTTCTTTAAATTTATCTTGATAACAAGTTGAATACAAGTGTCCAAGCATATTGTAAATAGAAAAATTGTTTTGATTTTTTTCAAGAGCTTTTTCATAGTATTCAATCGCTTTTTTGTTATCTTTAATGTCTGTATAGGTTAAGTCCGCAAGATATACATAAACATCTTCTTTATCCGGTGATATTTCTTCAAAGCGTTTTAAAAATTTTATGGCTAAATCAGCATTTCCAATTGATTTCATACATAAACCGATGTTTTTATATATGTTAATCGGAAAGCCGGAAAATTTCATAATATCACGATATTGTTCAATAGCTTCAATATACTTTTTATCAAGAGTTAATTTCTGCGCATAGTTTATTGCTTGATTTATGTATTGACTAATTATTTGATTACGTTCAGCATCATCAAAAATGTTGGGAATTGTTTCTCTATAAATTTCCAATCCTCTATTGAAATTATTGTTTTTGCAATAGTATTCTGCCATTGCAACATCCATTGAACTTATCAAATCTTTTGAATTATCAATAGGAATCTCTTTTCTTACTACCAGACGCTTAGATACTTGCATATAAAACCTCTACTCTTAAATATCGCTAATTTGATAATAGCATATTTGTTTTAATATAAACAATATATTTTATTAAAAATGGGCTATTTAGTTTAGTTTGCACTTAATATTATGGCAATAATTGATATAATACAATATAGTAAAACAAGTTTATTTGATTTTAATAAGACTTTTTCTAAATCATTTTCTTCGTTTTCTTTTTCAGAAGCGTATTCTTTTAAATCGTTATATAAATTCATTGCTATTGGTATAGTAGCGTATGTTAAAAGAATTTGCCAATCTAATATATCAAATGCGCATAAAATCAACGGTGAAAAGTAAATTAAGTAAAGAATCCATTTGAATACAACTAGAGCGTCTAATTGTGAGTCAAATAAATTCGCAATAGTTTGTTTATTACAACTTGAATTAAAATCATAATCTTTTATAGAATCTATGTACAAACGTCCGGAAGATAATAATATGTAAGGAATTGATAGTAATATAATATCTGCTGTGATGGTTTTTGTCATCAAAAAATACGTAATACAAAATATTAATGGAGCATAAAAAAATGAAGGTAATAAATCTGAAAATACGATTTTTCGTCTAAAAATAATCAAAACTGATAAAACAAGAGAAAAAATCATCAAGTTTATGAATAATTTTCCGGTTTTTATATATAAAAAAGTGCCGAATAATAAAAGAATTATTCCTCCCAACGCTATTGCTGAATATATGTAATTGGGTTTTATTACTCCTGATATCAAAGGCTTAAATTTTTTATTTTTTTCTAAAAAAGACTCTTTGTTACAGTCATTGTTAAAAAAATCTATATAATCACTTAAATATCCTGCAATATTTACGGTTAAAGCCCCAAATACAAAAAATAACAAACTTAATATACCATACAAAAAATGACCGGCAACTAAAACTGAATAAATAAAAATTATTGCCCAAAATAAAAAAATTGATTTTAAAGATAAAATTTTAGAATATTTGAGTATAGTAATTAATTTGTTATGCATAAATTTATCTTAACATATAGTATAGATTTACACAAATAAAAATAACTTAATTTCGCACATATAGTGATTTTGAAGAAAAAATTTGATATAATATATTTGTGAAGAAAGATTAATAAAATGGAAAATTTTTAATCTTTTTGTTACAATTCTTAATATTTTGAATAAAAAAGGCAATTTTTTAATTCTTAAATACTTTATATATGCATAAGAGATATTTAAGATTAAAGAGAGGCACAACGAGATGACAGTAGAAAATAAAAAAAGATTTACAGTTATAAGCAATACAGAATTTGGTAATGAGTCTGATTTAAGAGAAAGACGTCGAGCTTATCAAACAAATCCTTTAAAAGAAAAATTGGTAAAGTTTAACAATAATGAAGGTGGCAAAAAATTTGGAGTTGACGATTTGTTAAAATGGTAGTAAATTTAAACAAATTGGCAACAGGCGGAAAAAGGAAAAGGCAAAAGGAAAATGGTTTAAATGTACCAGATTAAAAACAGAATATACCCCGACTTTGATAAAACACAAAAAAGCGTGGTATGTAATTTTTTAAGAGCGTTAGTGAAACAGAATTTAGGTTTAACTTGTTCAGAGATTATGGACAAGTTTATTGATGATGAAAAATATTATTTGGAGCTTAGTGCTTCCAGATTTCCTTTTTTGGCTGATTATATTGACGAAAGAAGTTTTCTTAAAGATACAGAAGACTATATCAAGGAATGTATAAAATATTATGAATACAAAGAAAAACAACGTCCTATAATAGAAGCAAATAAAGAATTTGAAAAAAAGAAGAGAAAATTTTTGCAAGAAGTTAAGATGTCAAAAGAAGCTCCTACAAAAAAACAGCTTTACTATTATGATAGATTATGCAAAAAATATTCTATAGAGAAAAAAGACGTAGAAGAATTATCAAAATTGGATTTAAGAAACGAGATTGAGAGTATATTAAATGAACATTCAAGCGATTATAAAAATGTTGATTGATGCAGGTATTGAAGAAAATGAAGCAAAAGCAGAAGTAATAATTCTGCTCGAACATTTTTGCAAATATACAGAAAAAGACAAAATTTTAGGCAGAACACTTAGTGATTCTGAACTCGATTTGATAAAAGAAAAAGTCGAATACAGAATAAAAGAGCGAATTCCTGTTCAATATATAACCGGAGAAGGATATTTTATGGGTGAATTTTTCAAAGTTTCTCCTGATGTTCTTATTCCGAGAGATGAAACAGAAATTCTTGTTAGAAAAGCAATTGAATTAATTCAGAATAATGACTTCAAAAAAGTTTTGGACATCGGAACCGGTTCCGGTTGTATAGCTTGTACAATCGCTAAAAATACAGATGCAACTGTTTTAGGGGTTGATATATCTTCTGATGCTTTAAGGATAGCGTTGGATAATGTAACAAGGCTTGGAATAAATAATCGTGCTGTTTTTCGCAAATCTGACCTTTTTGAAAAAGTAAGAGAAGAAGAAAAATTTGACATAATTATATCAAATCCGCCATATATTCCACATCATGTTGAATTATCGCAAGAAGTAATGAAAGAGCCGGAACTTGCTTTGAGAGCTAATGAGGACGGATTAGAGTTTTATAGAAAAATAACAGAAAAAGCTCCTGATTTTTTAAATGAAGGCGGTTGGTTGATGTATGAACTCGGTATTGGAGAAAGTAATGCAGTCAAAGCATTTATGCAGGAACATTTCACTAATGTTACTATAGAAAAAGATTTGGCAGGTATTGATAGAGTGATTTATGGCAAAAAGTTGTAAAATTTATTATTGATTTTTATTATGAATGGAAGCTGGTGTATCTTCCAAAAAAGAAAATTCATCTCCCAAATAATCTTCTGCGAGTTGGATTAATTTGCTTGGCTTAATATCAAGACCTTCGGCAATGCGCCAAAGTGTTGATAATTGAGGGTCTTTGATGCCGTTTTCTAAATTAGCCCAAAGCGATTTTCCCATTCTAATTTCATCAGCGCTTTTAGTAATAGATTTTTTCTAAGTGTCTTTACTATGTGAGCAATTGCATATTGTAATTCTTGTTTTCGGTCTTGCATGATTTATATTAATGTTCTAATATTATGGCAAGTTGTCATAATATTAGAACGGAATTAGGAATGCGTATTCATTTTAGTTTAAATGTTGATATAGATAGTAAGGATATTTGTACAAGAATTAAACACTTGAGCTTATTGTTCAATTTTCCCAAAGAGAAATTGTATGAGAAATATAACAACAAATATGTCATAATACCTTTTGGTACAAATTGTTTTGCACGAACTTTAACGAGTATAAATGGTATAAAACCTTACAAAAAAGATGGTGAAAAAACTTGTCCTTTTGATCAAGTATGTTCAAGTTTTGAGAAAAATGTTGAGTTATTTAGGAATGACTTTGAAGATTTTTTTGAAAATCTTGAATTGGGTGAGCGAGAAGTAGATAATAAAAATGAAATTTTTTATAAAAATACTAAATATAAAATTGATTTCATACATGAACCTAAATGTTCTTTAGAAGAATTTAAGGATATATATCAAAGACGGATTAAGAATTTTTATAACTATTTGAATGATAAAGAAAAATTACCTATTTTCCTAATCACTCACTGTGCTTATCCTAAAAAGGAAGTTGTGGAAGACTTTATTAATGAATTAAAAAGATATAGAAAAGATTTTTGTATAATAATTTTCAATACAAATTCTTGGAGAGTAAAATGGAAGTTGGAGCAAGTACGGGTTGTTAATTTCAAATCGAATAAGTGTTTTAATAAAATGGGAAGTACTTGGGTGTCACAATTAAAAGGGTTAACAAATATTCGTGCAAGGATTATAAATAATCAATATGCCTCGCATTTATTTGAAATTATTGATAAAGAAATGAACAATTTTTGTGATAGTGTTGAATAGAATTTTAGTTTTTATAATAAAATAAAACCGATGATTTTTTATTTTCTTCGGTTTTATTTATTAGCCATTTAGCACAATATATGTGTAATATTCTAGTAGTTAAGGAAGTAACGTAATAGAATCATAGTAAAAATAGCTATTGCCATAAAAATTAGTGTGCTGATTAATCCTGAACCATGGTTTTCTGTTAGTGTATTTTTATTTTCTTCTATCATAAATTTTCTCCTTTTTAACCTGCATTCGATTCCGCTATAGCGCAAGCGATTGCAATTGCGATTTCTGTATTATCATTTTTAGAAATTTTTCTTTTTGAAGTCTTTTCTTGAGGGACTTCTTCAGGAAAAAATTTGTTGATATATTTTATAACATTTGCACTAATTTGCATTACGTAAATCATTATTACAAGGAATACAAAAACTGTTCCCATTCCAATAATCATTACAAAAAGACCGTCTTTTAATAACGTCAAATCCATAATAATCTCCTTTAAATTATTTAATTGTGTACATTACTTTTTATTAAGCAAAGCAACAATTAAGGAGCACGAATTTGAACATCTGAAATTAAGCCTGTTCTTAAATTTGTATTTTTATTTATAGTAGAATTTGCAATTGATTTTTCGTGATTTGTTAGAGATTTTGAATTTGATAATACGCAAAAATCATTATTAAAAGAAATTGGTTGAACATTGTCATTGTTTTTAATATGAATTTCTGAATTGTTTAAATTTTCAGAAATAATTGCGATTGTTTGGTAATCATTTTGTAAATAATTTATTTGATTTATTGGTTGCTCAATTTGAGAAGACAAATTAAAATGGCATACGCATTGTAAAACCAAAAAGAATAAAAATATAAAAAATGTCTTACAAAATGTTCTCACATTCAGTATTTTATAATAAACAAATAAAATTTCTATCCCCTTGCAACCTTTGTGTTTACTAAACTTATTACCCTTGAAAAATTAATTGTTAATAGTACAATTAATTTAAGGGTATTATTTATAGAAAGGGTTTTGATGCTTAAATTAAATATCAGAAACACGGACTCTGCGATTATCGGTGAAGAAAACGGATTGAACTTAAATCAGGAATTTGAAAATTATAAAGATACAATTTCTAATATAATAAAAAGTTTAAATCAAAGAAAAGATAAACCTGGTCAGTGGCTTCAGTGGATGAATTTGGGCTATAATGAAGAAACCGTGTGGTATGTAAAAGAGTTTGCTTCTATGGTAGAAGGCAGATTTGATAATATTTTGGTGCTTGGTATCGGTGGTTCTGCACTTGGCGGACTTGCAGTAACAGAAGCGTTATTAAAACCTTATTGGAATTTGCTTACTCCGGAACAGAGAAATGGTTTACCAAGAATTTTCTTTTTGGATAATATAGATCCTGATTCTATGAATGGGCTTTTAGATATTTTGGATTTGAGTAAAACATTAGTAAATGTTATTACAAAATCCGGTTCAACTGCGGAAACAATGTCGCAATATATGATTATAAAAGATCGTTTAGAAAAAGAACTTGGCGATAATTATAGAAGAAATATTGTTGCAACTACTGATAAAAAAATTGGAGTCTTAAGACAACTTGCAGATCAGGAAGGTTATAAAACTTTTGTCGTTCCGGATGATGTAGGCGGAAGATTTTCTGTTTTTTCAGCGGTTGGTTTAGTTCCATTTGCGCTTGTCGGTATGGATATTGATCAAATCATAAATGGTATAAAAGATATGGATTTGGCATTAAAAAATACTGATATTAATCAAAATATTGCTGCGCAAGGAGCACTTATTCAATATTTATTAGATACGAAGAAAGGTAAAAATCTTTCTGTAATGATGCCATATTCAAGCAGATTGAAGTACGTTTCTGATTGGTATGTACAACTTTGGGCAGAATCTTTGGGGAAAGAAGTTAATAATAATGGCGAAAGAGTTAATGTAGGCCCGACACCGATTAAGGCAGTAGGAGCTACTGATCAGCACTCGCAAATACAGTTGTATAACGAAGGTCCAAATAATAAGGTTGTTACGTTTATTCGTGTAGAAAATTTTGATACTACTTTAGAGATTCCTAAAATTTTTGAGTATACCGGTATTGGATATTTAGGTGGAAAAACTATTAATGATTTGTTGAATGCTGAAGCAGATTCGACAAGGGTTTCTCTTGCGGATTATTCTCGTCCGACAATGACTTTGTCTATAGAACGAATTGATGAATATAATTTAGCTCAATTGTTATATATGTTAGAAGTTCAGACTGCGATAGCCGGTGAGTTGTATAATATTAATACATTTAATCAACCTGGAGTAGAACAAGCTAAAAATTATACTTATGCTCTTATGGGTAGGGCAGGATATGAAGAATCTGCTCATTCTTTGCAAGAAAAAATGGCGAAAGTATAATTTTATACATATTTTAGAGTAGCAATTCAGTTTTTATATAATAACGTGGCTTTTTTAAGTTTGCTATTTACCGGTAGCGATTATATGATATAATTTTAATGGTTTTATTATAAAAAGGAGAGTGTTTAAATGGCAGGAAAATTATTAGCTAGTATTCAAAGAAGTGATACAGAACAATTACAAATTTCTATTTCTGAATATAGAGGAAAAAGTTATTTTAATTTAAGAATATTTTATACAACAGACGAAGGTGCTTCTTGGCTTCCTACAAAGAAAGGTGTAACTTTTGCGCCGGATCAACTTGATATTTTGTCAGAAGCTATTGAAGAAGCTAAAAAAGAATTTATGAGTGAAGAAGAGTAGAAAGGGAACGTCATTAAGTCGTTAAGTCATTAAGTCGTTAAGTTCATTATAAAATTATTTTTTTTTAATCTTGTTTTACATATATATTTTTAATAAGAACTTAACGACTTAATGACTTAACGACCTAGCGACTTTAAAAAAAACATGTCCACCATTCAAGATGAATTTATAGCAACAGTTTCACATGAATTGAGAACCCCTCTTACCAGTATAAGAGGGTTTTCTCAAACTCTTTTAAATTCGTGGGATAAAATTGATGATGAGAATAAAAAAAAGTTTATACAAATAATAAGCGACCAATCAAATAGGCTTATTCATCTTGTAGAAAATGTTTTAACTGTGTCAAAAATGAATGCTGGGTGTGAAGTGTTGAAAAAAGTCGATGTAAATGAAGTGATAAAGCGCATAATTCCAATATTTACAGAGCAGTATAAAACGAGAAAATTTGTTCAGAAATTAAATGTTAATTTACCGCCGGCATGGATTGATGAAGATAAGTTTCAACAAATATTAACAAATCTTATTGATAACGCTGCAAAGTATTCTACAGAAGGAAAAACAGTTACGATAAAAACTGAACTTGCGGAAAATTTTGTAGAAATTAAGATTATTGATGAAGGTGTTGGTATAAAACAAGAAGATTTTGATAAAGTTTTTAAAAAGTTTAGTCGTTTAGAAAATCATTTAACAAGTACAACTCAAGGGAATGGTTTGGGGTTGTATATTACTAAACAACTGGTTGAAGGCATGGGCGGAAAAATTAATTTTACGTCTGAATTAGGAAAAGGTACGACTTTTGTTGTATTAATGCCTGTGTATAATCAAGAGGAGGTCTTGAGATGCTCTCACAAGTCTTGATTATTGATAAAAGAAAAGAGCTTTCTACAAAATATAAAAAAAGCCTGGAGGATGAGCAAACCTCTGTATCTGTTGCAAGAACATTGAAAGATGCTATTAAGTTGATACGTGTAATAGAACCAGATTTGATAATAGTATCTGATACGATAGAAGAAGAATTAACAAACTTTTGTGAAAAAATAAGGACATTAACTTATAATACTCGCCCAATAATTATTGCAGTTTCAAAATCAGCTGATTTTAATGACAGAATTAATGTTTTGAGTAGTGGTGCAGATGATTTTTTGAGTGAGCCGGTTAATATTGAAGAGTTTAAAATGAGAATAAAAGCTCATTTAAGACGAGATATTGAGCTTAATCTCGATAGTGTTACTCAAATACCGAATAAAAAATATACCCAAAAAGCTTTAAGGCGCTTGTTGAATTCGGATAATAAATATTCTGTGTTGTTAGTTGGTGTTGAGAATTTAGAAAATTATAAAAGTGTTTATTCTGATATTGCCGGAGAAAAATTACTTCAAACATTTGTGGCAATTGCAAAATCCACTCTTGATACAAATGATTTTTTAGGTCAATATAATGAAAATAATTTTATAATCATTACTCATCCTTTTAGTGCAGAAAGAATGGCGGCATTTTTAACATTTGCTTTTGATACGGTCACTCCAAAATTCTATTCTGAGCAGGATGCAAAACGTGGTTACACTTTGTTGAAAAGTGATAGAGAAGCCGGTATGAGGGGAAATTTTGTTTCAATCTTGATTGGTGGAATTCTTGATAATTATGATTTGATTTCAACAGAAGAGTTGTTGTTGGAAAAGTTGTTTGCGATAAAGAAAATTGCAAAAATTCCTAATGGCTCTAATTATGCTATAGATAGAATCAAACTTGCCGGCGAAAACTCGGTTATAACACCAAAAATAAATAGAAGAATATATATTCAAGAACCTGATGAAGCGTTGTCTTTATTGTTAAGAACAACTTTGGAGCTTCAAGGATATGAAATACAGAATGAGTTAGATTTTAATAGTGAAGAGCAACCGAGAGTGATAATTATTGATAGTGCAGAGGATATGTCAGGTTTGGATATTTGTAGAGATTTGAAATCAAGATTAAATTTTGTTAATACAAAAATAATTGTAACAAGTACAACCAGAGAAAAATTTGCAATTTTAGATGCTGGTGCTGATTTGTATTTACCAAAACCATATGAAATTACTGATTTAATAAAATGGGTTGAAAAATTAGTTTAAAATCAAGTTTATTGGACATCAATAAATTTATGTACTTGCGGAATTAATCTTACTTTTTTATATTGTTTAAGGCAAGAGTTTAATATTTTTTGCATAAAATCAGATTTTACATCCGGAATAATACCGTTCATTTTAGGTTGAAGAATTAATTCTATGTCATATTTTTTACATAGTTCACATGTTTTATGAAGTTCGTCATCAGTAACATTTTTGCTAAAAACGGCTTTTGCAAAAAGATTTTTTTTAGATGCAATTTCAAAAAACTTGTCATGTTCTTCCCACAAAGGATTTAAGCCGGTACTACTTGGTAACTTTATATCAGCAGAAACATAATCAACATAATCAATAATTTCAGCAAGTTCTTTATATAAAGTTCCGTTTGTTTCTAAATATATTGGAAGTGCTGATTTAGGTAAAAATTCTTTCAGAAATTTAATATTTAAAAGCGGCTCACCACCTGTTAATGATATAGAATGACAATCTAAATTTTCTTTTATAATATTTGCCAATTCTTCTGCCGAATATTTTTTAGAATCATTTATTCCGAATTCTGTATCACAATAATTACAATTCAAATTACATCCGCAAAATCTTATAAATAATTGTTTATATCCTATGTATGGACCTTCGCCTTGAATTGATGCAAAGATTTCTTTAATATTAGTTTCCATTATTGATTAAAATACCCTTTTTTCACCTCGCAATTCCTGTAATTTTTTATACAAATTAATTTCTTCTACAGATAAATCTTGAGGAATTTGAATTTCTACTGTTACTATCATATCACCAATTTTATCATTTTGCTTAATTCCGCAACCGGAAAGACGAATTTTTTGTCCGTTTTTGGTATTTGGCGCAATTTTTAATGATACATTGCCGATAAGAGTTGCAACTGTAACGTCTGCGCCTAAAACAGCTTCGTAAGGTGTAATCGGAATGTTTTTCAAAATATTTAAACCATCCGTCTTGTAGTTTTGTGGTTCTCTAATGTGGATTGTTAAATATAAATCGCCGTTGCGACCGCCATTTTTCCCTTTTTCGCCTTCTTCCGCCAATCTAATTTTTGAACCGTCTTTGATTCCTGCAGGTATTTTCACACTAAATCTTTTATAAGAAGAAATATCTCCTTTTCCTTTGCAATATGTACATTTATTACCGTTTACAAATTTTCTTCCACCACAATTTGGACAAACTTGAGTTTGAAGCATATTGATTACTTTTGTCGCACCGCTGATTGCTTCAAACACAGAAATTTCGACATCAGAAAAAATATCTTCTCCACGTTTTGGAGTTTTAATCTCTTTTTTAGGTTTGAAAAAATCTTCCCAATTAAAAGAATAGTTTTTCTTTTCGTGTTTAGTTTCCTTAAAATTAGGATTTGTTGTGTTTTTGTTGTAAGTTTGATTTTTTTCTGTCGTTTTTGTTTGTTGGCTGCTGTAGTTATAAAATCTTCTAGCTCTATCATAATCAGATTTTTTTACTGAATTTGAAAGAGTTTCATAAGCTTCGTTAATTTCTTTAAATTTAGTGATAATATCAGGTGTGTTTCCGGCAATATCAGGATGCCATTTGCGTGCAAGTTTTCTGTATGCGCATTTGATTTCATCTTGTGTGCTGAATTCTTCAATATCTAAAATTTTATAATAATCTTTTGTCATATCCTAAATTTAATGATTAGAATATAAAAGTCAACATTTAATCGGATATGTTTTCTTACCTATTGAAAAAGGTTTATAATAGTGATATTATCTTTGTTATGATTAAGAAGGGTTTATTATTAATTTTATTATTATTTTTAGGTATACCGAGCTTTGCCGGTGAAGTAGAAAATGCAATAAATAAAGGGCATAACATATTTTTGTATTTGTATACTCCTGATTGTAAATACTGTCAAATGTATTCGCCAATGTATAACAAATTATCAAAGGCACATAATGGTGAATTTGTGTTTATAAAAGAAGATGCTTCTACAAAATATGGTCGCAAGTTAATGTATGAATTTCGTGGTAGTTATGTACCTTATGTTGTTATGATAAATGGTGCAAAAAAGAAGGCAATGCAAATTTTACCTGATTGCATGATGGATACTGTGTGTACAGAAGCGGAAATGAAAAAATTTAGAGGTTAGGAGGGAATATGAAAGGTATCGTTTTAGCAGGGGGAGCGGGAACAAGATTGTATCCTGCATCACAACCGATTTCAAAAATATTGCTTCCTATTTATGACAAACCGATGATTTATTATCCGCTTTCAACTCTTATGCTTGCGGGGATTAAGGATATTTTGATTATTACAAATGAATCTGATTATGATAATTTTATAAAATTGCTTGGTGATGGTTCTCAATATGGTTTAAACTTACAATATCGTATTCAATATGTTCAAAGAGGTATTGCAGATGCGTTTTTGATAGCTGAAGATTTTATTGATGGTGAAGAAGTCGCATTGATTCTTGGTGATAATATATTCCATGGCCATGGATTTTCTACAATTATGAAAGATGCATTGAAAAAACATTCTGGAGCAACAGTATTTGGTTATACGGTGAAAGACCCTGAAAGGTTTGGTGTTGTTGAGTTTGACAGTAACAATAAAGCAATTTCTTTAGAAGAAAAACCGGTTAATCCAAAATCAAACTATGCTGTAACGGGTTTGTATTTTTATGATAATAAAGTTTGTGATTATGCTAAGCTTCTAAGACCATCAAAACGTGGTGAATTAGAAATTACAGATCTTAATAAAATGTATTTGGAAAAAGGTGAGCTTAATGTAGAAATTCTTGGTAGAGGTTTTGCATGGCTTGATACAGGAACGCACGATTCTATGCTGCAAGCGAGTCTTTTTGTTCAAACAATGGAACTTAATAAAGGTGTTAAAATTTCTTGTTTAGAAGAAATTGCATATAATCAAGGATTTATTTCAAAACAAGAACTTTTGAACAAAATTGAAAAGTTCGGTTATAAAAACGAATATTATAATTATGTTCGTACAGTAATTGAACATCCGGACTTAATTGCAACCGGAGTGTGAGCAGATAAGTCTTCGCTTATATGTAAATGAGAGAATAAGTGTAGTGCTTTAAAATTTAGCATAAGGGCAAATATACGGGGTGAAATATGAAAATATTTTTAACACTAATAACTTTAATAATATTTTCTACAGATGTATTTGCTGTGTCAATTAATGCGGCAGCATATCGTACAATGCAAATGCAAACTTATCAAAGACAACAAAACCGTGCAAGGATGCGCCAAAGACAAACTCCATATTGGCAAGCTCAATCAAATTATCAAACAAGAAATAAAATGTATACAAGTTATCCGAGTTCACGATATAATATCAATCAGTACGGCGGATATAGATAATGATAAATATAGATTGTATAGCACTCAAACAATTTTTTGAAGAAAATATTGATTTCATAATCGGAGCAAGACTCCAAAAAATTCAACAACCTACTAGAAGGGATTTTGTTCTTTCTCTAAGAAATAATGGTGAAGGAAGGAAATTATATATAAACATTTCTCCTCAGACATATCATATATGTTTTATGTCGAAAGAAAATGAGGAAAAGCGTAGTCTTGCAATTCCAAAACATCCTCCTATGTTTTGTATGTTGCTTAGAAAATATTTAGAAGGTTGTCGTATTGCTGATGCGCTTGTTATTGAGAATGAAAGAATTATAGAATTTCATTTTGAAACAATGGATGAGCTTTCGCAAAAACGCTCGCTTTGTTTGTGTGTTGAACTTATGGGTAAACATTCTAATGTGATTTTATATGATAGAGAAACTTCTATAATTATTGGTTGTGCGCATAATGTAGGAGCAGAAAAAAGCCGATATAGAGAACTTCAAGGTGGTTTAAAGTATATTTATCCACCAACAAGTCCAAGTTTACCGGAGGAAAGTTTATTATCAAAACTTAATCAAACAGATTCTTTGGCAAATAGTGTGATTGATAATTATTATGCTAATATGCAAGAAGAAAATAATTTAAAAAATGAACGTCATAGACTTTTAGCAATAGTTAATCCTAAATTAAAAAAAGTAAAAGGTTCTATTGATAAAATAACAGTTCTTTTGAAAAAGCGTGATAATACTGATAAGTATAAGTTATGTGGTGAACTATTGACTGCAAATTTGTATCAAAAAAAAGATTATCAAAAAAATATTGAAGTTTTTGATTATATAAATAATCAAAATATCACAATTGAACTTGATGAAACAAAAACGCTTAATGAAAATGCGCAACGATATTTTAAACTTTATACAAAATCAAAAACTACTAAAGAAAAATCTTTTGAAATGTTGAATGGTTTAAATATGGAAAAAGATTATTTAGAAAATTTGATTTATAGTATTGAAGAAGCCAAAAACATAAAAGATTTTGAAGAAATTAAAACTGAATTACAACTTGATGAAATTAAGCCTAAAAAACAAGAAAAATCAGAACTGCTAAAACTAAATATTAAAGGATTTGACGTTTTTGTCGGAAGAAATAATAAGCAAAATGATTATATTATTTCTAAACTTGCAAAAGATGATGATATCTGGTTTCATGCAAGATTATGTGCCGGCTCTCATGTTTTACTAAAATTTAATGGTATTGAACCGAATGAAGAAGTTTTGTTTGAGTGTTGCAAGCTTGCTCGCAAATATTCTTCTGCAAAACAACCATCCAAGGTTGGAATTATTTATACGAAAGCAAAATATTTGCGTAAACCTCCGGCTGCACCATTAGGATATGTTACATATAAAAATGAAAAAGAAGTTTTGATATAAATTTAGAAGTTGAGAATTAATAATAAAAAAATGTGGTTATCTTAGTGACAACCACATTTTTATTATAAGTTTTTATCCTATTTGCTTTCAACAACTGCTTGAGCTGCAGCAAGTTTTGCTTGAGGAATTCTGAATGGAGAACAAGAAACGTAGTTCAAACCAATTCTGTGACAGAATTTCACTGAATCAGGATCTCCACCGTGTTCACCACAAACACCACCAACAAGTTTTGAATTAACAGAATGTCCTAACTTCATAGACATTTCAATCAATTGTCCAACACCTTTTTGGTCAAGTGTTGCAAATGGGTTTGCAGGAAGAATTTTTTGTTCTACATATCTGTTCAAGAATTTGCCTTCTGCATCATCTCTTGAGTAACCGAATGTCATTTGAGTAAGGTCATTTGTACCAAATGAGAAGAATTCTGCATATTCTGCAATTTCATCTGCAGTAAGTGCTGCACGAGGAATTTCAATCATTGTACCAAATTTGTATTCAACCTTGATTCCTTTTTCAAGCATAACGATTTCAGCAACTTTTTCTAAGATTTCTTTTGCCACTTTTAATTCGTTTACGTGACCGATAAGAGGAATCATTACCCAAGGTTTAACGTCAATACCTTCTTTTCTAACATCACAAGCTGCTTCAAAAATTGCTCTAACTTGCATTTCATTGATTTCAGGATAAGTTAAACCAAGTCTGCAACCTCTTAGACCCATCATTGGGTTAGATTCAGAAAGTCCTTCAACAATGTGAAGAAGTTCTTCTTTTTCAGTAGCATCTTGATTAAGAGCTTTTAAAGTAGCAACTTCTTTAATCAATTCTTCTTTAGAAGGTAAGAATTCATGAAGAGGTGGATCAAGAAGTCTTACTGTCATTGGCTTATCACCAATAGCTTTAAACATAGCGTAGAAATCAGAATATTGCATTGGTAATAATTTGTCTAAAGCTTCACGTCTAGCTTCCGGAGTTCCTGCAATAATCATCTTTTGAACCCAAGGAAGTCTATCAGGATCCATAAACATGTGTTCTGTTCTACATAGACCAACACCTTCTGCACCAAATTTTAAAGCATTTTCAATATCTTTAGGAGTATCAGCATTAGCTTCAACGTGGATTTCTCTGATTTCGTCAACCCAGTTAAAGAATGTATTCCAGTTGTCGTCAATTTTAGCATCTACTAATTTTACGGCACCTGCCATAACAATACCTTTACCGCCGTCTAAAGAAATAACGTCATCTTTTTTATAAACTGTACCATCAGCACCGGTTAAAGTTTCTTTTGCAAGATCAATTTTCATATCTTCACAACCTGAAACACAAGGTTTACCCATACCTTTAGCAACAACCGCTGCGTGTGATGTAGCACCGCCTCTAAGTGTTAAAACACCTTGAGCAACTGCCATACCGTGAATATCATCTGGACAAGTTTCTACACGAACTAAGATAACTTTTTCACCGGCTTCGCCTCTTTGAGCTGCTTCTTCTGTATCAAATACGATTTTACCAACAGCCGCCCCTGGAGATGCGTTTACACCGTGAGCAATTTTTGTTGCTTCTTCCATTGCTTTTGCATCGAAACAAGGAAGTAAGATTTGGTTTACTGAATAGGGGTCAACTAATTGAATAGCACGTTCTTTTGTAATAATGCCTTCTTTACACATATCAACAGCAATTTTAACAGCTGCAGCTGCAGTTCTCTTACCGTTACGTGTTTGAAGAATATATAATTTACCTTTTTCAATTGTGAATTCCATATCTTGAACATCTTTGTAACCAAGTTCAAGTTTTTTAGCGATATCAACATATTGTCTATATAAATCAGGCATTTCAGTTTCTAATTCGCAAATAGGTTTTGGAGTTCTGATACCTGCAACAACGTCTTCACCTTGAGCGTTTGTTAAGTATTCGCCGTAGAATTTGTTTTCACCTGTTGCAGGGTTACGAGTGAATGAAACACCTGTAGCACAATCATCACCCATATTGCCGAATACCATTGTTTGTACGTTTACAGCGGTACCGAAGTTGTGGTCAATTTTATTCATGTTTCTGTAAGCTACAGCACGAGGAATATTCCAAGAACGGAATACTGCTTCAATAGCTTCTTGAAGTTGTACATAAGGATCTTGTGGAAAATCCTTGCCTGTAACTTCTTTGATAACATTTTTATAAACAGGAATAAGAGATTTCCAACCTTCTGCAGAGATTTCTGTATCAGATTTAACGCCTTCTCTTTCCTTAACTTTTTCAACTTCTGACTCAAAATATTTTTGTCTGTCCATTTCCCAAGCAACAGAACCGAACATAGTTAAGAATCTTCTGTATGAATCGTAGCAGAATCTAGGGTTGTTTGTTAATTTAATCATAGCTTCTACTGTTTCATCGTTTAAACCTAAGTTTAAGATAGTTTCCATCATACCAGGCATAGAAACTCTTGCACCTGAACGAACAGATACTAGAAGAGGGTTTTGAGTGTCACCAAACTTTTTACCTGTTTGTGTTTCTACATCTCTTAAAGCTGATTTAACTTCTTCCATCAATCCTTCCGGCATTTTGTTGCCATTATTGATGTAATCCATACAAGTTTCTGTTGTAATAGTTAATCCAGGAGGTACAGGTAAACCAAGGTTTGTCATTTCTGCAAGGTTAGCACCTTTACCGCCTAAAAGATTACGCATATCAGCGTTTCCTTCACGGAATAGCCATACTCTTTTTTGAGTCATCTATTTCTCCTTTTCATATATCTAGTAATACGCTCTATATAAAAATCTATTATAGTAAATAAATTTTAACATGAAGTAAACAGTATGTATATAAAATGTGTGTTAATATTTGTAACAAAGATTTTAAAATAATGGCAATTTTTGGAGAGAATTTGTTTTTATAATTAGTGTAGAAGTGTAGTAAAAATGGAGGTTTTATCGTATGGCAGGAATTAATCCAACAGACACAGGTGTTCAACAACCGGCATTTAGAGGTATTAAAAATACTTTAAATAAATTGGGAAAAAACAAAAAAATGACAGCTCAAATGGAACAAATAGCAGGTGTAACTTGTGCAAATCAGGTTAAAGATCCTGCGGTATTAAAAGAAATCGTTTTAAAAGAAAGTGCATTAGGTCACAATGATTTTGTAAAAGGTTTGTTATCAAGCGAAGCAGCTAAGAATCTTTATAAAAAGTAATTGAAATGATTCGGTGGGGAAAGCGTCCCCACCGAAAAATTATGATAAAATTAATTTATGTCAAATTATAAGCGCTTATTTATAGAAGGTTACAAGTATATATTTTTAACAATAGTTACGTACAATCGACAAGATTTACTCTTAAAAAATATAGATTTGTTGCGTAAATCATTTTTATATGCGAAGTCTAAATATGTTTTTAATATTTTTGCTTGTATTGTTTTAAAAGATCATTTGCATTGTATTTTGATTGTAAAAAACGAAAAAGATTATCCTGAAATTGTGCGTTTAATAAAATATTATTTTTCTGTACATATTGACAAGCGATTATCTTTGCCGATAAGTAAGGCAAAAAAAGGGGAAAAAGGAATTTGGCAACGTAGATATTGGGAACATATTATAAGAAATGAAAAAGATTTGTATATGCATCTTGATTATATACATTATAATTGTTTTAAACATTATAAAATTGCTCCAAAAAGTTGGGAATTTTCTTCTTTTCAAAAATTTGTATCCAAGTGTTATTATGATGAGAATTGGTTTAATATCGAAGATAAAAATAATGTGCTTGAAAAAGATTTTGAGTAAGTAATTGGTGGGGACGCTATTGCTTTCCCCACCCTACGTTTTTGTATTAAATTCTTATTTAAATATAAAGTAAAACAAAAATATCTCAAATAAATATTCAATAATAATTTGTAATAGCTCATGTGTAGGGTGGGGAAAGCAATAGCGTCCCCACCAAATTTTTATATTTTTTTGATGTAAAATAACCATATGGCTTTGATTGAAATAAAAAATATTGTAAAAACATATTTTACAGAAGATGAGAGTTTCAATGCGCTAAATGGTGTTTCTTTTTCTGTGGAAAAAGGTGAGTTTGTGGCTATTATGGGAACTTCTGGTTCAGGAAAATCGACTTGTATGAACACTTTAGGGACTTTAGATAGACCAACGAGCGGAAGTTACCATCTTGATGGAGTTGATGTTTTTTCATTAACTCAAGAAGAGTTATCCGATATTAGAAACAACAAAATTGGCTTTGTTTTTCAAGGTTTTAATCTTATTTCAAGAACTTCTGCATTAGAAAATGTTGAGCTTCCAATGATTTATAAAGGTATTCCGGAAGAAGAAAGACATAAAAGAGCGAAAGAAGCACTGGAAATTGTTGGGTTAAAAAATCGTGAAAGCCACATGCCAAACCAAATGTCAGGCGGTCAACAGCAAAGAGTTGCAATCGCAAGAGCTTTAGTAAACGATGCTCCGTTGATTTTAGCCGATGAACCAACCGGAAATCTTGATACAAAAACCAGCATAGAGGTAATGGAGTTTTTTGTGCGTTTAAACAAAGGTTTTAACGGTAAAGAAGGAAAAACAATTGTTCTTGTAACACATGAACCTGATATTGCGGAATATTGTTCAAGAATAATTAAATTCAAAGATGGAAATATTGTTTCCGATTTACCGAAAGAAGAATGGATGAAGATTAGAAATCGTGAAACATAGGTTATAATAAAAGTTGTAAAAAAGTTATAATTAATTAAAAGTTTGAAAAATCCTCTAAGTTATTCATTTTTTATTGCCCACAACGATAATTTTTTTTTAAATTTGATTGTCATAACATGATTTGGTCGAGTTTAAAGGAGGATTTATGAGCAATAATATCTATACTGCGCCGGTTTATAAGTTAGAGGAGTTGAATAATTTATTTATAGAGCTTACAGCTAAAAGTTGTAATCAAAAGTGTTCTGTTTGTTATATTGATTTTCCGTCTTTTAAAAAGGTTAAAGATTTTATTTCTATTGATAAAATTAGAAATGCTTTAAATGATACTAAAAATGAAAATTTATATTGTATATATTTGACTGGTGCAGAACCTATGACTCACCCAGAATTTAATGTAATTTTAAGATTGTGTTTGAAACGATGCAATGTTTGTATTTGCACAAATGGCAGTTATTTGAATGAAAAGAAAATTCGTTTTCTTAAAAAGGTAGAGGACGAAGGAAGTAATCAAATATTTTTTAAACTTTCGCTAGCGCATTTTGATGAATTAGAAAGTGATAAAGTTAAATATAGAGGCAATTATAGGCAAATTATGTTTGCTTTAAAAACTCTGTGTCGTTATAATTTTAATTCTGTTTTGTCGGTTCAAAATTATTATAAATTAAATAAGCAAGAAATTTTTGATAATTTTATACAAATTTTTAAGGAAAATGAAATCTCAAATACGGATATTCAAATATCAGCTTCTTATCCGGATTTTGAAGATGAAAATTTTTCTAAAAGTTCTCAAAAAACAGATTGTATGCGTGGAAGAATTCTTTGCGAGAACGGGGTTTACGCTTGTCCTTTTTTAGCAAATGATTACAGGGGGCGTTCCGGTAGTTCGTTTAAAGATTATTCTAAAAGTATAACAGCAGAAACTGATTTTTGTGCAACGTGTTCTAAAAATAACAATTATATTTTTTCTATTGGATAATGTAACAAAGATAGAAAAAAGATAGATCTTTATATAATCCATATATAAGTAGCTTTCAGGGTTTTGGACTTTTAAAGATAGCTAAAAGATAGTAAACAATTGTAACATTATTCTGCTGAATTAATACTTAAGAGTTACTTTTTTGATAAGATTATGTTATAAATAATAATGTAAAAATATATATTCAAACACGAGATGATGAATGGAGGCAAAAATGTCAGTAGGACAATTCGTATTTATGTTACACAGTCACTTGCCATATTATAGAAAAGCAGGTATGTGGCCATTCGGTGAAGAAAACCTTTACGAATGTATGGCAGAAACTTATGTACCTCTACTTAATGCAATAGCAGAATTATATGAAGAAGGTATAAAAGCTAAGTTAACAGTAGGTATTACACCAATTCTTGCTGAACAGTTAAGTGATGAGCATTTACAAAATGGATTTGTTGAATACATAGATTCTAGAATTGCTGCTGTTTCAAAAGATTTGGACAGATATCCTGATCCAAAGGTTGCGCATTCTCAACATTTAAAATATCTTGCAAAATATTATTTCGATTTATGGAACAAACTAAGAGATGATTTTGTTAATAAATATGAGAAAAACTTAATCAAATATTTCAAAAAATACCAAGATTTAGGTTGTATTGAAATTACTACATCCGGTGCAACACACGGTTTTTCACCACTTCTTGCAACTGATAGCAATTTGAATGCTCAATTCAAAATTGGTCAAGATACAACAAAGAGATTATTTGGTAAAAAAGCAATGGGAGCATGGCTTCCTGAATGTGCTTACCGTCAAGGTTACGAATATGTAGGAAAAGATGGCAAAAAACATTGGAGACCGGCTATTGAAGTTACACTTCAAAATAATGATATCCATTATTTCTTTACTGAATCACACGTAATTGAAGGTGGAAATTCTATCGGTAACAGACGTGTAATCGGTATGTACGGAAACATTGAATATATTCCTCTACCTGAAAGACCTGCTACAGGTTATGATACATATTCTGCTTATTGGTTACCAGATGCACAAGTTGCTGTAATGGGACGTAATGATAGAGCAGGATATCAAGTTTGGTCAGCTGCTGATGGTTATCCAGGAGATGGATGCTTCAGAGAATTCCACAAAAAAGATGATAAATCAGGCATGCATTATTGGAGAATAACTTCACCTACAACAGATTTAGGTGACAAAATGTTATATGATCCGGTTCTTGCGATGAACAAGATTAATGAAAATTCTGACCATTATACAACATTAATTTACCACTTGTTAAATGACTACAAACTTGCTCATAACGGCAAAGAAGGTTTGGTAATGGTTTCATTTGATACAGAATTATTCGGCCACTGGTGGTTCGAAGGTGTGGAATTTATTAAACAAGTTATTAAAAAATTCCATGACTATTTACCGGAAGTTGAAATTCTTACTGCTGGCGAATATGTAACAAAATATCCGCCAAAAGAAGCAATTCAAATTCCTGAAAGTTCTTGGGGCCAAGGTGGACACTTCTATGTATGGATGAACCACTTAACAGAATGGATGTGGCCAATTATTCACTCTTGCGAAAAACGTATTAACGCAATCGTTGATGCTCACTCAGAATTACCGGAGGATAAGCTTATGCTAAGAGCATTGAACCAGTTGGCTAGAGAAAACTTGTTATTACAAAGTTCAGATTGGCCGTTCTTGATTACAACTTGGCAGGCTAAAGATTATGCAACGGATAGATTCAATGAACATGTTGACAGATTTAGTTTAATTGCAGATATGATAGAAGCTGGTAATATTGATGAAGCAAAACTTTCAGAAATCGAAAGCATTGATAATTGCTTCCCAGAAATAGACTATAGAGTTTATCAATCAATTACGGAAGGTACAATTCCTCAACAGGAAAAGAAACTTGCACCTTTGTATAAGTAATAAAATTTGTTTAAATAAGAAGGGCGCTGTGAATTTTTCACAGCGCCCTTCTTAAATTATTAATCAATGACTTTCAAAAAATTATTGGTATAATAGAAATATGAGATTTTGTCAAAAAATATTATTTTTTTTATTTTTATTATTAACTATAACACCGGTTTTTGCTGAGGGTTATAAGTTAACAGCCGGAATTTCTGTTAATGATGTTCCAAAAGCTTTCTTTGGCAGTTGGAGAGTTGTTGCAAAATTAGAAGATACAAACAGCTATGGAACTTTTAAGCCACAAAGTATTGATTTTTGGAACTTATCTCGAGTCGGGGATAAGATAACTCTTTCTAATCCTTTTACCGGAGCTAATGCGGAGGTATCATTAAAAACCGTAGAAGGAAATTTAGTTGTTTTTTCAAAAAAGGCACCATATGATAATAAAATTTTAACAGATACAATTACTTTGAGGCTTTCGGATAATAATTTTAGTGGAATAAATACGCTTAGCTTGGAATCATATTCTTTGGTGGATAAACATCTTATGAAAACGGAAACTGCAAGATATGTTATTAAGGGAGAAAAGATTTCCGGTGAAAGTGTTATTGAAAAGTAAATAGAAATAATTTTTAATAAAAATATTTGTTAAGTTCTTTTTCCTATTTTTTGCGAAAAATACATGTTTATACTACAATAAAACTGAGAAATTTTAGTATAACCAAATGGAAGCATCCGGCTTTCGAGTAGCCGGAGAAAGAAGGAAAAATGGTACCGGAAACAAAAAGTTTTCAATTAGAAATCGGCGGTAAAACCGTCACTGTAGAAACTGGAAAGTATGCACAATCAACTAATGGCAGCGTTACCGTAAGATGCGGAGATACAATGCTTTTTGTTCACTGTGTAGTAAGTAAAGAACCAAGAGTAGGGATAGACTTTTTCCCACTTCTTATTGATTATGAAGAAAGAATGTCTTCTATCGGACGTATCCCAGGGGGTTACAACCGTTCAGAAGGTAAAGCCAGCGATAAAGCAATTTTGGTTTCTCGTTTAATCGACAGACCAATCAGACCTTTGTTCCCTAAAGGATATAGAAACGATATTCAAATCGTTGCACAATTATTCAGCTACGACCAACAAAACCAACCTGATACATTGGCTATGTTAGGTGCTTCTTGTGCTTTAATGTTATCAGGAGCTCCTTTTGAAGGTCCTATCGGTGCTGTTAGAGTTTCAAAAGTTGATGGTCAACTTATAGCTAATCCAACTCACCAACAAGCTGACAAATCAGATTTAGATATCGTTGTTGCCGGTACTCACGACAGTGTTATCATGGTTGAAGCAGGCTGTAAATTTGTTACAGAAGACGATATTATGGAAGCTGTTGAATTCGCTCAAGGCGAAATTAGAAAACAATGCGAAGCTCAAGTTGAGTTTGCAAAGGCTTGTGGTGTTGTTAAGGAAGAATTCGTTAATCCTTATGACACAACAGAATTAAAAAATATTATTAACGAAGTTGCTCACGATATGATTTTTGACGCATATCACAACTTTGACAGAAAATATAGACAAGAAAAGCTTGAAGAAGCTAAAAAATTGGTTAAAGAAAGAGTTGAATCTCTTCCTGAAGATCATTACATCCACCAAATCATTGAAGAAACAGGTATTGATTTTGTTGCAGAAGAATTTAAAGCTGCAGAAAAGAAAATTATGCGTGCAATGATACTTGATGAAGGTGTAAGAGCTGATGGACGTAAACCGACCGAAGTTAGACCAATCTGGTGTGAAGTTGGTGTTATTCCTCGTGCTCACGGTTCTGCGGTATTTACTCGTGGACAAACTCAAATCTTGTCTGTTGCAACACTTGCAGGTCCTGGTATGAAACAAGAACTTGATGGTGTTGATCCGGAAACAGAAAAAACATATATGCACAAATACATATTCCCAGGATTCTCAGTTGGTGAAGTAAAACCACTTAGAGGCCCAGGAAGACGTGAAGTAGGTCACGGCAACTTAGCTGAACGAGCTAATGTTCCTGCTTTACCTTCACAAGAAGAATTTGGTTATACAATTCGTGTAACTTCTGATGTATTGGAATCAAACGGATCTACTTCAATGGGTTCAACTTGTGGTTCTTCAATGGCTTTGATGAATGCAGGTGTTCCTGTTAAATGTATGATTGGCGGTGTTGCAATGGGTATGATTACGGAAGAAGGTAAAGAACCTGTTGTATTAACTGATATCCAAGGTATTGAAGACTTCCTTGGTGATATGGACTTCAAAGTTACAGGTAATGATGATGGTATCACGGCTCTTCAAATGGATATGAAAGCTAAAGGTATTGCAAATGATACATTAAGAAGAGCTTTAGCTCAAGCTAAAGAAGGCAGATTGCATATCTTAGGTGAAATGAGAAAGGTTATTACAAAACCTGCGGATCATTTATCACCATTTGCACCAAGCATTTCTACAATGACAATTCCAACTGAAGATATCGGAACAGTTATCGGACCTGGTGGTAAACAAATTAGAGCAATTATTGAAGCTTCCGGTGCTGAAATCGATATTCAAGATACAGGTGTTGTAACTATTACATCTAATGATCAAGAAGGTGCTGCAATTGCTAAGAAAATGATTAAAGACCTTACTTTTAAACCAGAAGTAGGTATGGTTATTAAAGGTAAAGTCGTAAGAATTATTCCTATCGGTGCATTTGTTGAACTTGGCGGTGGAAAAGACGGTATGGTTCATATTTCTCAAATCTGTCAAGAAAGAATTGAAACAATTGAACCACACGTTAATATCGGTGACGAAGTAATCGTTAAGGTTATCAAAATCGATGATAAAGGTAGAATCAACCTTACTATCAAGGGCGTAACTGAAGAAGACAAAGCTAAATTAGAAGCTTAATTCTGTACAAAAAATAAAAATACAGTTGTTATAAAAGTAACAACTGTATTTTTTTTTATTAAAATTTAATAGAATTTATAATAAAAGATTTATTAAATTCTCGAATTCCGGAAAAGAAATTTTTGTCCATTCAAATCCATTGATAGCGATTTCATTATTACAAACAAGTCCGGCAATATAAAAGCTCATAGCCAAACGATGGTCGTGATAACTTTCTAATTCAGATTTTATAGATGCTTCTGCTAAAGTTTTCTTTCCGGTCACAATAAAACCATCCGGAGTTTCTTTAATATCAATTCCGATTTTTGTTAATTCGTTTACCAAACATTTAATTCTATCAGATTCTTTATTTCTTAAATCTTCTGCATTTTTAACCACAGTTTCGCCTTCAGCCTGCGAAGCTAAAACAGCTATAACAGGTAGTTCATCTATCAAACGTGGAATATCAGAACCTTCTATTACACATCCTCGCAAACAATCATTGTATTGAATTCTTAAATCTGCACAAGGCTCACCGGATATAATACGTTCATTTATAACTTCAACTCCGCCGCCCATTCGTTTTACAACATCCAAAATCCCTGAGCGAGTCGGATTAATGCCAACATTTTTTATAATGAAATCAGACCCTTTTACAATTAAACCGGCTACGATAAAAAATGCTGCAGAAGATATATCACCGACAACATCAATATCTTTGGCTATTAATTGCGAAGGCTTTACTGTTACAGTCGTGCCTTTTGTTTCAATATCAGCACCTAAATAATTAAACAATCTTTCGGTGTGGTCACGAGAAATATAAGGTTCTGTAAAACTTGTAACTCCATCTGCATTAAGACCGGCTAATAAAATACAAGATTTTACTTGAGCACTTGCAAGTTTTGAATTAAAATCAATCCCTTTAAGTTTTGCACCAAATATCTTTAACGGAGCATGCCCGTCAATAGACTTAATATTAGCGCCCATTAATGATAATGGTTCTATAACACGCTTCATCGGACGTTTAGAAAGGCTTGTATCACCAATTAAAACAGAATTAAAATCTTGTCCTGCAAGTATTCCTGATACCAAACGCATTGTTGTGCCGGAATTACCGCAATCACAATCTTCATAAGGAGCTTTCAGAATTCCTCGAGAATTTATTTTTAAAGTTTTTTCGTCAAGAAAACTAATCTCAACCCCAAGTTTTTTAAACAAGTTAAGAGTTGAATGACAATCTGCACCGCTTGAAAAATTACGAACAACACATTCTCCTCGAGCAATTGACGAGAACATAACAGCTCTGTGTGAGATTGATTTATCTGCAGGAATAGTGATTTCACCTCTTAAAGGTTTGTTTAATTTAGAAATCTTTTTTAGCATTCTATTTTCTTACCACTTCAAAAATTTCTTTACACTTACTGAAAACTTTTTCAGCATCAGAAAGTGCCAACATATTTGGTCCGTCACATAATGCTTTATCAGGGTTTGGATGAACTTCAAAAAATAAAACATCTGCTCCGGCAGCCATAGCTGCGTTTGCTAATGTTGGAACAAATCTTCTATCTCCGCCGGTTGAATCACCGTTAGACCCAGGCATTTGTACACTATGAGTTGCATCAAATACAACAGGATACCCAAATTCTTTCATTATAGGAACAGCTCTAAAATCCACAACTAAATTGCCATATCCAAAAGTCGCCCCTCTATCAGTCAGCATAATTTGATGATTACCGACATCTTCAACTTTCTTGACAAGAGTTCCCATCTGCTGCGGAGCCAAAAATTGACCTTTTTTGATATTTACAATTTTTCCTGTTTTAGCAGCTGCAACAAGCAAATCTGTTTGACGGCAGAGAAATGCAGGGATTTGCAATATATCAGCAACCTCTGCTACAACAACTGCTTGTTCCGGCAAGTGAATATCCGTAACAATCGGTAAATCGAATTCTTTTTTGATTGTAGCTAGCATTTCTAGGCCTTTTTCAAGCCCCGGACCTCTATATGAAGTTATAGAAGATCGATTAGCCTTGTCAAAAGAAGACTTGAATATGTAGTTGATATCCAACTTTTCACAAGCTTTTTTTAAACCTTCTGCCGTCGTTCTAAGTATATCCATAGATTCAGCAGCACAAGGGCCGGCAAGGATTGTTAATTTTTTACTGCCAATTTCAAAATCTTTTAATTTTAATACGTTCATTTATTTGCTCCGAACAACTGTAATTCAATAAAGGTTAAGGTTGAAAAACTAACCAATATCCCAACGTCCGCAAGTACCACCCCAACGAGCTACGATGTTGCCTTTAATATCACCAATTTTTTCTACGTGATGGATTGGAGCTGCGCCTTCCAAAATTGTAATAACTTCACAGTTGTTAGAACATCCTGTACATTGACAAGTTACAGATTGGAAGTTCATACTACCAACTTCCCAACCTTTGAATTTTGTTTCAGCTTCTGTATACTGGTGATTTTCCATTGCTAAAAGCGCTGCACCGATTGCACCCATAGTTTGGTGGTTTTCAGGTACAACTATTTTTGTATTAAGAGCTTCTTCAAAAGCTTTAACCATGCCGGAATTCGTAGCAACCCCACCTTGGAAAGAAATAGTAGGAAGAAGTTCTTTTCCTAAAGCAAGGTTTGAAAGATAGTTACGAACAAGTGCTTGACAAAGACCGTATAACAAATCTTCTACAGGATAGCCAAGTTGTTGCTTGTGAATCAAATCACTTTCAGCAAAAACACCGCAACGACCGGCAATTCTAGCAGGATTTTCTGATTTAAGCGCTGTTTCACCAAATTTTTCAATCGGAACATTTAATCTTTGAGCTTGGTGATCCAAAAAGCTTCCAGTACCTGCTGCGCAAACGGTATTCATTGCAAAATCTGTTACGATACCATCTCTTAAGATAATGATTTTACTATCTTGTCCGCCGATTTCAAGAATTGTTTGAACCCCAGGAATATTTGTGCTGGCTGCAACTGCGTGGGCAGTAATTTCATTTTTTACAACATCTGCACCAACTAAAGCTCCGGCTAAGTTTCTGCCTGAACCTGTAGTTCCAACCCCTTTTACAGAATATTCACATAAAGCTTGTGAAATAATTTGTTTCAAACCGTTTTGTACAGCATCAACCGGTTTTCCGGCTGTTTTTAACATATAAGAATCAACGTATTTACCTTTTTCATCTACAAGTGCTAATTTTGTAGTTACAGAACCAACGTCAATACCTAAATATACATCTAAACTCATCTTTTTACCTTCTTCCCTTAATTAATAAATTAATATTAACACAAAATAAGCGGAATAATATAATAAACTCGTTTAGTAATGTAACAAATTTTAAATTATGAGCTTATTAGAAGATAAAATACATTTTTTACCGATAGGAATTGTAATTTTTTCTTTGTTATGTGTGATTTTAAATCCGCCAACAATCGGTATTTGATGTTCTTTTGCAAATTCTGAGAAAAATTCGTTAAGCCAAATATCATTGCCGCAATCAAGAAAGTCGCCTAAAACAATTCCTTTACATTTTCTTTTGAATTCTTGTATATTAAAAAGTTGCGTAAACATTTTATCAATTTTATAAACAGGTTCATTCAAATCTTCTGTAAAAAATATAAAATTTTCTTTCGGTATAAAATCTGTTCCACACAAAGATACGACTGTTGCAAGATTTCCACCCCAAATAATACCTTTGCAATATCCTTTATGATAAGTTTTGTTACCTTCAAAATGTAAATCATTACCGATAATAGCATTTTGAAAATTCTTTAATGAAAAACTATCAATTTCATCTTTTCTACCAAAATCAGATGTTGCCATTAATCCGTGATATGTAACAATACCGGTTTTTTTGTAAATCATTAACAAAAGTGCAGTTACGTCAGAAAAACCTGTAAAAACTTTAGGATGTTTTTTTATAATATTGTAATCAATTTTATCAATCAATCGAATTGCACCATAACCGCCACGAGCAGTCATAATAATATCAATTTCCGAATCCTCGAAAAAACTTTCTAATTCTGCTATTTTATCATCATCATTTCCTGCCAAATACCGATTTTTATCCAATATGTTTTTGGAAAGTTTGATGTTATATCCGAGTTTTTTTAAATTTTCAATCGCAAAATCAAGTTTTTCTTTTTCAATAGCGCCTGAAAGCGCAATTATTCCAATCGTTTTCATAAAGTGATTATAATATTATTGTAAATGTTTGTAAAGATTTTTATATATTGCGCAATTTTAAAAATTTAGAAGCGTTATTATATATACACAGTAATAGAGGACAAGACTATGGCAGGATTAGATGCAATTAACAAATTACCGTTTTTAGGAGTTACATCTGCACCTCGTGTTGAGGGAGGTAGCAAAGCTGCTCCTGTCGAAAGAACGGGATATGTAGAACCCGCAAGTTATGGTGGAGGCAACCCTTTTGATAACGGACATCTTGTCGGTGTAAATACAAATATCGGTGTTGGTGATTATCAAGACGGTCCTACGCAAGCCGGATATAAACTTGGCGGTAGAACTCTGGGCTTTGCATAAATTCTATTTGTTCAAAAACAAAAAACGACCTTTCTCTCGGAAGGTCGTTTTTAGTATGTAAAAATTTTACAAATATTAAGCAATGTAACAATATATAAGTAGTTTGAAATTAGATATATTATATTTACTTTATATATATGTAAGACAAAGATGGAAAAAATGATATGATACCTCAAAGTTACAATTTTAATATGTACGGTAATAGTTGGACAGGATTGTTACAAACAGGTGTGAACATGTTTAATGGCATGGGCAATGCTAATTTTTTCACAAATTGTTTTGGCGAAGTTAATTATGATAAAATGGCAGGTTTTCAGGTAGCTAATGCATTGTTAGGTGTTGGAATGCAAGTTGTAGAAGCACATCAAAGTCAAAAAGAACCGGAAGTTAACTATACACAAGAATTGAATACTGTTGCAAAAGATTTGAAAGCAAAAGAAAACGAATTGACTGATTTGAATACAGATAAAGTGGAATTAGAAAATCAAAAAGCTGATTTTAATAGATTGCAAGGTGAATTAAAGGCTGCTGATGATAAATATACTAAAGCAGAAAGTGTGTATAAAGAGGCTGACGCAAAAAATCCAAAACCAACTAACTTATCTGAATTAGAAAAAGAAATGAATAATGCTAAAGCTGAAAAAACGAAGATACAAGAAAAAATTGATAAACTTAAATATAAAACTGAAAAAGAATTTGAAGATGCAATAGAAGCAAAACAAAAAGAAATTGACAAAGTTCAAGATGAAATAAATGATTTAGAAAGCAAGCAAAAACGACTTCAAGAAAGTGCGGATGCTAAAGCTATTAAAGAATACAAGAGTTGTTCTTGGCAAAGAGCAGAAAAAGGTTGTCTTAAAGAATGGGCAAATCCAAGAACGGATGTGTATGCTACTAAAAAAGAACTTGAAAGAGCTAGTTATGAATTTAGAAAAGCTGGTAGCGATGAAGATCGTAAAAAAGCTGGTAATGCTTTTATAAATATGTATAAATCCAATGATGATTTTAAAGACAAATACTTGCCTTTATATAATGCAGTTAAAAATTGGATGGATGAACATGAAGATTCGTAATTCTTTTTGAAAATTCTTAATATTACTTCATTACCTATTGATTTACGTTTATATTTATGATTATTTATAAATGGACGGGTTGTATCCTCTTAGACCTGTTCAATCTAAGAATAAGCGGCTAGATTCTTAGGGGTAACAAAGGATTTGCCAGAGTCAAGTTTAGCAAAATCCTCAAAATGAGAAGGAATATAAGAATGTTAAAAATCAGATTAAAAAGATTAGGCGCAAAAAAAGCTCCTACATACAGAGTAATTGTTATCAATTCAACTACAAAAAGAGAAGGTAGACCTGTTGAAGAATTAGGTTACTACAATCCTAAAACAAAAGAAATGAAGTTGAATAAAGAAGGTGCTTTGGCATGGATTTCTAAAGGTGCTCAACCTACAGATACAGTGAAATACTTGATTACTAACTGTAATGAAGATGGTACTTTAAACTACAAAAAATCAGAAGTTGTTAAACTTTCTAAAAAAGCTCAAGCAAAAAAAGCTGAAGAAGAAGCTAGAAAAGCTGAAGAAGCTGCAAAAGCGGCAGAAGAAGCAGCTCAAGCTGAAGCAACTCCTGCTGAATAGGATAAAATTTATACAAAAGACACGCTTTCAATATACTTTGAAAGCGTGTCTTTTTTGTTAAATAAATTAGTAAAAATATAATTTTACGGTTAAATGTCTAAAACCTTTTGAAAATCAAGGTTTTGCAAAGAAAGATTCTTAGATTTTTTAATAATATGTAAATAAATGTAAATATTATTGTATAAAAACGCAAATTTTGATTGTATAATGCTTTTATAAAAATGTGTATCAGAATGTGGAAGGTCGTGATAATATGATAAACCCAATTAGTTTTAGAGCAGTAGAAGCTCCTGTTTTGAATCCTGTAAAGAAGGAAGAAGCACAAAATACAGAAGTAGTTACTAATCCAATTAGCAACAAAGCTTCTTTCAAAGGTGCTGAAGCTCTGGCTGTTTATAATAAAGCATTTTTAACTGATGTAAATTCTGAAGAAGGAACAAAGGAAGCTCCTGCGTTCAAAGGTGAAGAGCCTGCAGTGGAAGAAGGAACAAAAGAAGCTCCTGCTTTCAAGGGTGAAGAGCCTGCAGTGGAAGAAGGAACAAAAGAAGCTCCTGCTTTCAAGGGTGAAGAGCCTGCGGTAGAAGAAGGAACAAAAGAAGCTCCTGTTTTCAAAGGTGAAGAACCTGCAGTAGAAGAAGGTACAAAAGAAGCTCCTGCGTTCAAGGGTGAAGAACCTGCAGTAGAAGAAGGTACAAAAGAAGCTCCTGCTTTCAAGGGTGAAGAACCTGTAGTAGAAGAAGGAACAAAAGAAGCTCCTGCTTTCAAGGGTGAAGAACCAGCAAAAGAAGTTGATGCAGAATAAAAAATAATTAAGTAAAAAAAATCAGTAGAGAAAATTCTTTACTGATTTTTTTTATTAGAATTTTAAATTTTTTATGAAAATAATCGCATCATCTTTTGTTGTAATATCTCCATTCAGTTGAGCTTCTTGTAGATTTTTGATTACAAATCCTAACTTGGGTGATTGCGGAATATTTAATATTTCCATTATTTCTAAGCCATCGAGTAATTTAGGTAATGGTTTTAGAGAATCTTTCTTCTTGAGATAAAAATCTAATAGTGCATTAAGACCGTTGATATTATTATTAATCATTTCATCTGTGACATCTTGACCTAATGCGGATAGACGGTCGGCTTTTGCTAAAATTATATTATCTATAACATTATTATCCATTTTTCTAATATAGCGCATCATCACTTTTTCATTCAATTCAGGCGCTATTATAACATTTGATGGATAAATATGATTTTTTATCATGCCGGAAATATATTCTATCTGTTTTTTAGAAAACTTTAAATCCTTCAATAATGGAACAACAAGTTTAGAACCCACGTCATCATGTTTAATAAATCTATGTCTTACACCGCAAACACGACTATCCTTAGTACAGTTATTGCAATTTTCGGGGATACAAGTGTCACTTTCCAGAGTCCAAGTCGAAAATTTACCAATATCATGCAAAAATCCTGCCAATTTTAAATGGTTTATACGAGGAAAACCGCCAAAATCGGTTTGTTTTAAATGAGCTTGAATTTCTTCTGCAGAATTTTTATAAAGAAGTTCAATCTGTCTAACTGTTTCTACAACGTGATGGAATAAATCCAAGTGGTGATGACTATTTGGCGGCACTTGTTTCATCTCAGCTACATTAGGAAATATTTTCTCTAACAATCCATCTTCGTCCATCAATAGCAATGTCTTTGCTGCGTAATCTCCACCGAACAATTTCATCAATTCGTAAGCTATACGTTCTTTTGCCGGATTTAAAGCCAGATGTTGATATTTTTTTAAAGCAATTTGTAATTCTTCTGCGGGTTTAAAACCTGTAACCGCTAAAAATCTATAAGCTCTTAGTACTCTTAGCGGATCATCCTCAAAATTCTCATCCTTAATTTGTCTAAGAATGCCATTTTTTAAATCATCTATTCCACTGGTAATATCAATAAACTCACCATTTTTTAAATCATAAGCTATAGCATTAATCGTAAAATCACGTCTTTGTAAATCATCTTCAACCGTATCACCTTGCATTTCTGAAATATCAAGATAGTTGATTTTATCTTTCAAAACGACTCTATAGATATGATTTTCGGAATCTAAAGTAACCATTGTTGCATCAAATTGTTCTGCAAGCTTTTGCGCAAAACTCTCAGCATTTTTTATTGCAATATCTCTATCACATATACAAAAATCCTTCTTATCAGCAGCCATCAACCAGTCACGCACACAACCGCCAACAAGATATCCTTCATTTATTTCTTTTAGAATAAAATCATCCTTGATATTCATAAATAATATCTCCAAGTCCGACTATTACAGCTGTTTCAGCTTTTAAAATAAGATTTCCAAGAGTAATTAACGGCAAGTTTTTTTGTTTAAAATATTCAAATTCTTTTTCTGAAAAACCACCTTCCGGTCCAATGATAACCAAAACTTTATCACCTTTTCGGATAGGATTTTCGTTTAAATAGCTTCTCAAACTCTTTTCTGTAGAGCGTTCTGCGAATACAATGACTTTATCAAACTCTTTATTTAAAAGTTCATCAAAAGTTATTGGAGCTTCACAAGTCGGGATTTTCGCCCTTTCGCATTGTTTAGAAGCTTCATACATAACCTTTTGCCACTTTTCTTGTTTATTGACTTTTAGTGCACAATTATCTGTAAAAACCGGATACACAGCTCGAGCACCAAGTTCTGTTGCTTTTTCCATAACAGTCAATTGAGCATCACTCCTCAAAGGACTTTGCGCTAGATACAAATCAAATTCCAAATCTCGCTCAGAATGATAGAATTTTTCAATTTCACAAATAATTTCTTTAGAAGTTATTTCTTTAATTATTGTTTCATACTGAATTTGATTTTCATCAATAAGCAATAATTTCTCACCACATCTTGCTCTTAGAGAACGAGCGATGTGCCTGTAATTATCAGAGTCTGTTACAGTTATTAAATTTTCGTTTCTATCATTTGAATTTACAAAAAAATGTGGCATATCTATTCTCCCATTTTTTTAAATCTAACTAACATTGTCGTAAACATTATTGAACATAAAACAATCGCTGCAGTCACAAGTCCAAACCAGAATCCAAGTAAATTCATGTGACAACGGAATCCGAGAAAATACCCAAGAGGAATTGACACAAGCCAATATGCAATAAAATTAGCAAGCATTACAACGCTGGTTTGTTTTATGCCTCTAAAAATACCTGCTAACGCAACTTGCATACCGTCAAATATTTGGAAGAAACATAGTGCAAACACAATTGGTATACAAACTTTTACCAACTCCGCATCTTTTGTAAATAAGCTTACGAGAAATTCCGGTATAGTTCCTACAACAATTGCGGAACAAGTCATAAAAGCAACCGCCATTAAAATACCTGTATAAGCATACGTTTTCAATGACTTATAATACTTCGCACCATTTGCAAATCCTACCTTTACAGCCGTAGCATTTGAAATTGCAAACGGAATCATAAATGATACGCTCGTTAATGTGCAGACAATATTTTGAGCTGCTGCATAAATTCCGGAAATCCTACCCAAAATTACAGTAGTAGCATTAAATCCGATAAATTCAATTACAACCGCTAAAGAAGAAGGAGTCCCTACTTTCAGCAAATCCTTATAGAATCCACCATCTTTGTGATGTTGTATTTTAATGCGCTTAAAGCAGTACCAAAACAAAACAAATCCCATAAAATATCTTGTTATTAAACTGGATATTGCAAGCCCTTTTGCCCCCATTTCCGGAATAATTCCACAGCCGAATGCAAATATTATGTTCAAAATTACGTTAACAAAAATGCAAATAACTGTTAAAATATTTGGGAAAACAACAATTTCAAAAGACTGCAAGTATTCTTTTGTCATACAATGCAAATACGCACCGAAAATAGAAAATGCAGTCACCCAGAAATAGTCTTTAATCATCGGAACAAGCCTTGCTTCAAACCCCAGATGGTCTATAACCGGTATAAAAGCAATAATAGCTAACGATATTATTACAGATAATATTGCTGTAAATTTTAAAGCCGGATAAAAATATTTTTCTGCTTGCTTACCGGCTCCTCTATAATTGGAAAGAATTGCAGAAATGCTGCTCAGTATTCCAATTCCAATCATTACAATACAATTTATTACCGCTGTTGCAAGACTTACTGCTGCAAGAGTATCTGTAGAATGTCTTCCGGCAACAATTACGTCACCAACACCAATAAGTATAAAACCAAGGTTCCCTAGCATGATAGGAAACGCAATATTCAAAATATCTTTTATATAAAAACTTCTAATTTGCATAATATTTATATTGTACTATAAAAGTTTTGACAAAGTTCTGCGATTATCATACGATAAAGGAAATTGAATATTAGGAAACTACGGTGAAAATCCGTGACTGTGCCGCAACCGTTATAGCCGGAATACTTATAAGTTATTGCTGATTACGAGTCATAATCTTGCAAAAAGTTCCTTGTGTTGCGGCGAAAACAACAAAGGGATTTTTTATTATTGTCTAATGCAGTACAAAATGTTAATAAAATAAATACAGGATTATGTCCACATGGGCTTCCACCTTCTGCTTGTCCTATTTGTTCCGGCATGGGAGGTGGTGGAAGTACTCGAGTTGGTGAACGTCCGCAAAAAGCCGGAGAAATGAGTTATCATCAATGTGCAATGATTGGCGCAATGATGAGGGATCGAGAGCAACGTCTTGAAGCTCATGAACGTAATCTACTGCACAGAGCCGAAATGGCTGAAGCATTTCAACAAAATATTGAAAAAATGGCACAAAAATTAGCAACTTTTGCAAACCAGATTTCAAATAGCTTTATTTTTAAACCTGTTGTGTATACAATTAATAATATAGTCGTTCCAATTTTAAATACGATTAAAAATATTCCTAACATTGTCAATAATGTTATGGATAAGCTCTCACAAATAAAAGAAAAATTTATTGATATACAAGACAAACTGAACGCAATTTTTGGCGAAGCTAAAGCTTTTGTTGAAAAGAAAGTTTCAGAGCTTGTTAGCAACATAAAATCCAAACTTGAAGGACTGTTTAAAATATTTAAGCGTGAAAACGCAAAAGACGATGATTCAAAAATTGATGATGACAAAAAGATTTTTAACTTAAAAACCATACTACATAAAATCTTGAGAAAGAAAAAAGATGATACCGAAAATAAATCAGGATCTTGAATCTTCAAGACACCAGAGAAACATGACAAAAACGCAAAAACGCAATGATACCTATGTAAAAGAAGGTGTGATTGTTAATTCTTTTGTCAAAGAACCTCTTGCTGATGAAGAAAATCAAGCCCAATTTACTCCATTAGATGAAACTTATGATACTTTGATTATTTCCGGCTCAAATATTGATTTACCTAAAAGAGTCTACGAAAAAGAAGATAAAAAAAGAAATCCACTAATCCCTCTATGTGCAGCAACAGTAGGAGTTATGGCTTTATTAGGCGGATTTACGGCAATGATGAAAAAGTTTTCTAAAGGGAAATTGGAAAGTTCAAAAGAGTACCTTCTTCCAGGAATTACCCGCAATCATTGTATCAACGACGAAATTCATCAGAGTATATTTAGCATGATTCAATCTCCAAGCAGGAAAACAATTCTCGCATCTTTAGGCGTAATAACAATGGGCTCAATGGCTTTTATGGGGAAAATCTTTATTGACGGGTTCAAAGAAGTTTGGGTAAAAAAACAAGAAGCCGACATCCAAAAAGATTTGCAAGAAAATTTAATCGCAGTAGAAACACAGTCTTTCTCCGGCAAAATCCAAATTATCAGAAGCATGTTGTCTTCTAAAGCAAAAATGTTTAACAGTGAACTCTCTTTCAAGGGTAAAGATAAGTTGAGTGGGGACGCTAGCGACAAACTTAAAGAAAATAAAATTGATAATCGTTCGCTTTTAGCTGTTGGCGGCATAACCCTTCTTACTTTACTTGGTTTAGGGTATTATGCGGCAAAAAATATCAGGAAAAGTGACGAGTATATATCAAAAGGTATCAAGAATACACGCAAAGGCTTAGACAAGGTCATTGAAGAATTTAACAGCGGAAAACCAATCGACAAGCTTGAAGGCAATAATGGCATGATTTTATCCGGTAAGGAAGCCTACAAGCACCTAATAGAAAACCTGCTTGAATCTGTCTACGCAACACCGGAAGAAGTTAAAATGACAGTTGAGAAAATAAACATGCCGAAAGACGAAAAGCAAGCGTTTTTAACCCAACTACTTGATAATATGAATCAAGCTACGGAGCGTGTTAATCCGATGATTGGTGGTTCCGGCAGAAATAAAATCACATACTTTTCTCACGTAAATGACTATTTGTCATTCTTTTACGACTGGTTAATGAATCCTAAAAATCCGCAATTTAAAAACCTATTCTTTGGTATTGCAGGTATTTCTGCTTTAGCCTACGGTGGTAAAGCCGCAGCCGAAGCTGTAAAAGAAGTTCAAGTAAAAAAATATAATGCGCAAATCGAATTGGATTTACAAAATCGCCTTGTTGCAACAGAATTACGCAACTTTAAAGCAAAAAAAGATTCAGCAATAGAACCTCTATGCGACGAATTTTTTGTACAAAAACAAAATAGAAAATCTCAAGAAGAACTAAAAGTAATGGCTGACAATATTCTTTTTGAAATCAAAAACGGCCCACCTTTTGTTTATTCATAATTAATTTTTTTTAACATGTACATGCAACTTTCTACAACTTTAGTTATAGAAAGTTGTATTTTATTATAAAAATATATAAAAACACAATCTGGAAGTATTGATTTTATTCACTCCTCATCTATATGGAGGATTCTCTAACTAAAGTTGTAAAGTTCAAAAAAATTGTGCCGTTACATATAGGGAAAGGCAAAATATAAATTTATTGAAAGGAAATTTATTATGGGATCAACTTCAACATTAACCATTAACACGAATTTGTCATCCCTAACATGTCAAAAGTACCTAAAAAGTGCAACAAAAGGCATGAACTCAGCAATGGAGAAATTATCTACTGGCTTCAAGATAAATTCAACCAAGGATGACGCAGCCGGTTACGCAGTGTATACCGGTATGGAAGCTAAAGTAAGCGGTTATGATATTATTGAAACAAACGCTAAAATGGGGTTAGATATGTTAACTACACAAGAAGGTGTTTTGGATATCATTAACGACTACTTGCAAAGAATTAGAGATTTAACAATGCAAGCGGCAAACGGAACGTATGGAACGGCTTCATTAAACGCTATAGCATTGGAAGTTACACAAAGAATGGATGAAATTAATCGTCTTTGTAAAATCACTGATTTCAATGATACCTACTTATTAGATGGTTCAAGAGAAGGTGATATTAATTTACAAGTTGGTTTATATTCATCTCAAAGATGTGTTATTAAATTAGATGCATTTTTATTTGAAAGTGCAGAAGCTTCGATGATATTCGGCTTTTCTTCAAATGCCAACAAAGAAACTCAAATGAATTTGGGTTCAAATGCGGCAAAAGTTGATGGCAAATATGAATATCAAGCACCGGATGGTAAATGGTATGCAAATGAACTCGCTTATCAGTTAAATAAAGATAATGTTGTAAAAAATGGACATTTAGACGGTGTAACATTGACTGCAATTACTGGTGCAATTTATAAAAATGATTCAACGGCAAGAGCATTCATAGATCAAATTGATAAGGCGATTGATAATGTTTCTTTAAGATGTACAAAAATTGGTGCATATATGAACAGATTAGATTCAGCAATTGATGCAACAGATGTACAGAAAGAAAATTTAACAGAGGCAATATCAACAATTAAGGATGCTGATGCAGCAACAGAATCTTCTAACTATATTAAGTATCAGATTCTACAACAAGCTACAGCTACATTGTTGTCAACAGCAAACCAACAGCCTTCAATTGCTTTGAATTTAATTTAGTGATTAACGGAAAAAATAATAGAGATAATAAAGGTCCTTTCAATGACCCTCGAAGTGTTGCGCTTCGAGGGTTTGCCTTATTGTGTATGTTAAATATGTAATTGGAAAAGGTTATTAAGTGAAAAATGCAAATGTTAAGCTATGTTAATACAAGTATTTCTTGTTATTATTGATTCTTAGCTTGATAGACGTAAAAAAATAAAAAATGGGGGCAAATTCTTTTTTGTTCAAGACTTTATTATATTGTAGATGAGATTTAAGGATTTGTGTGCTTGAAAATAAATAATAATATAAATAATCTTCCCGTACAAAATAAGACAGATAAAAATCAATCTCCGAGTTTTAGGTCAGGTATGACTGGCATGCTTAATTTAAGCGGAAACATAATGCAAGGGATTGAAGATAAAGGCTTTTTGGCATCTTTTTTAATCCAAGATTTTGGTGGTATGACATTACCAAGGACAGCAGCTGGTTTTTTAAGAGATAAAGAACATACAGGGCATTATAATATACAAGAAGGTACAGAGGTTCTTGGAAGAGAAGGTCTAACCGGACCTTGTATGATGGCAGTTGCTCCGATTTGTCTATGGTTAGCGGCTAAAACAGGACGTTCTACAAGCATAAATACACAATTAATTAAACGATTTGGAAATAGTTTAAGAGAATTTGTTTCTAATCCAAATTTTGACAAAAATTTGTTAAATAAACCACAAGATTTTAAACAAGAATTTTATAAAAAAAATATAAGAAGCATGCTGGAAGATACCTTAGGTAAAGAAAATTGTTCTAATGATTCAGTAGAATATATCTTAAAGCAAGTTAATAATATGGAAAAAATTCCTGCAAACGTAAAGCTTGATAAATTTGGAGCAAAATCTAAATATAAGAAACAATGTATGAATAATATTGTTGAACATATTGATGAATTAAAATATACAACAAGTTCAGAACTTGACATGTTACAAAAAATCAAATTAGGCTCTGAAAAATTAGACAGTAAAAAAACATTTAATATAAAAGATGCTATTGATGGCATGGTAAAATATTCAGATGATGCAATAACCGCAAATAAGCATTTGAACACATTGGATGAACTTGCCGCTGATAAATTAAAAAACAAATCATTGGGAAAAAGAATGATTACAAATGTTTTAACGATGGTTGCAACATTAGGTGTGTTGTCTGTTTTGCCAAAATTGTATGCTCGTAGTAATACAGCTCCAGGGGCTAGAACTAAAGAAGAACAAAAAGTTGAAGAATATAATATAGCTTTTGAAGGTCGTAAGCCAAAACAAGGTTTATTAGAAAAATTAGGAAAATTAATTGATAAGAATAAGAGTGATTTTGTTTCGTCTGAACTCGAATATAATGGACATAATTTTACAAATACATTGATGGCTGGGCTTTCAGTTTTTGGTTTGCTTACTCCAAGAATAATGAGAGCTTTCAGTCGTGCGCAGGTTGATGAAGATGGTAAAAAAGATTTAACAGAAGTTTACGAAATTATTTTAAGAGATTTAACATCAAGCCTTGCCGTAGTTTTTGCGGTTCCTATGTTAACAAGAGCTTGTGTAACATCTTATGAAAAACAATCAGGCTTTGTGTTAATGCATAAAGATAGAGGACAAAAATCAAAACTTGCAACTTCTTTGGATTTATTAAATCCATATAGTAAAGCTCATGTACTTACAAACTCTGAAATAAATTCTTTGTACAATAAAATTGATTCAAAAGATAAAATGTTGAATTTCTGCAAATATATTGATAAAAATGGTGGAGATTTACAAAAAATTATTTCAAAATCAGAAGACAGTTCTGCAATATTTAATAAAAATACATTTGAATTAAGTTCAATTAAGTCATTAAGTAAAGCTGATAAAAATAAGAAAATTATTGGTGTAATTGAAAAACTTGAAGGAAATAACGCAGATGCAGCAATTAAAAAATTGATGAAGGCTGCGCAAAATGCAAAAAGTAATAAAATAACTACGTTTGCAAGAGGCTTAACTTCTGTTCCGGGATTATTGACAACTTTCTTTATTTCTCCATACTTATTGGGTTGGTTCATTCCACGTTTAACCTATGCCAACACAAGACGTATTCACGAAAAACAAGATAGAGAACGTGAAGCAAAGCAGGCTGAAAAACTTAAGACAAATGTCTAATTTTTATAGATAATTAGATAAAATAGATTTAACGTAGTTTTGGGTTTCTTTGTATGGAGGAACACCGTCATATTTGTCTACAGCTCCTGGACCGGCATTATATGCTGCTAAAGCTAGTATAATATTGCCATTATAACGATTTAGCATAGATTTTAAGTACTTAACTCCGCCTTCTACATTTTGTTCCGGATCCATAGCGTTAGTTACACCTAATCCTTTTGCTGTAGCCGGCATTAATTGCATTAATCCCATCGCTCCGACTTTTGATTTTGCCTTAGGATTAAAACCGGATTCTTGTTTAATAAGAGCATTCACAAGTTTTTCATCTACGCCGTGCTTTTTTGAAACTTTTGATACTAAATTTTTAATCTGTTCACGAGTTGTTACTTTCTCGGTAGTGATTGGGTTTGACGCTTGTGCAGAATATATATTTGCATTAACTTTTGTAGTCGGTCTACTTAATAAATCGCCAAATTTAACATTTGATGCTTTTTTTAAAACGCTATCAAAGGATTGAATATTGTTGTTCGTCAATTGAGCTTCTTGCGTTGAAGCTTGTTTTTCAACCGGTGTCCATTGTGCATTCAAGGTATTTACATAATTGTTCATTTGAACGGCTCTTTGCATTGCGCTTGATTTACCGGAGGATGTTAATAAATTTTGTATCATTGAAGAAAACATAATATAATCCTTTCGATTAGGATATCGACTAAATAATATTAAACATTAATAAATTTAGTAAAATATCCACTATTTGATTTAATTAAATCTGTAAAAAAGTCAAGGCATGCTCATATATAGATTTTTTTTTTATAATATGGTATTATTAACGATAAGTATGGGAGAGTGTTAGGTGAATACTGATAATTTTTTAATAGAAAACAGTGATATAGAAATTGCTCAAAATATATGTAAAATAATAATGAATCCAAGTGTAAGAAATAGAGCGGTTGCAAATGTTTTAGCAGCAGAAATCGCAGCTAAATATTTTGATAAAGAAAAATTCCAAATTGATACAGAATCAGGATTACATAATATAAGTAAAGTATTAGAAAATATTGATATATCTGATTTGTATGTAAATAATAATTATATTGATGTTCGAGTATTTTTTAATGAAGAAGAAATGTCCGTGCCTGTTGAAAACTTTGAAAAAGAACTTCTTCCAGCTGCTTACATGTTTATAAAAATCAACCAAGAATTATCAGGCGCAGAAGTTTTAGGTTTTATTAAGCCCGAAAATATTAATAAAGATGTTATAAATGATGGCTATTATAAAGTTTTAGAAAATGAGTTAGTTTCATTTTATGAAATAGAACATCTTTTGTCTGAATACAATGAAGAATCTGTAGTTGAAGATAGGGATATTTTTGCATATTTAGATGGAACAATAGAAGATGTCTTTACTTTTTATATAAACCTACTTCATTCTAAAGATGGACGTCAAAGATTATTAAAAGCAGTTAAGGCAAATGAAGTTTTTAAATTTATTTCTATTGATAAAAAAGAAATACCAACTTACCAAGATGAATCTGAGTTGGCTATAGAGGATAATTCTGAAGAATTGAATGTTGTTGAGGATTTTGATAATAATGTCCAATCTTTTGATGATAATTTAGTTTTAGATAATAATGTTGACGAATTGATGGATGAAAATTCAAATTTCTTGTTAGAAGATAATGAAGTTAATTCTTTAAATGAATTGGATGACGGAAATAGTGATGATGTATCTCTAGAAAATGATAATGATATGTCTGATGTTATTGAAATAGATAATAGTAATTTGGAGAATAGTCAGCAAGAATTTGAAAATGGCGAAGATGATAATTCAGATTTTGTTTTTGATAATTTAGATGATGAAGCAAATGAAAATGACGCAGATTTTGTTATCGAAGATGAAAAAAGTGATAATGTTCAAAGTTTAATAGTAGATAATTTAGATCAAGAAGACGAAGCTTCTGATACGGAAAAACAATATAATCAATTCACTACTGTCACTACTCCAAGTGGACAAGATGACGATTTCTTGTTAGATGAAGTATTATCTGATGAAACTGGTGATGTTATTATTGATTCACCTGTTGATAAAAATTCTTCATCTGGTTCACAAGAGCAAATAGAAGCTTTGTTTAATAAAAATTCAGATGAAGAAGAAAATGAAGCGGTAGAATATGTTCAGCAAAATAAGAAAAAGCAATCTCCAAAATTTTTAGTTATATTTATTCTAGTTGCTTTAATAGGTGCTGGTGCTTTTATTGGTTTAACGAAATTTAATAATACATCTGAAACATTACCGGAAAATGATATTGTTTCAAATGAAACACCGACAGAAAATCCTGTGTTAGAGCAGAAAAATGTTTCTCCAGAACCTATGCCTAATGAAACAATTGATGTTGCATCATTACAGTCTAAACAAAATGAAGGTATTGCGACTTCAATACCGGCAATTGAACAAAATTTAGATGCGTCTATTCTGGTATCAAATTTGAAAGTTGATTGGGAAGTACCATCAGGATATGCTGCAAATACTGCTGCAAAACGATATTTAATAAAAATGGGTAAGGTAATACAGTTAAATTTGAAAACAGAATTGTTATTATTAAATAAACCACCAATATCTAATAAAATAGCGGTAGAAATTAAATATAACGCTGCAAACAAAAAGTTTGAGGCTTTGAGTGTTACGGTATCTAGCGGTGAAAAAACAGTTGATGATGTTATTTTAAAAACGGTACAAAAAGCATTGTCAATGAACTTGAGCAGCAACATGGATTCATTTGCTAAGTTGCAAGGCAATCCAATTTTAATTATACATTTATAGTTTAAAAAAGAAGAGATTTGAATATGGAAAAAGATAACAAATATTATGACATTATTGTAAAAATCGTTAAAAAACATAGAAAGTTTGCTGGCTTAGAAGCTATATTAGATGATATTGTTGATGATATATACAATCATTCTGAAGTAATCATTAATTCAGTACAAAATGAAGGGGTGATTTGTGCTTATTTTGAAAAAGTTGCTGCGACATCAATCATAACAGTGCCTAAAAGGTTAAATTTTCATCCTGAATTGAAACATGCCACAATTTCAAACGTAATGTCAGATGTTCCAAAAGTAAATAATACTCTGGTTGATAATATGATAAATGGCAGAGAACAAAAAATTATGTCTGCTGAAGAATTTATGGCAGAGGATAATAATGAACAAAAAATATTTGAAACAAATGACGAAATTAATAATATAAGCATTCCTGTTGTTGCTGAGAGTTCTGTAGATGAACAAAAAAATATGGAAGAAGAAAATTTATTAATTTCTAACGACAGTATATCATTAGAACCTGACGTTGAAACAGAACAGGTTTTAGGAAATGAATTTTTAGCTGATGATGAGGAAGATTGTAAAGAAAATTTCTCTTTTGATTTTGTAGAAGAAGTTGATGATAATAATGTCGATGATATCCAAAATTTATTAACACAAGAAGATGGTATTATTGATGAACAAGTTACTGAAGCTGAATTTGATAATGAAAATAACATTACGATTGGTGATAATGAAAACTGCGAAGAAAATGATTCTTTTGAATTAGTTGATAATCAAAGCAGCGATGAGTATGCTATACCTGAGATAGTAGAAAATGCTGATGATATTAATAATGACGAATTTCATAATTTACATGAAGAAGTTAGTGAAAATTTATCATATGGTTCACAAGACGATATGTCTGAAGAACAAATTGATACCGTAGAATTATTTAAAGAACCTGAAGTTGAAACAGAAGATGTTTTACCGGTTGATAATACAGAATTAAATTTAGAAAATAACGCAGAATTAAATAGTGATGATTTTTTAAATACTTCTGATGAAGGTTTGGATATAACGGAACAACTTGATGAAGAACAAGATAGTGATGTTCAGAGTGATTTTGTTGAAAGTTTAAATTTTGAAAATAAAGAAGACAAAGAAGACAAAGTTATAGATATGCCTTCTGAAAACACTGTTTTAGATTTAGAATTACAATCAGATAATGATGATAACTTGTCTGATACTTTTGTTGAAAAAGAAGAAAATACATTAGAATTGAATGTAGAAGATATTTCTTCTGATAATAATCAAACAATTGATTATACGGAGGAAAACTTTGAAGAAATGCCGTTGGATGTAGTAGAAGAACTACCTTTAGATACATCAACGTCTGAAGATTTATTAGCTTCCGGTAATGATGAGACTTTAGAAGAATTTAATGCTCCACTTAATGACGAAGAGTTAAATTTTTTACCTGTAGAAAATTTAGAATTAGATTCAAATGATAATGAAGTATTATTAGATGAAAATTCTGAAAACTCAGAACTTGTCGTTGATTTATCAGATGATTTAGGACAAAATGATAATATTTCTAATTCTTTATTAGAGGATAATAATCCTATTATTGAAGAAAATGAGTCAAATATAAAAACTGATTTTTCAAAGTTTAATTTTAATCCTGATGCTATATCTATCGATGGTGATATAGATGAAAATGTTATTGTAAAGGAAATTCAAGAGTTGGCATTAAAACGACCTGAGTTAAATATTGTAAAAATTTATAATCTGCGTTATAAAGATAATAGACCGGTGTCTGTTATTGCTTCAGAATTAGGTATGAGTGAAGAACAAGTAATAGATGCGCTGAATGAAATTATTGCAATAATATAAAGGCAAAAAATATGCAGTGTCCCAAGTGTAAAAGTGAAATCAAAGATAACTCTTTAAAGTGCGCAAATTGTGGTGCAAGAGTTGCTTTGGTTTGTAAAAATTGTGGACAAATAAATCCTATAACTGCTACAGAGTGTTGTGGTTGTCATAAGGTTCTTATAAAAATTTGTACGGAATGTGGAGCAGCGAATGTTCCGGAAGCTAAGAGTTGCAGAAAATGTGGAATTGAATTTGTTAAGCCAAAATTTAATCCTAAACCAGAATATTCTGCTTCAAAAAGTTCGCAACAAAAGGTAAAAGCGCAACTTTTAGAGGCTATAAAAAATTGTGATTCTAAAATTATAACCATAAACGGAGAAAGTGGTATAGGAAAAAATCTTGTTCTTCGATATACCATTAATGAACTAAAAGATGCAAAATTAATCTGGTTATTGGGTACTTGTACGCAAGTAACACAATTATCGCCTTTTGGTTATTTTCAAGATGTTTTATTGACTTTTTTTAATATAAATAACTTCTGTCCTGATACTTTACAGTTGAAAAAAAATTCTTTGAAATTTTTTAAACAAGATTTTCCAACTCTTTCAAATGAAGAAATTTTCGATTTATTAAATTTTTTATATCCTGAAAGTTTAGATAAGTATGAAAATATTTATTTTAATAAAGTTAAAATGTTTCAAATAATGAAAAAAGTACTTTTAACTATTATTGAAAAAATGAAAGTAGTTTTTATTGTTGATAATTTTGAGCTTATAGACGGAATGTCTTTTGATTTTTTTAAAGAACTTTTAAATGATGATTATGTTCTTGAGCGTTGTAAATTTATTATTATATCGTCTGTAGAACGCCCTGGAATGGGGTGTATAACTTCTCCAAAATTGACTGAAAGTAATTACGAAGATCTCAATATTGCTCTTTTTACAAAAAATCAAGTAGAAGTTTTAGTTAATCAGTATAATAATTTTGAAGCCGGTGAGGACTTTGTTAATCTTGCTTATAAAGTTTCTTCTGGTAATCCTTCTGTTGTAGAACAATTTGTTATGCTGTATAAGGATGTGAAAAGAAACAAATTAAAACATGTTAGCAGTAATTCTTTAGAAGATATATTAGAAACAAGATTATCAATTCTCAAAAACGAAGATTTACCGTCGTATAGAATGCTTATTGCAATGTCTTTTTTGGGTAACAAATTTTATCCGGCAATGTTAGAACATTTTGATAACAATTCTCAACAAGAATTTGAACGCATAATTGAATTTTTAACTCAATCCGGATTTATTAGTCAAATTAACAACTTGTCTTTTGAGTTTAAAAGTTATAATATTTGGAAAACCGTTGTTTCTATTTTTAAAAATGATGAGTATGCAGACGATGTTTTAAACATGATGTATGACCTTCTTAATATATACAAACAATCCTCAATAGCTTTAATCGGTTTTATAGTACAAAAATTAAATAAAGAAGCAGAAGCTTTTGATATTTGGACATTGTTAATGAAGCAAGCTTCTTATATAGGTGATATTGGTCTGTATATAATTGCTCAAAAACAGGCTTTAAAATTGGTTGAAAAGAAAAGTTCTCCTCGATGTCAAAAAATTAAGAAAAATATTTATACACGAGTTGGCAAATTGTTGGAGCCTATTGACCATAAAACATCTTTTGAATATTTGCAGAATGCTGTGATGATGTTGAATGATGATGAAGAATTTGAGCATATTGAATTGTTGGGTTATTTGGCATCTGCTTCAATGAAGAATGGCAATTATTGGGGTGCTATTGAATGTGCCGATAATGTATTGAATAAAATTCCTGATTCTATGGAATTAGAACAAACGCTTGTGAAATCAAGACAGGTGCGTCCTTTATTAAGACTTGGTAATTATGGTCAGGTTATAAATCTTGTGGATACAGAAATTATGCCTGTTTTGGAAAAATATTTAACCAAAGGAAGAAATACTTCTGTAATAAAGATTCAAGATTTGTTTGAGAATTGGTTAGAAATATATTTTGATTTTGCAGAAGCTCTTACTTTTCAAGGTGATAGCAGAATGTTTGATATTTCAAAAACAATATTTGATGTATTGGAAAAAAATCAGACTTCTGATCCTGCATTGTTGTGCAAAGCTCATTTAACATTGGCACTTGCAAATACTATAAAAGGTGATGTTAATACTTCTGTAAAAATATTGGATGATATATTAAAAGAATTTTCTTTGGATAGTATGGATTCTTTTATTGTTTCACGTTGGAATTTTATTGATATATTAAATAAATTTATACAAAAAGATTATGATAGTTTATATTCTGAATTGTTTAATGTTGTAGCTTATGCAAACAATGTGAATGATAATTTTACAAAAAATATTTTGAAAACACTTTTGGCTAAAATGCTAAAAGATAAAAATGAAAATAAAAAAGCATTACAAATATTAGAAGAACAAGTGACATATTTTGCTAAGGAAAAAATAGCAACTGGTGTGCTTTTATCTTGGTATTTGATAGCGGAAATAAGGTTAATTACAAACGGTACACAATTTGCTCTAGATATTGCGACAAAAGCTCTTGATATAGCACAAGGTCCAAGTATCAATAATTATTATTTTATAGCTCTATATAATAAATTAATCGGTGAAATATATATGGCTAAACAGGATTTTGATTCTGCAAAAGTTTATATTGAAAAATCTATATTTATAGCAAAACAATTTGATTTACAAACAATTTTGGTGAAATCGTATTTGCTTTATGCAAAATTATACCAAGAATTAGCATTGCCAAAATCATCAATGCGACCGGAATACATTAAACAATCGCTAAAAATGTTCCAGTTAGCTAAAAATGTTAGCATTGTTGATGACCATATTCATCTTCAAAAGATAGTCAAAGAAGAGTTGTCTGTACTAACTTCTTTCTGCAAGCTTAACGGTATAACTCTAAAACGTCCAGCCAGATAGTAAGTTAAACTATGTTAATTTATGTGTTTTTTTGAACCGGTACTTCAACTGAATTTTCCGAACCGACATAGTCATTGATTTCTTCACAGATTTCTTCTGTTTCCGGCAAAGATTCATAATTTTTTACAGAATCTTTATATGCTAAAGCTCGTTTGTTTAATTCATCAATTGCCATAGGACCGGTTAAAACTTGTAAAACTTCCCCATCTGCATCGTATACTTTCAATCTTGGAATTTCTACTCCGCTTGGAGTTTTAAATCCCATAAGTGAAATCGGGCCATATTTATTGTCCCCGCAAATAAAACCATCTTTTATCTCATAATAAACTTCTTTTAAATTTTCATTTGCTAAACAACTCAATGCAGCATTATTAGATTGTTCACGTTGAATCCAGTCTTGTACGGTACTGGTTTCTTCAATTAATTCCAAAAGTTGTTCTCTAGTAGCAGTAATTCTTCTAAATAAAGGATCACCGCCACGACCGATTGCTGTTGGGCCATTTTCTCTCGGTGCATGAATTCTATAATTGGCTTCATCAATTACTTTTCCGCCACCATTTTCGTTTACATTGTTTTCTTGATTGTTAATTTCTTTGTTTTCTTCTGTCATATTATTACTCCTTATATTTTCTTTTACGGCATGTTTGTACAAAAACTTTAGTGTTTTTTAGTAAACTGTTACAAATCTTAATTTTGTTAATTTTTGTAAATATTCTTATAAAAATCCTAAAGTTTTAAAAAATTATGCCGTAATAAATAGTGAAAAAAATATAAAAAAGGATTGGTAAGATGTTCGGCTCAATTAAATTTGATAAATTCTTGGAATTGTTTAATACAAGTGATACTAATGTAACAAGAACTGGTGAAGTTAATGATGTGCCGATATTTAGTTCTGAAGCTGAAGTATCAAATATTAAAAATAATAATTGTGTTTTTTTGAATGCTCCGGAAATGACGGAATCTGAAGCGGCTGATGTCGGTATGGATTTATTTATTGCGGAAAAGAATAAAAAACCAATAAAAAAATCTACTAAAAAAACAACGTCTAAGTCGGTTAATAAAACAAACGGTAAGTCTACCGTAAAATCTGTGTCTAAAACCGGACAGAAAAACATAAAAAAGACTACTGGTAATTCAAAGGAAAGTAATAATTCTTCATCAAAGATTGCTCTTTGTAAGAAGATGCATGAAAAATGGAATTCTCATTTTAATTCGCCATTGAATTTAGAGTTTTATAAAAAATTATATGACGTAATAGATGATATGAAGATAACAATTTCAGATAGAGAATTTGATAGAAAGTTGTATAGTTCAAAAAAAGAACAAACTTTTGACCAGATGATTGCAATTTTTGCCGGTGAATCTCAATTAGACCCTCGCTCTAGGAAAGGACCTTATAACGGTTTATTTCATCTTGGAGAAAATGGGTTAAAAGATGCAAAACAATGGGCAAAAGATAATAAAGATGTGAAAGGAATGAAAGAAATTAGTTCTAGTATCAATTTAAATAGTTTTAGAAATCTTTCCGGAATAAAACAGCTTAATTACTTAATCGCTTATATTGGTAAAAGTAAGGAATATTCAAAAATCGGAAAAGATGCAAAAATTACTCCTGCTCAAGCGTGGGTAATGATAAAATCTCCATTTAATGGAAAAAATAAAAATTTAATTAGAGCAAATAATGATTCTATAGAAAATGTTTTTAAGAAAAGTAAGATTCCACCTTATGATAATGTTAAGAAGAAATAGGAGGAAGTAGATGCCAGATCCAATTAATATAAGTAATTTACCGTTGTTTCAACAAGCATTTGCAAAAGAATGTGATAAAGATGGTAATGGAATTTTAGAAAAGACTTGTGATTTTGATGAAATAAGTTTATTTAATGAGGGGGTAAATAAAATTATAAATGGAGATAATTCTATATTCACAAAGAAGAATGTCGCAAAGCCTGATGCAACAAGGGTTGATAAATCAGTCGAAACATCTGCTATGGAATTAAGTAGTGAGCAAAATATAAAGCCAGAGGAAAAAAATATAGCAAAACCTATAGAAAATAATATAAATATTAATTCTAAAGCAGAATTAGATAAAAATATTACTTATGATACTGAAATTTTAAATAAAGCATTAAATAATGTACTGAAAAAATCAAATAGTAAACTTAACGATACTGCAGAAACATTTTTAGAGTATGCAAAAAGTGAAAATGTAGATCCTTTAATTTGTATGGCAATTGCTATGCATGAATCTACAAAAGGAACTTCTTGGGCAGCAATTAACAGAAATAATATTGGAGGAATTGCTGATCCGAAAAAAACAAGGAAAGCAAGAAGATTTGTTAGTCAAGAATTTAATAGTGTACAAGATAGTATAAAGGCAGTTGTGCAAATTATAAATGGAAGAATTCAAGTTGGAAATAAAACAATTAATTCAATAGCACATTCAGGTAAGTACTGTGCTAAAAGTTCTGCTTCTAATTGGGCAAATAATGTCTCTGGATTTGCAGAACAGTTGCGACAAGAATATAATCGACTATTACAGGAAAAAATGCAATAAAGAAAGGATATAATGTATGGTAGATTTTATTAATATTAAAAATTTATTTGGAATAAAAAAATCTATAGCTGAAAGTTGTGATAAGAATAAAAATGGTAAATTAGAAGGCGATGAAATTACTATTTTTAATAAAGCAATGGATGTTTATAATGCAAAGTGTAATAATTATAAAAAAGAAGCTTCTGTTTTTACTGCAGTTCATGATGCTATTCACGTTGATATGCCAGATCTTGATTATTCAAATTTGAATAAAAGTTATGATTTAAGTAAAGTATTACAAGTGTCTCCGCATCAAAAAGTCTTGTCGATGATTAATTATGAAGCGACTAAGCGTGGTGAACATAAAATAGATCCAGAACTTGCTGAATATTGGGCTCAGAAAGCCGAAAAAATGGCAAAAGATTATGATGTACCGGAAGCTCTTTTGATTTCTATTATTGGACAAGAAACCCATGGTACTTTTAAAAAGAATATAAATTCCGGTAATGGTGCTGGTCCAATGCAAGTTACAAAACCAGCTATTAGAGATTTCTTCCCTGGGGCAAAAGGCAATTGGAATGATTTATATAAAAAAATGAATCCTAAACTGCTTAATGACATACTTAGTTATAAAGGTAAGAATGGAAAGCCAATTAAAACAACGGCAGCATTAAGAGAAGCTTGTGCAAATGATGATGAATTGGGAATGAAAGTCGGTTTGTTATCTTTTGAAATGGAGTATGTAAAAGCCGTTGCCCAAAAGAAATATGGACGATTTACATATGCAAATGTTCCTAAAGTTATTAAAGGTTTACAAGATGGTACTATAAAGTTTACAGAATTAGAAAACAAAGCTATTATAAAAACGGCATTAGAGAATTATAATTCTGTTGAAAAAACAAAAAGAAAATATGCTTTGAATGTTATCGACTCACTTACTACAAGTGGAGTTAGATTTGAAGACATAAAACTGGTCAAGAAGTCGTAACTATATAATTATAAACCTTATTTAAAGTTTCTTCAAAAGCATTCTGGTTGCCGAAGAATACATGAAATTCTGCAATGTTTCGTCCAATCTGCTGCAAAGATTCTACCGGAATAGGAGGACCGGCTGGTGTTGTTCTTGCAGGGTTTTGAGGATTAGAGATAACTCCGGTTGAACGTAAAATCGGTAAGTACAGATAGTTCTTATATACCTCATATTGTGTCAAACCTTTGGTGATAATGCCTAAATTATTATTTTTTTCATCAATCAACAATCCTCGCTGCATTGGAGCAGTATTGTTTTTGACTTCTATGCCTCGGGTTGTTGGCAAATTTTCTCTAATATTGTAATCAGAATCAAAATTTCTTTTGATTAATGTATTCATATCTTCAGAGAAAACTTCTTCTATTGGTTGATTTAATTCAAATACAGCGTTTAAAAGGTGATTTTTTTGTGAATTCGTCCAATCAAATTTAAAATGTAATGATGTTGATTCTTTATCTAAAGTTATTATTGCAGTAATGACGTCCCAAACTCCTTCAAAGTCTACTTTTAGGGCAGCTCTAAGATGTGTTTTTAAAATGACTTTAGAACGCAAAATTTTTAATTCGGTACCATTATCATTTTTCTTTGGACCAAAATTATAACTGTCACCTAAGTCGGCAAAATCAACAAGTGACATTTTTATTCCATTAATATAAATAGCACCGTCTTCTATTTTTAAAAATATGTAAGAATTTTCTAACCCGTATTCGGTTATGTTTAAATCCGATGGCTTTGTAACCGGCATGATGTAATCAATTACATTTGGTTTTACATTTTCAACTTCTGCTATATATGTATTAATTCCAGTATAATCTTCGGTTATCGGTATTCTTTGTGTGTCAGTTAAAAGAGTACTGTCAAATCCTTTGCGGTAATTTATTTTATCATAACCTTCCAAGTTTTCTACCGTTGAAAATTCTACAATTCCGGAGAACGGTTTTCCGGAAAGATTAATAATCTTTTTTTCTTCAAAATGGTTTTTGAATTTTAATTCATCAAGAATTGTATCCGCAATTTGCTTGATTTTTTTATATCTGATTAAGTTTTCATTATGCACATCTTCTGTAGAACAACCGCAAATACTGTCATGAGCTTGATTTTGTAATAACATTTTGTATGCGTATTCAATCAAAGTATCGTATTTTTTTTCTTCTTGTTGTTTTACAAAGCGATTTGCTAAATCAAGTAAATATGTGCATTCAATATTTTCTCGTTTCAAATCTAATCTTGAAGAATAGCAGCCTTGCAATGTGAATGTTTTTGAATTATCACGTAGCTCATTATTCCATTCAAATTGGTTAAAATTATTTTCTACTTGTTTGAAATAGTCAAACAAAGTTCCTAACTTAATATTATAATCCTCTTTTAAAATTTCATTAACCGCATCAATTTGTTCTTGCAAATTCATTTCGACCCCAAGATGGTCAGCGCCAATTGGTAAAAGAATTACATTACCTGATTTTTCGGCAATTTTATCTAAATTATCTTTTAGTAATTCTGCTTTTTTTTCAATAGAAGTTTTTATCGAGAATGTGTCATTAAAATACCCTCTAACAAGGTTAACAGTATCCATTCCGCACCATTTGAATTCAGATGGAAAATCACCGCAACCACGCCAAACGACACATTTGTTTATTCCAAAATTTCTTAAAATTTCTACAACATTTTGGCTGTGTCCAAAAGTATCCGGTAAATATCCGATAAAATCATTACAGCCATATTTTTTTGCTGTTTTTATCCCTATTTCTAAATTTTTTGTAAAACAGGTTTTATCAGTCAAAAATTCATCTGTTAAACAATAAAACGGACCTACAAAAAGTTTTTTTCTTTGAATTAAAGATACTACAAGGTTCTTTTTTTCCGGTCGCATTTCCAAATAATCATCAAGAGCACTAACTTGTCCATCAAAATAGAAACTTGGAATCATTTCTTCATTGAGCATATCAAGAATATTGTCAAACACTCTCAATAAACGCATTCTAAAAACTTCAAATTCTCTATACCATTCTCTGTCCCAATGTGTGTGTATGTAGGCTATAACATCTCTTCTCATAGGGGTATGGTACATCAAAATGAAGAAAACAACAAGTATTAGTTATGTTTTTTATTTACATTTTATAAAGAAACATTATATAATATAAGAGATGAAGAAATTTATTCTAATACTTTTAACACTTTTTATTATGCCGTTTGCGTTCGCAGAGATAGAACTTAGAGGGTATGATGACTTTGATATTCCAACAGGAACACATATTGCTGTAATATCATTACAAGAATTTTCTACAGCGTATTGTGAAGAAGGGGATAAAGTTTATTTTGAATCTACTTCTGATATTTATTTGTATAACAAAGATGTAATCCCAATCGGCACAAGATTTACAGGATATATTGATAAAAAGAATGAGCCAATAATTGGTACAAATGCTGCAATGCGAGTATTTGTAAATAAAATGTTTTTGCCGGATGGCTATGAAGTTCCTATAAAAGCTTATATTTATACAGCAAATAATAATCTAATAGGTGGAGGTTTAACTCCTCCGGCTACTTATATTAGAGTACCGCATTATCAACGCTGGGCAATGTTTAGAGCGATGGGCACATTACAATGCGTACCTGGGGCTCAAAGAAAAATGGGCGAACATGTAACTATTTCATCAGGAGCTGATTTAATTATAGTATTAGTTGAACCTTTGCATATGTCACACATATTAACAAATTGACAAATCACGCATTGATTATAAAATGTTATTATAGGGAGGGATTTTAATATGAAAAATAAATTAATTGCTACATCATTGTTTATTTCAATATGTTCTATGAATGTCTGTTTTGCAGCATCTAATTTTAATTATTTACAGTCACAATCCCAAACTGTTCAAAATAGTCAATATGTACAACGACCAATGCAATATAGTACCAATGAGCCTTTGCACGGAAATGTTATAATGGTTCCGGCTGGTACTTCATTGCCGGCAATGTTAACAGCGCCGATTTCATCCGCAAATGCTAGTGCCGGACAATCTGTATCTTTGGTTTTGAATTCTGATTATTATTACAATAACAAACTTATTGCGCCGGCGGGAAGTACTGTTTCTGGTACGGTTATAGAAGTTTCGAAAGCAAAACGTGGAAGTATGAATGGTAAGCTTTGTATAAGATTTACTCAAATTTATACTCCTTATGGTACTCAAATACCTATATCTGCGGTTATTAAAACAGATGACAATACCGGTGTACTTATTGGTGGAACAAAGCTTGACGTAACAAAAGAGTATGCAAAAGATATGTCAGCAGGTGTTGCAGCCGGAGCTTTGTCAGGACTTATATTTGGAGCTTTATCCGGAGGTAATGTAGGCAGAGGGGTTGCTTTGGGTACTGCTGTAGGAGCCGGTGGCGGATTAGCAAAATCAACTTGGGATAAAGGAAACGAGGTTGAAATTCCTGCAAATGCTTGTATAGATTTGATGTTGACTCAGCCAATCACTGTTTCGGCTTCAAGTTATAGTTATGAAAATTAGTAAGTAGATTAATTTATTTTGTAATAAAATTTATTATTCTATAAATGTAATTTAAGAGAGATAATAAAGTGTCATTAATTAGTAAAAAAAGTTTTATACTAGACGACGAGGACGAAAATTTAAAAGAATATAGCCTTCCAACTATTGTTACAAGTAAACCGGAAGTTATACCTTTTGAAAAATCATTAGCAATATCAACTGCCTTACATCCGGCAGTAGTGCTGTTAATTTGGTTAATTACAATAGCACTAGCTTTGATGGGAATTAATTTAAGCTTGTTTAAAAAACCGGACGTACAGTTAAAAAAGGATATCGAGTTTGTATTGGTTGATAAAGAGGCAACTCCAAGAAATCCTAAGACAAAAAATCGTTCTGATATGAATTCAAGAAGCGGTGGAGTAAATGACCCAAAACGTAAGGTATCAATGCCTTCTCCAGCGCCAAGCAAACCTTCAAAACCGTCTGCAGCAGCTGCAAGCGCAAATAAATTAATAAAAAAACAACAAAAACAAGTGCAACAGGCTCATAAAATGCAGCCAACGAAACATGCACAGCAAAAAGCTCAAAAACAGAGTGTAAAGCCTACTCAAAAACCTGCTCAGAATACTACGCAGAGCAGACCTTCACCGGCAAAACCTGCACCACCAACTGCAAGACCATCTGCTAGACCTGTGTCATCTCCGGCACCTGTAGCAAAACCGTCTTCAGCGTTTACAGTGGCAGCTCCTAAAGGTGCTCCAGTCGGTAAAACATTATCAACCGGTCCTATAGGTGGTACATCAGCTCCAACAGGTGCGAAGTATGGAGGTTCTTCTTCCGGAAGTGGAAGTAGTTCACATGGTAGTTCATACGCTCCAAGACCATCATTATCACCTTCAGTAGGAGGAGGTAGCGGTCAATTAGGTAGAGGTACCGGCGGTTCAGGAAATCATGGTAATCCTGGAGGTGGAGGCGGTGCTCCTGGAATTGATGCTCTTAGAGAACCTGATTTTGGTCCTTATATGAGGGAGCTTCAACGTAGAATAAAACTTAATTGGGATCCTCCGAAGGGTAATGAAAGCAAACGAGTAGTATTGTTATTTAAGATAGCAAAAGATGGTAGATTGCTTTCAAGTAGAGTTCAAAAATCATCCGGCATGCCAACGGCAGATCAAGCTGCATTAAAAGCTGTAGAATTGACAGCTCCGTTCAGACCATTACCGGTAGATTTTAAAGGACAAAGCATTGATATTCAGTTTACATTTGATTATAACGTATTCAATGCATCAAGATATTAGAGCGGAAATTTTTCACTCAAAAAATAAGGAATGTAGGTTAGGGTTTTACCCTAATAAAAATAAGAAACGAAAATAGAGAAAATGAGGATATAAAAATGGAACTATTATTACATTCAATTCAATTAGATTGGCCGGTATTGTTACCAATTCTTGTGTGCGCAATTTTAACAGTTGCTGTAGCTATTGACAGAGCTGCGTTTTATAATGCAAACAAGAGAAATGTAATTGAATTTATTCCAAGATTACAAAAAGAATTAGCAAAAAATAATCTTATGGGTGCACAAAATCTTGCAGTTCAATGTGGCGGAATTATCGGTGAAGTTACAGAAGAAGGGGTTAGAATTTTATCAGAACAGAAAAAAGGCTTTTCAAGATCTTTTGATATCGCTTCAGCTTTAGCTACAAGAAAACTTGAACACAGATTAACAATATTAGGTACCATAGGTGGTGTAGCTCCGTTCTTAGGTTTGTTCGGTACAGTTGTAAGAATTTTGTATACATTCCAAGATTTAGCTTCTCAAGGTAATCAATCAGCTGCAGTTGCAATGGGTATTGGTTCAGCTTTGATTGCTACAGCATTTGGTTTGGGGGTTGCTATTGTTGCAGTAGTTTGTTACAACACATTCCAATCTACAGTAAGAAGATTTGAAGATGATTTCCAATTAATCAAATTATTGTTCTTAAGTTTTGTAGATTCAGAAGAAGAAAATCAATTAAAGTCACAATCTAGTGTGGCATTATAAGGAAGTCGCTAGGTCGTTAGGACTTTAAGTCGTTAAGTTCGTATCAAAATTTATAACGAAACTTATGTTAAATAAAAATCTATAATGAACTTAACGTCTTAACGATTTGAAGACTTAACGACGTCAAAAAAGGAAAAGCTATGGCTATAAAATCAGGTAAAAAAGCATTATTTACAGAAATAAATATTACACCGCTTACGGATATCTTTTTGGTATTGTTAATTATAATGATGGTTGTTGCGCCGACTTTTCAGTCTGTAGACAATACAATTTCTGTACCGGAAGTTAATAGTGGGACTTCTATAGAGCAAGGTAAAGTAACTGTTTCTGTTACAAAAGACGGAACTGTGTATGTTGGTGACAAGCGTTCTTCTGTAGGTATGCTTACGGCGGATTTAGAGGCTTTAAAAGGTCAGAATGAAAATGCAGAAGTCGTAGTTAAAGCGGATGAAAAGGTTAAAAGTTCCGTAATTATGGATATTATGGATGCGGCTCAGGATGCTCATTATAAAAAGTTGATTGTTGCAGGAGAACCGCTCAATAAAAAGGAACAAAAACAATTAGAAGAAGGTCAATCTTCTAATATGATTTCCGGTGCAAGTACACCAATGCCACAAGATAATCAATATGATAATTGGAGTGAATAATGCGTGATAGTTTTAATGAAATAAATATAACACCTTTGACAGATATTTTTCTGGTATTGTTGATTATAATGATGGTTGTAGCACCACTTCTTGACCAACAAGGTTTGAATCTTGCTGTTCCTGAGGTTGTAAATCAAGAGCAAATTGCAAAAGATTCTAAAATTATGAATTTTAGTGTAACAGATGATGATAAATATATTTTTGATAATCAAGAGGTTAAGGTTGATGAACTAGAGAATGTTGTTTCTCAGCATATTAAAGATTATCCGGATGGGTTATTAATTCAAGTTGATGAAAATGCTAATCATGGAGCAGTTGTTAAATTGATGGATAGTGCAAGAAATGTTGGGGTAACTAGCATTTCTCTTGCAAGGTAATTAAATAATGTGCGGAGGACGTCTTGTTAGAACCTTTAGTTTGGATGTTTAGGAATAAAGATTTTAAAAAAAGATTTTTACAACTGTGTTTAACTCTTATAGTTGCGTTATTAATTTTAATTGGCTTGCTTTTTAGTACAAATGTAATAGAATTTACTTTTTTAAATGGTCAAATTTTAAATATATTGTTTACAGTTGTTTGTTTTTTCACAAGTTTGATAATTCAAGGTTATTTTTGGGAATTAACATCTAATATAATTTCTAGAAATTGGGATATTTCAGCCAGTAATGTTTATTCAGGTAAAATAAAAGAAAGATTTTTTATAGATTTACCAAAATTTAATGTTATAAGATTTTTATGGCGAGGACTTGCATCTATTGTAGCCACAATAATGATGATGCTACCATTTGTATTAGTTATATATACGTCTGTGTTAACTACGCCAGCATTTAATTTTGATGTAGAGTATATTGAAGGACTTAGTGTTGTATATCAAGTTTCTTGTGGTATTGTTTTGGTTATGCTTTTTATTGCATTACCTGCGTTGTTATGGAATTATGCTAAACAAGATTCCGTATTTGCTGTCTGGAATTTCCCAAAAGCATTTTATTTGATTGATAGTTATCCTCTTCAATATATAAAAAATTTAATTTTATTTGTAATTTTTTATTTATTAAATACAGGTATTATTTATTTATTAAATTATTTTTTTATGATAGTAATGCAATTATCTCCTCAAGAAAATCCTCTTGTGTATGTTATGATAGGCATAATTTCAACTTTTATGTATTTATATAGCCTTCATGTTTATGCTTATTTATTGGGAACAATTGCGCCTGTTTCAGAAGGATAAGAAATCTAATCTTGAATCCATTTTTTGGGGTCAAATTTAAAATCAAGAACTCGCATTTTTAAAGATTTTATATACGGTTCAAATTTTTTTAGAAGAATAACTTTATATAAAGAAAGCTCCTGTGCTACAATCGGATTTTGGCATGCAATAACCATTACTCCTCCGGGGAGCATTGAATAAGGTTTAGATTTGCCTTTGAATTTTTGCGGAAGAATTTTATCCCAAAAATTGCATAAATTAGTACGCGTAATAGCTTTTTTAAGCTGTGGATTATCCATCATTGCGCTTATTACGGTATCTACTCCTTCAAAATCTGTATAAAGAACTTTTTTCATTGTTTATGTTATGATTTATCTATGAATTGTAATTTAGATGATATCATAAAATCTTCAAGAAAGATACTACTATTATCTCACATGAACCCTGATGGTGACACTCTTGGTTCTATGTGTGCAATGTATAACATGATTTATAGACGCTTTAAAATCAAGGCAGATATGAATGTTGTATCAAATATTCCGTATAACTATAAGTTTTTGCCAAATATTGAACATGCAGAAAGATATTTTGATAAATCGCTTGTTTATGATTTAGTAATAACACTGGATGTTGCAGCAATAGACCGTGTTATGGATTCAAAAATTCTTTTTGATAAAGCTAAATGTACTGTCAATATTGATCATCATAAGACAAACCCAAAATTTGGTGATTATCAAATTATAGAACCCGAAGCAAGTTCTTGTGGAGAAGTATTATTCAATTATTTCAAAAAAAATAATTGGGAAATAGATAAGGATGCTGCAATTTGCTTATATACTGCAATTATGACTGATACCGGTAATTTCCGTTTTGAAAATACTTCAGCTGCAACATTTAGAGCTGCTGCAGATTTGGTAGAAACCGGAATTGTTCCGAATATTATTTATAAAAAATGTTATGAAACAAAGACTAAAAATTTTGTAATGTTTCAGAATTATTGCGTAAATAAAGCAACTTTTTTGAATGATAATAAAATTGCTTATACAACTGTGTTCAAAAAAGATTTAGAAAAGTTTTCAGCTGGTGATGATTATACAGACGGAATTGCAGAAACATTAAGAGCTATAGAATCAACAGAAGTATCTTTTGTTGCAAAAGAAGTTGATTCAAGGTTAACAAAAATTTCAATGAGAAGCAAATCCGTTGATGTTGCAGAAATTTGTTCAGCTTTTGGTGGCGGAGGACATACTTTTGCAGCCGGATGTACAATAAAAGCTTCGGTTAAAGATGCGGTCAATAAGTTGTTAAGAGAAATAAAACTGTGAAATTTAGATTTAAAACATTAAGAAATATAATAAATTCTGTTGTTGAGAATGATTTTTTTGGAATGGCTGCCGAAATGGGCTTTATGCTTGTAATTGGTATTTTCCCATTTATGTTGTTTTTAACAGCACTTTTTGGGTGGCTTGGTAAGCATTCTTTTATGAATCCATTAATTGTTTTTTTACAACAAGTTATGCCGGGCGATGTTATTGAGCTTATAGAAACAGTTTTAAATGAAGTTTGGTTTTTTACAAAAGGTGGTTTAGTTGCAACTTTCGGCTTTTGTGTAACAGTAATGCTTTCAACAAATGCATTGGCAATTGTTTTAAAAGGATTAAATCGAGCTTATAAGGTGGAAGAAACACGTTCTTTTTTATATACAAGATTATTGTCATTGGTGATGGTATTTGTTAATGCGCTGGTTCTATTTTTAAGTATTAACTTAATTATTTTTGGTAAAGTTATTATTAAATTTTTAATTACATATACCGGTTTTACTGTTCATACCGGAAATATTATGTTATTAATTCGTTGGCCGATTGCTTTTGTTGCTCTATATATTATGGCATATTTGCATTACTATATTCTTCCAAATTTAGGTGGACAAGAAAGAATTAGAAGACGTAGTGCACTTCCTGGAACTTTATTCTTTAGTATATCTTGGTTGTTAGGCTCGTGGGGTTTTTCTGTTTATATCAATAATTTACATACTTATAACTTTGTTTACGGAACTATTGGTGGCTTTGCCGTGCTAATGGTTTGGTTATACTATACTTCCATCTTGATTTTGATAGGTGGAGAAATTAATTCTCAATTGTATGATAAATTAGAAAGATGTGAAGAAATTAAAGCAAAAAGAAATAAGGCAAAAAATGATAATCCGCTATAGAGAATATCTTGATTTTTTAGATAAAAAGCTTGCAAAAATGTTTGAAGCTCAAAAACCTTTTATAAAATGTAAAGAAGGTTGCGCTTATTGTTGCAAGGAAGGTGAATATCCTATTTCAGAATTAGAATATGTTAATCTTATGCTTTGTTTTAATGAATTACCAGATGAAATTAAAGATAAGGTTAACGAAAATATTGCAGATTTATTAGAAAAAGAGCGTTCAAAAATGTATTCTTGTCCTTTTTTAGTAGATGACAAATGTACTGTTTATAAAGCAAGAGCAATTATTTGTAGAGCTTTTGGACTTATTTCTTATAATGAAAAAGGAAAAAAAAGAATGCCTTTTTGCGTAAGTTTAAATTTGAACTATGCAAATGTTTACGATAAAACAACACAAACAATATGTAAAAAAGCTCAAGATGGAACAGAGCCTGTCGCATATAATATTGATAGAAAATTTTTGCGTAGCCCCAAAATAGAAAAGAATTTTAACATATTTTTCGGTGATGATAAACCTTTAATAGAATGGCTTCGTGAAGAAGAAAATTAAAAAGAATTTTAAACAAAAAAACAAAGATATTTTACTAACCAAATATCTTTGTTTTTTATTATAATAACAAATTTTATTTTTTGATTATTAAATTTATGTCATCAAAATAATTTAATTTCATAGCTTGTTTAACTTTGCTCAAAGTATTAGCAGCGACTTCTTTTGCCTTCAAGCTACCGGACATAAGAATTTCATATACAGAATTAATATCTTTTTCAAATTCTTTTCTGCGAGTTCTAATAGGCTCTAATTCTTCGTTTAAAATGTTGTTCAAGAATCGTTTTACTTTAACGTCGCCTAAGCCACCTTTTTGATAATGTTCCTTGACTTCTTCTAGAGAAGAATAATCATTCCAATAGCGTTCAAAATGTTCCGGCTTGCAGAAAGCATCAAGATAAGTAAATACGGTATTTCCTTCAATATGTCCCGGATCAGAAACTTTTAAGTGAGTAGGGTCTGTATACATACTCATAACTTTCTTTTGAACATCTTCAGCTGAATCAGAAAGATAAATGCAATTACCTAATGATTTGCTCATTTTTGCTTTACCATCAATTCCAGGAAGACGCATACAAACTTGATTAGTAGGAAGAAGCGCTTTTGGTTCTACTAAAACATCTTCTCCGTAAATATGATTGAACTTTCTGACGATTTCTCGTGTTTGCTCTATCATAGGCAATTGATCTTCGCCAACCGGAATTGTGTCGGCATTAAAAGCCGTAATATCTGCGGCTTGACTTATTGGATAACACAAAAATCCAACCGGAATACTTGATTTAAAATCTCTCATTTGAATTTCTGATTTAACAGTAGGGTTGAGTTGTAAACGAGCCAATGTTACAAGATTCATATAATAAAAAGTTAATTCTGTAAGTTCAACAATTTGAGATTGAATAAATAATGTTGAGATTTTTGGATCAAGACCGACTGATAAATAATCAAGCGCAACTTCTAAAATATTTTGTCTAACTTTTTCCGGATTATCAAAATTATCAGTCAAAGCTTGTGCATCAGCAATCATAATAAAGATATTTTCATAATCACCGGAATTTTGTAGTTCAACTCTGCGCTTTAAAGATCCGACATAATGACCTAAATGTAATCTTCCTGTTGGTCTATCACCGGTTAATATAATTTTTCCCATAAAAATATCTCTCCATTTGATTATTATGCAATAAAAAAGAGCCTAAACGGCTCCTTTTAAAAATATTTTAAACAGTTATAACCGCTTAAAATGGTGGGCATGAAGAGACTCGAACTCCCACGCTTTCGCACTAGTTCCTAAGACTAGCGTGTCTACCATTCCACCACATGCCCGTAGAACATTATTTAATATACTAAGAACAAAGCTTTTTGTCAAGAATTGTGATTAAAAAATTTCAATTTGTTCTGCGTTATGTCTTTTTAGACAAGATTCATGAGCTTTGCTTAAAAAAGCGCTACATCCAATAATTGAAGCAATTGCTCCGCCAATTCCGGAGCCGATGTTAATAACCCATTTTAAAGCAGTATTTTGCATTTTTTTTGTAGCCGCACTGGCTATCAAAGTTCCTCCTAAAATTGAAACAACGAATCCTATATTTGAGATGATTGTATTGCGTTTTACAGATTTTTTATAGTCTGTGATAAATGCGTCAGCTTCTTGCTGCGGGACTTTGTAATAATTAGGTTTGCTGTTGCCTTTTGAGGAATTAATTTCTACTTGTACATTGCGATTATCAATTCTGCCAAGTATATTTGCTTCTATGCTCATGACACAAACTCCTTCTAGTATCAGTAAAACATATGAAAATAAAATATTGCGTTTTTAAAAAAAGATATTTACATTTTTTTACATAAATTTTAAGAATAAGATTTATTCTTAAACCTTCTAAAAATAATAAAAATCTTTACAATCAAATATTATTAAGTATAATGAAAAAAGCGAAGAGGGGTGTCCGAGAGGTTTAAGGTGCAATCTTGGAAAGGTTGTGTGGGAGCAATTCCACCGTGGGTTCGAATCCC
>CAKVIN010000001.1 GCA_934754425.1 uncultured Candidatus Melainabacteria bacterium | reverse complement strand
TTTCGTTATTAAATTTTCAATATCACCTGCCTGTGTCTTGCGTTAGCGACGCTACCTACCTCTCAGAAAAACTTGACATTTAGTCAACTTTTTCTTCGGCAGAGTGCCAACAGGCCCGTGACGACTTTCGTTATTAAATTTTCAATATCACCTGCCTGTGTCTTGCGTTAGCGACGCTACCTACCTCTCAGAAAAACTTGACGTTTAGTCAACTTTTTCTTCGGCAGAGTGCCAACAGGCCCGTGACGACTTTTATTATTAAATTTTCAATATCTCTTGCCTATATTTTACAACCACCTTTTTAGTTTTAAAATTATAATTGTAAGCTCAGGCATTCTTATCGAACTGTGCTTACTTAAGTCTAGCAAGTAATAACGAAAAAATCAAGAGATTTGATAAAAAAATATTTAAATAGCAAAAATTTTTTTGTTTGTTTTTTATTTAATCAGGAGATATTTATGAAAATTCAATCTGATATAAACACAACAACGTCATTTCAAGCGAAATTGATTATAAAACCAGAATTTAGCGAGCAAAAAAGACTAAAGAATATATGCAAAATTTTTGCAAAAAAAACAAAAGAATATCCCAATGATGTTCTTACGTATGAAATAAATGATAGTTATAATATTGTAAGTGAAGGTGTAAGGCTTAATAATATGGGCATGTTATTATTCGAAAACTCACTTAATAGCATGCTAGAAAAATTTTCTGACACTGAAATCGTTACGAAGTTTACGAAAGCATTATTATGTTTAAAAAAAGAAGTGGAATGGAATAAAGATAATTGCAAGTTTATAGGTGAAATCGATAATGCAACAAGCTCAATAAATTATCACATAAAACGAGCACGAACAATTAGAGATAATGGATTTAATGGTTTTGCGAATGTGCATACGGTTTTAGCAAAAAGAAATCATCGCAAATTAGAAATTTTTGAGAATTTAAAACAACAAAAATTTGATAATTATAAAAATGAATTGAAAAAAATTGTAGATAACGACAAAGACTTTGACTTGTTTCTAAAAGCCAATGATATTGATATGTAATATTTCTATTTACTAATTACCGGCTTTTTTGTTATTTTTTTTCTGAGATTTGTTTGTTTTTTTAGTAAATTGTTGCGGATTTTTAGTATAAGAAGTTTGAATTCTCTTAACGCTGAATACATCCGGCATGGATTGAAGTGCAATCATTACTTTACGTAATGTTTCAATATTATCAAGTTCAATGCCAAGCTCAATTATACCCACTTTACCTTTAGACTTAACATTTGCAGAAGTAATATTAGTATTATTATCCGAAACAATGCCAATGACGTCTTTAAGAAGTCCGAGTTTTTCTGCTGTTTCAATACGGATTGTCGTGCTATACGATTTATTGACATTATTACCAGACCAATGAATATCAATTAGGCGTTCGACAGGTATATTTTCAAGAGTTTTACAATCAAGTCTATGGACAGTAACTCCTTTTGAGCGTGTTACAACCCCAATAATCGGTTCTCCGGGGATTGGCGAACAACATCTTGCAAAAGAATAAAGCAATCCTTCCAAACCAACTATATCTTTTTCAGAAGCTTTTCTTGGTTTATGCGGTGTCGGAGTTTCTTGTTTTGGAGGTTTTCTTAGTCTGTTAACAATCTTATTAACGGTTGTTTCACCATAACCCAATGCTGCAAATAAATCATCAGCACTCACATAATTCATTTGTTTTGCAACTTTTGCAAATTCACCATTCTTAACAAATTCATCAAATACGGTTTTGGTTAATTCGTGTTCAAGGTTAGCTTTTCCGATTTCAATATGGTCTTCACGTTTATTCTTTTTGTACCATTGACGAATTTTTGAAGCTGCTTGTTTTGTTACAACGAAGTTTAACCAGTCCAAGCGTGGTGCAGAAACTTTTGATGTCATAATTTCTACTATGTCGCCGTTTTTGAGTTTTGTATCAAGTTGCGCTATTCTACCGTTAATCAAAGCTCCAACTGTTTTATGTCCGACATCAGAGTGAATACGATACGCAAAGTCAACAGGTGTTGCGTTTAGAGGTAAGTCTATTACATCACCTCCAGGGGTGAACGCAAAAACTTGGTCAGAAAATAAATCCATTTTTACGGAGTTAACAAAATCTTCTGCATTTTTTGTTTCTTTGTTGTATTCAACCAGTTTGCGCATCCAAGAAAATTTAATATCACTAGCTGAATCTGCTTTCTTAGAGCCTTTTTCTTTATATCTCCAGTGCGCAGCAATACCATATTCTGCAATTTCGTGCATTTCCCAAGTTCTAATCTGAACTTCCAAAGGTTTTTGTCGTGGACCAATTACAGAAGTGTGAAGTGATTGGTACATGTTTCCTTTTGGCATTGCGATATAATCTTTGAAACGCCCCGGAATTGGTTTAAACTGTGAGTGAATAAGCCCGAGTACTTCGTAACACTCTTTTTCTGTATCAACAATTACACGTACAGCCGTAATATCATATAAGTCATGAAATGCTACATTTAAACGGCGCATTTTATTGTAAATACTGAAATAATGTTTTGCTCGGCCTGTTATTTGAGCGTTGATTCCACTTGCTTTTACGTCTTTAGAAATTTTGTCGATAAGTAATTTGACAGTCATTTCTCGTTCGGCTTTTTTTTGTGAAACCAATTGAGCAATCTCATAATACTTATCCGGATGTAAATACTTTAGTGATAAATCTTCCAGTTCGGCTTTAATTTTACCAACCCCTAAACGGTTTGCAAGCGGAGCAAAGATGTCAAGTGTTTCTTGCGCAATTCTCTGCTGTTTTACCGGTGTCATATAATTAAGAGTTCGCATATTATGGAGTCTGTCAGCAAGTTTAAGTAGAATTATTCTGACATCACTTGCCATTGCAATAAGCATTCGGCGGAAGTTTTCTGCTTGACGTTCTTCTGTTGATTTGAATTGTAATTTACCAAGCTTTGTAACCCCTTGAACAAGATTGAGCACATCTTCGCCAAACATCTCCTTAATTTCTTCCGGTTTTGTATCAGTATCTTCCAGAATATCATGTAAAAATCCTGCCATAAGTGTGTGTTTATCTGCTCTTAAGGCGATTAATATTTTTACAACTTCCATTGGGTGGATGATATACGGTTCTTCAGAAACTCTGTATTGTCCGGCATGAAGCTTCTTTGCGAATTCAAATGCTTTTTCAAGCTCGATTATATCAGCTTCTGCATATTGTTGTTCTACTAAAAGTGCTCTTATTTCGTCAAAAGTAATTACATATTGTTCCATAATAATGCTATCATAGTGTTTTTTTAAGCTTTTTGCAAGTGGTTTCGTGCAAAATCGTGTATTTGGATGGGGGAGAGGTATTAAGTAGTAAGGTCGTTAAGTCGTTGGGATTATATTAAAAAATTATGTTGTGAGTGAAGTGAATTAAATATTTTTTTATATATTCTTTTTTTATTCCGTTTAATTAGCCAACTCGTCCAATGTATTTTTTCTTTAGTTCACATATCATAATACTGCTATGAATCACAATTATAATGAAGACTATCAATATGACAGCTGCGTGTCGCAGGGAATTTGTTCAATAAATCCAAGGACTTCTTCTTTACAAGAAGTTTTAGTTTTGTATTTAAAATTAACTGCTTTTTATACTCTAAGATTGTATAAAAAAGGGATAAATGACAAAAAAGCAAAAAATATTATTCTTGATACGATTTCTGTAATGGTATCTAATTATGATTTTTCAGAAAAAGATTTTAAGCTTTTGGTACAGAGGTTTAATAAAATTTTGCCAATTCTGATAAAAAAGTTTGAACTAAATTGTGCAAACGATGACACAATTCCTGAATGTTTAAAATTGGTTTTAAAATTTTGTAATAATACTAATATAATTAAAGCAATTCAATTGGGCGAAAAAGAATTTTTGCGTAAATCACAATCGCTTTCTACAGAAATTCGAGATTTGTATAAAATTATTTTTGTTCTAGTAAAAAGTATTTGTATTAATATTCTTGATCTAGAAACTTTTGAGAACGAAAAATATGCAAACAAAGTAGAAGAAGGGTATCTTACAATTTTAAATACGCTTGATAATCTTGATGCAAAAGAAGAAAGTGAAAACGAAATCAAAAATTGTATTTCTGAAATTGCAAAAATTGATGATTGTCTTATGAAAACACTTTTGTTAGCAAGAGAAGAATATTATGGAAAGCAAAGGACAAAAGAGGTTTCTTATACAACAACTCCAGCGAAAGCGGTTTTGGTCGTAGGCTCAAATATAAAAGAACTTGAAGATGTTTTAGAGGCTCTTAAAGATGAAGACATAGATGTTTACACCCATGATGAAATGGTTCTTGCTAACACGTATCCTTATTTTGAAAAATATCCAAGGTTAAAAGGACAGTACGGTCAAGGTATAGAAAATTGCCTTCTAGACTTTGCGACATTTCCGGGGCCGATTATTTTAACAAAACATTCTTTGTATAATGTAGAACATTTGTATCGTGGACTATTGTTTACGACAGATTTTGCAAGCTCTAAAGGTATTATTCAAATAAAAAATAAAGATTTTTCGGAAGTAATTAAATCCGCAAAAAATGCAAAAGGTTTCAAAACCGGACGACAATGCGAAAGCGTGCTATTAGGCTATGATTATGATGAAATTTTAAATAATATAAAAAAACGCATTAATAAATATTCCAGAATATTTATAATCGGATTGGGTGCTTATACATTAGAGCAAAAATCTTATTTCGAAAAACTTTTGGAACAAGTTCCTGAAGATGTTTTGGTTCTTACGCTTTCTTATTGCTTAAAACGAGAGAATGTAATTTGTGTGAACGCTTGTTTTGACACTTATGCAATAACAAAATTTGCTAAAGGAATAAAGAAAGAAACAAAACTCCCGATTAGTATATTTTTCCCAAAATGTGACAGACATACGATTTCGCAAATAATGTATCTGACAACATTAAAAGATTTTGATATCCATGTGGGAAAATGTGCGCCGATTATCCTTAATCCGAATATGATTGTTACTCTAAAAAAAGTCTTTGGTATAAATGGCTTAACTTCTGTAAAAAAGGATTTGGATGAAATCTTGATGAATAAGAATGACAAAAGTAATTAATAACGTAAAAAAAATATTGATTTTTGGGGTAATTTCAAAGGTCAATATTTTTGTATGAACTCTATTAACTGTTTTATTGGATATAAAATAAGTGTAAAATTCTAAAAATAGACGATTTATTAGTAAAAATTTTTCATGGTTATATAATTTTTTCTAATATTTTTTTGTTTTGTTTATTGTTTAAAGTCGCAAATCTAATAATAGTGGCAAAAAAAAATGAATTGTAAATTTTTTGTTACAAACCCTAAAGTTTTTGAAAAAAATGCCGTAATACATAGAAGTGTGAGCACAAAATAGAGGAAATCACCATGGAAGTCATAAATAAAAATGAACAAGTTTGGAGCGACACATATAGCATGAAGCAGGTGGAACTTGGAGATGATTTGCAATTATTGGATAATTATTACCAATTTGAAATTAAAAACAAGTTAGAAAATTCTCAAGAACAGAAGCTCAAAGAGTTTAAGGAACGCTTGAATCAATTTGGTGCAATTGAAACTTTGGAGGAAGCTAAAGAATTATCAAAAAAGATTTTGCCTGTGAACAGTGAATTTACCAGATTTAATATTGGAGGAGCGACATGTTTTATCATTAATAAAGATGATTTATTTAGAGTTAGCCTTGATTCAAAAGATGAATTCATGTGTTTTGATTTTGTTTAATGAGAGTATTTAGTATAGAATTTAAAAAAATAACAGAAAGTGAGCATTTACAATGGATATTAACAACAGAAAACTTAACTTAAAAATCAATTTTAGCAAAAATAGACCTTTGCTTGGTAACAACAAAACTTCTACAGGAAAAATAGACTTATCCAAAAATAATTCTATTACAATTGGGAACCCGAATCTAACTTTGACTGAAACTACTTATACGCTAAATCAGTTGAAAAATAATTATAAATTTACAGATAATGTAATTCATAAATATTTTAAGGCTGCACCACTACAAGGTTTTACAAAACCAACACTAAATAATAGAACGGTTACTTATATCGTAAACACAGCAACCGGCTGTAAGACGATTAATGATGTTGTTAATATTGTTTATCAAGATTATCAAAAAGACTTGATTTTGGATAATTTTTTGAACAATGCTAATAGAAAATCAGATAAAGCTGAAGACTTATCTAAAACAAAAAATGGCACAAAATTAAGTAAAGATAATTATAAACAATATATTGACGAAATTAGTTTGGCAACAGGTGAAGAAGCCAAAGAATTAAGAAGAGCTGCTGTTAATAAAATGATTCAAGATTTTACGCAAGGTAATTTATCTGTGTTGTTGTTAGCAGAGTTATTTAAAGCAATTGGTATTACAGATATTTCCGGTTCTACAAAAAATAATCTGTTAACTTATAACTTTGTATTTGAAAACAAAAAGTATTCAATGACTTGTAATGCAAAGGAAGCCGCATCCGGAACAGATACCAAAACCGTTACAACATATACTCAAGAAGATTTGTTGGCGAATAAAGGCGCAACGGAAGAATTAATCAATAAATATTTTGAACCTGTATCTCAAGAAGCAGGAAAATCAACAAATTATAAGCTAAGAGATGGTAAAACTTATGCTGCATTTTTAGAAGCATTAAAACCAAAAACCGAAGAAAAAAACGGTACTTTTGAATCCAAAAACGAAGCAGGACATCTAGTTGAAACAACATATAAAGACGGTAAAGTTACTAAAATCGTGGAATATGATTCTAGCTCTAAATCAAAACGTAGAACTGAAACCGAATATAATAAAGACGGTAGCCAAACTATTACTAAATATGATTATAGTGGTGATGTGAAATCTGCAATCGAATATGATAAGAACGGTAAAATAACACAAGAAACTCAGTATACATATAGTGGCAAAGAAGTTACTAAATATAATACTGATGGTTCAAAAATTAAATACGTATATGATAAAGAAGGTAATATTACTTTAGAAATTCATACCTCTAAAGATGGTAAAGAAAGATATTTCAAGACAACAGTTAATAATGATGGCTCTAAAACCAGACTTGAATACGACAAAGAATATTGGGGTGATGTTATTGGCAAAACAGAATACGATGCACAAGGTCGTTTGACTTATAGTGCAACTTATAACGGTATTTATGTCACAGATAAAAAAATAACATATAATGCTGATGGTAGCCGAACAGAAATTCAATATAAAGAACACTCCGAAAGCAGTAAAGATCCTTATAAAGCAGCAGAAAAAACCTATGATAAAAATGGTAATTTAATATCTGATATTGTTTATAAAAATGATGAGAAACAATCAGAAACAAAATATACTTATGATTCAAAAGGTTTAGTATCAAAAACTGTTATTCAGTATCAAAATGAACTTAAAGATAAAGAAACTGTTACCGATAAAAATGGCAAAAAGCTATCAGAAACGGTATATAAAGGTAGTTGGACAGATCCGGATAGTGGAACTGAATACAAGAGTGGTACTTATGGCGCAATAATTCAAACAACATACGATGGCGCTAAAACAACTGAAACTATTAAAGTTAATGATGGTAAAACATTGTTAAGAGAAACTATTACTGATACTGATGAAAATACAAAGACTGTGAATAATTATTCAAACGGTAAAATGAATACGCAAATTGTAACAGATTTGAATGGCAACAAGTTGTCAGAAATCGGTTATGATCAAAATGGAAAAATGTTATATACCACAAAATGGGATTACAAAAACAATACAGAAGCAACAACTTTTGCTGATGGTTCTACTTCATCCAAAAAAATTGGTAACACTACTGCAGAATTAAAAAGTGTTTCCGGAACAAAACTGGGTGTAACAATAAAAGGCAAGTATCAAGTTTCATTCGGTACTATTTTGACTAAAAGCGATCATAGTAATTATTTTGCAAACACAACTTATAATTGTTTTGTTTTGAAAAATAATAATGATGAAATTACTCAACGAGTTGTATACAATCCTGGTGGTTCTATAAAAACTATTCAAACATTTACGTATGATTATACTGATAAGAAGAATTACAAAGTTATTATCAAAGATTCTAACAATGATACGCATACAGAAGTTTATAAAAACGGCAAAAAGGAAACAACTTATCATTATTTCAATTCAACAAAATCCAGTGTTGTTCAAAAAGAAGGTAAAGGTACAGCTAGAAGCACCTTGACCGGTACAATTAGTGCGAGTGGTCAAACAATGTCTGCTAAGTCATTATACGATATAATAATCAATCCTAGTGCAAGAACCGATCGTGTATACACCGGTTATGGATTGATAAAGGACATTACTAAAGGTGATATTACTGGGCAGTTGTTGAAAATGGCACAAACTTCATATAGTGGCACGCCTACCGGCTGTGATGTAAAATATACCGGTTATTCAAAATTGAGTGAAAAATATCGTGAAAGAGTTAAAAAGATTCTTGCTGATTTGATGAACGAATATGGTATTCCATCAGAACAGGTTCAAGGTTATCATTTTACATCAACTTCATCAATTGCTAAAGCTATGACTATGGTTGGTGGCAAAAAGAATAACTATGATCCTTATTTGAAGACGTTTGTAAAAAATAACATAAAAGACTTGATTAAAGGAAACTGTGACGGCAAAGCACTTTCTTTTGAAACTGGAGATTTATATTACGCATTCCACCAAATGCACGTTGTTGACTCTCAATTAAATGGCACAAAATTAAAACTTACATTATTTGATGTATATGATTTTGATGGAAGTGCTACAGGCAATGGCAGTGCTGCAGTATTGAACAGAACCGGTAATGCTGCAATGAAAGACGGTAAATTGAAACCATATTATACATTGGTTGAAGTCGAAATTGATTTGACGACAGTGTTCACTAAACAACAATTGCAAGATTTGTTGAAATAAATCGAATAAATCAAATAAAAGTACGCAAAGTATAATAATTAAAAAAACGCAGTCTTATTCTAAAGATAAGGCTGCGTTTGAATTATTATTTTTTTAGATTTTTTAATTTATTCAAGTGCAATAAAGCCGTATATGTTGGTAAAATTGTGATATCGTTTTTAGCAGTTTGTCCCACGTGTTCAACAGCTTTATTTATGTTTGGTATAATTTTAATTTTATCAGTAGGAACACTTGCGTATTTTAGCCTCAATGCCATATCATTTGCTCTAATGCCTGAAACAACAATTTCGTTTTGAATGTCTTTCAATACTTCAAACTCGGCATCCCAAAGCCAAGAAACATCACGACCGTCAGCATAATTATCGTTAATAATAATTAGCAAATTAGAATTCTTATCCACTGTTTTTAATACTTCATTTGCGCCAATCGGATTTTTGATTAGTTGAATAAGTGTTCGTTTGCCGTTTAAATATTTAACTTCACTTCTTCCAAAAGCAACTTTAAAAGTTTTAAGCGAACTTTCTATATTTTTTATTCCTAATTCTAAGCATAAAGAAATCGCAGCCAAAGCGTTATAAGCATTGAATAAACCGACTAGCGGAACTTCGTAACTTTTTCCGTTTATTTTGATGATTGAAAAATCTTTATGCAGTGTAATATCCGCCTTATACTTAGGTTCAGGTCTTCTGTAACCGCAATCACAATAATAATGACCTTGCTGAGCGTAGAATTTTTTCTCGTATTTTAAAGGTTTACCGCAAGGGCAGTTAAAAGCTTCTTCTGTTGATGAATTTGCTTTCAAGCTATCGTTTGCATAATAGACATTTTCGACTCCGTAATAAATCTTGTTTTGTCCTTTAAAAGATGCTACTAGCGGATCATCAGCGTTGAGTAAAAGTGTAAGATTTGGTTTTTTATCTATACCTTCTTGAATTAATTTTTTTGTAGTAGCGAGTTCTCCGTATCTATCGAGTTGGTCACGGAAAAGGTTTGTTACAACAAGATAATCAGCTTCGAACTTGTCATAAATCTTTGCTAAATAAGCTTCATCAGATTCTATAACGGAGTAATCTGTTTTAATAAGCGGATTCAAAGAAACAGAAAGTGCATTCACAACTCCGGTAAGCATGTTAGCTCCCATAGAATTATTGATAACGCTTGCGCCGGAGTTTGTAATCAGATGAGAAATTAGTCCGGACGTTGTTGTTTTACCGTTTGTTCCTGTGACATTTATTTTTGTTGAAATATATTTGTTACAATCTTGCAAGAAGTTTGGGCAAAGTTTTAGGACAATTCGCCCGATAATAGAAGTGCCGGAGGATAGTTTTGTGACTTTAAGTGTTGTATATGCTGATTTTGCGACCGCAAGAGATAAATAAAATCTAAGCTTTTCCAAAATAATCCTCCAAGTGTATTTCTTTTTATATTATTATAAAATATAATCTTATAATAGTACAAATATGAATGGAAAAATATGATATTTACTTTATTTACAGTTATTGTTTTTATTTCACAAGTAATAATTGCGTTTACAATAATTTTTCATTTAATAAAAATGGATAATAAAATTAAATCTTGGAATAACTTTTTAGAAGAAGCAAAACCCAAAATTAAGGATATCATGGTTCTTGCAAGAGAAATTTCTATTCAAATGACAGAGCTTGCACCGGTTTTTGTAGAAAATTTAATTACAATTAGAAATAATATTATTCGTTCCAGAATAGAAACATTGATTTCTATGATTTTGTTTTGGAGTTTGAATTTTAAGATTGCGAAAAAAATTAAAAAATCAAAAGTTTTTAAATTATCCATGAAGGGTTTATCACTTCTTCAAAATGTGATATAATAGAATGAACAAAATATTAGATAAGAAAGAGGTACAAAATGAGTAATAAAGATAAATCATCATTTGGCTTTGGCATGGGACTTCTTGCAGGAGTTGTTGGCGGAATTGTTGCAGGTGTTTTGTTTGCACCACGTTCTGGGGCTGAAATGAGAGAAAAAGTTAAAGAAACAGTATGTGATTTGGCTGAAAAACATTCACCAGCGGTTAATGAAGCTAAAAAGCAAGCAATGGAATCAATGGATTTGTTGAAATATAAGTTAGAAAGACAATATAAAAAGTTCTCAAATATGTTAAAATCTAAAAAAATGAGAAAAGCAAAAGAGCTTGAAGAACTTTCTGATTACGATTTTTAAGTTTAAAATAAAGGAAAATAAATGGAAACAGCACAATTATATCAAAGTTTAACATTTTTGGCTTATTCGACCGGAGTTATCGTAATTCTTGTTGGTGCTATGCTTATTAAAGTTTTGTTTGATTTATCTAAGCTTGCAAAAAATGTTGACGAAACAGCTACAATTGTTAAAACTGAACTTGTTCCGACGTTGAAAAATATTAATAAATCTGTAGAAATTGTTAGCGGAATTATTATTAAAGCAGATGAGAGTGTTAACAAGGTAAAAGAGATGATTAAAAATTCACCTCTCAGAATTTTAACAAAAGTTTCTTCTATTACCGGAGGAGTTGCTAAAGGTTTTATGGGCGGACTTTGTTCTGCGTTTAAATTTTTTGCCAAAAAGAAGTAATGCGCTTGGTTAATAGAAAATTTTTCAAAAGAAGTTAAACTACTATAGAAGGAGAAAATAATATGTCATTATCAAAATTTTTAACAGGATTTGCTGTAGGTGCTGCAATTGGTGCAGTTGCAGGTATTCTTCTTGCTCCAAAATCAGGTGCAGAAACAAGAGAAATGATTGGTGAAATGGCTTCTGATGTTGCAAGAAAAACTGATGAAACAGTGAAAGATATTCAAAGAAGAGCCGATAATATAGTTTCTGATGTTCAAGAAAAGAGCGAAGAAATTATGGGTAAAATTCAAGATATGCTTAATAAACAGAAAGAAGAATTAGAAGGTTAGGCTTTGGATTTGTAGGTTAGAAACGAGGCGCAGCCGTTGGCTGCGCCTCGTTTCTTTGTATATTTCATGTAAAACTAATTTAATAAATTTATATACTGCAAAATTTTTTTATGATATATTTTAGAAAATATAAGGAGTCGCTGCTTATGAAAAAGTTATTAGTTTTATTATCTATCATTTCAATCTCATTACCAACATTTGCAATAAATGAAGTAAATAATGAAGTTTTAAAAGCGGAAGCACGATATCAAAGAAAAATTGAAAAAATTAAGCAAAAACAAGCAATAAAATGTGCTAAACATCCGGATAAATGTTCAAATCCAACTATGGAACAAAATTTAACACTTGGTATTGTTCAAAAAGATATTAAAGTTGGAATGTCACAGGCAGATGTAGTAACAGCACTTGGTTCTCCTAATATTGTTACAGCAGATGCTAATGGTAAAGAAACTTGGATTTATGATAAAGTTTCCTCTATAGCGTCATATAATGATAGCGGTTTTTCCGTAGGTATTATTTTAGCGGGTTATGGTAAAAGCAGAGAAAATGCTCAAACCGTCCAAAAAACACTAACAATTGTAATTAAATTCAATAATAGCAAAGTTGAATCATTTCAATATCATATGAGTAAATTTTAATTAAATTGAGGTAAAGTATGAAAAAAATTTTAGCATTACTTTTAAGTTTTGTTTGCTTTGGATTTATATGTCCAACATTTGCAAAAGTAAAAGATGAAATTATAACGCCACAAACTCAATTACAAAAACGACAATATCAAACAAGACAATATAGTAGTATTGATAAAGCCACTTTAATGAAAGCTATGTTAAATGTTTTACAAGACGAGGGATTTATTGTAAACAATGCAAATTCTTTATTAGGTTTTATTTCTGCTAATAAAGAGTTTAGTACAAATGATAAGACAATAGATTTTGAAAGAGAATTTGGTACAAAAAAACAAATGGGAGCAACTGTTGCCGTCGTTGAAGCGACAGCAAATGTTTCTGAATATGGTAGAGCTTTCAAAGTTAGAATCAATATTAAAAGAAAATTACTAAATGGTTATGGCTCTGCAATTAAGATTGAAGAAGTAACTGATGAAAAATATTATCAAGATTTATTCTCAAAAGTTGATAAAGCCATTTTTATTCAAAAACAAAAGATATAATTTTATGAAATATTTAATTAGCTTATTTGTAATCTTCATATTTTTATTAAATTTTGCAAATCCAGTTAATGCAAAATCTAATAATGTTGCAAAAACAACAATGGAAATACGTGAAGTGCAAACTCGTTATTATGATACACCAGATACTCAAAAAGTGATAAAAGCAGTCATAAATACTTTACAAGATAATGGTTTTGTAATTCAAGATGGAGAAATGAATTTAGGCTATATTAGAGCAAGAAAAGATTTTAGAGCTAAAAGAACTGATAAGGGGAGAATAACTCTATATTCTTTTGAACTATTATATTATGGTGCTTGCACAGGGCTTTCTTTTGGGTTGGATGCGCCATTTTTAATTATACCAGTAATGCATATGAAAAATGAATTAGCTTTACATCCAGTTATTATTGATTCCAATGTGACATTTGAAACTATTGGAAAAAAAACAAAAGTTCGAATAAATTTGATTGAAAAAATATTAGAAAATGCAGATGGATATACTATGATAAAATCTTCTCCTCGAAAAGTTATTCGTCATTATGATGCAGAACTATATCAAGAGTTTTTCAATCAGGTAGATAAAAATTTATTTTTAGAAACAAATTTATAAAATCTGGGATAGAATTTTAAGTTTGAAAATTTTGATGTAAATTAGCTATTTTTATTAACAATAAAAAGGTGGGGACACTTTCGTTTTCCCCACCCTACGTTTTTTAATTATTTAACTTACGCTTCGATTACTTTAAGAAGTCTTTCCCAAACTTCGTCAATAGAACCATTTGCATCAATTTTATAAAGAACACCTTTGTCTTCATAGAATTTTACAAGCGGAGCTGTTTCTCTAAAATAAGTATCAAAACGAGCTTTAGCGGTTTCTTCATTATCATCAGCTCTTGTTTTTAAATCAGCACCGCATTTATCACATTTGCCATCAACTTTTGCCGGTTTAAATTTTTTGTTAAAAATTTCACCGCATTTTGGACAAGATTGACGATAAATAATTCTTTCAATAAGAATTTGAGTGTCGATATCAAAATAAATAGCTTTGAAAGATGTTTCTTTTCCTGCATCAACATCAGCATTAATTTTTTCTAGTAATTCTGCTTGTTCCAAGCTTCTTGGATAACCGTCAAGAACATAACCGTTTTTGCAATCTTCACCGGCTAATTTCTTAGCAATAATAGTACCGACCAAGTCAGCAGGTACAAGTTGTCCTTTGTCGATAAATGTTTTTGCAATTTTACCTTCTTCAGAATTGTTTGCAATTTCTGCTCTTAATAAAGAACCTGTATCGACGTGCGGAAAACCTAAGTATTCTGCTAATCTATTAGTTTGAGTACCTTTACCGCAAGCAGGTGGTCCTAAAAAAATTAAATTCTTTTTCATTTATACACTCCTTCTCTTAAGTTCATTATAAAACTAAAAAGTTGGTTGTAAATGGATATTTTGTGTTTCCGGAATTTATTATATAATCATATTGCGCATTTAATGTGTAACATAGAGTAAAAGACGGCTCTTTTTTTCGAAGAACGACGATACAATAGATTTAGCTTTCGGTCGTTAGTTCCGAAGAAAGGAGGCTATTATGGATAAATTCAATTTAAGTTTATTTTTAATCTTTTTGATAATTTTCATAATAAAAAACGGCTCTAATTATCAAAATTAGAACCGCTTAGCTTTCGATAAGAGTTGTCGGTAGCTTGGACAACTACCACTCTATGTTTTTATTATACTATATTTTTTCTGTTTTTCAATATATTTGATGTTATTGTTATTTATCAAAAATTTTTATATAATAACGATACACATCAATGTGTAACATAGAGTAAAAGACGGCTCTTCTTTCAAAAAGTTACCTAACCAGCATATTTATATTAGAACTCGGGTTAGTAACCGACTAGAAAGGAGATCAGTATGGATAACTTCAATCTGACTTTATTTTTAATCTTTTTGATTTTATACATAATAAAAAATGGCTCTAATCATCGATGACTAGAACCATTTAGAACTCGTAAGAGCTGTCGATAGTTTGACCAAAACTATCACTCTATGTTTTTATTATACTATATTTTTTCTGTTTTTCAATATTAGACCAAAGATTTGTACATATCTAAATATTTTTTAGCACTTTCTTTCCAACTAAAATCTGCCGACATTGCAGAATTTCGCATTGCATTGAATGTGTATTTGTCTTTATATACATACATAGCGGTTAAAATTGCATCTTTCATTGCCTGACCATCATAGCCCCAGAACTTGAAACCGTTTGAATTATCAAGCGGATAACCTGTTACTGTATCTTCCAGACCGCCCGTGGCTCTAACAATTGGAAGAGATCCAAAGCGCATTGCAATCAGTTGTGATAAACCGCAAGGTTCAAATTTAGATGGCATCAAGAAAAAGTCGCTTCCGGCATAAATTTGGTTAGCTAAATCTCCTCTGTAACCTACATATGTTCTGATATTTGGTGTGTTATTAGATAGCCAAATGAATAGATTTTCATAAGATTTATCACCTGAGCCTAAAAAGATAAAATCAGCTTCCAAATTCTTTAAATCATTTTCTACTTGTCTTATTAAATCCAAACCTTTTTGGTCTACAAGTCTGGAAATTAAAGCAATCAAAGGTCTATTCGGATTATATTTTAATCCAAATGTTTCTAATATTTTCTTTTTGCATTCTTCTTTGTTTTCTAAAGAATTCTTATCATAATTTTTAACCAAAGTTTTATCCGTTTTTGGATTAAAGACACTGTAATCTATACCATTAACAATTCCAAGAAGTTTATCAGTATGTCCTCTAAGAGTGTAGTCCATACCTTCACCGTATTCTTGCGTAAGTATTTCTTTGGCATAATTAGGAGAAACTGCAACAACTTTGTCTGAATAATTAATTGCTCCTTTCATCCAATTTACACGTCCATAATGTTCGCAACCCCATTCGTTGAATACTATATCTTTTCTCATATTCGCAAAATCAAGGATATCTTCAAACCAAACACCTTGGTAGGCTAAATTATGAATTTCAAAAACATTTTTAGTTTTTGACCAAAATTCATCAAATTTGTAATTTGCTTTTATATACAAAGGAATCATTGCAGTATGCCAATCATTAGAATGAATAATATCAGCTCTAAAGTTTAATTGTTTTGCATATTCTAAGGTTGCAAGCGAGAATGCGATATATCTTTCGTGTTCATATCTAGGGTCAAGCCAACGAGGGTAAACTTCTTGAAAACAAGAAAAATACCAATCACTTTGGACAAAAAATACATTTATATTTGTATCCGGAAGTTTTGTCATATGAAGCTTAAATTTTTGAGGAGAAGAACCAAAAGTTATCCACATTTCAGAATTTTCCAGTTCTTTTATTCCCCATTTTTCTCTATCAATACATCCGTGTAGCGGAGTAAAAATAGCAATTTCAGCATCTTTTTCCAATGCTTTAGGTAAACTTCCGACAACATCTGAAAGTCCTCCGGCTTTAGAAAATGGTGAAACTTCTGCAGCTGCAAATAATATTTTCATAAATTGTACCTCGCTTCTTATTTTATTTTCTAATTAATAGCGTAATATCATTAAATACTACAAATATCATTAATATTATTAATAATGAGAAAAAGACCGTAGAAATTGTTTCAATAACTTTTTCGTTTAGAGGTTTTCCAATAATTTTTTCTATAATTAAAAACATCAAATGTCCGCCATCAAGCGCAGGAATTGGTAAAATATTCAAAATAGCGAGGTTCATTGAGATTAATGCTGCTAATAATACTCCGGAAGCTTTTCCGCTTCTGTCAATCATATCACCACCAATTTTGGTAATAGCAACAACACCGTGCATGTCTTTTAGTGGAATGTTGCCTGTAAATAATTGACCGAGAGAGTACATCATCGTATATGTGTTATCCCATAGATAGTTGCAACTTTCTTTAACAACTGCCGTTGGAGTTTTTGTGTCAATCATTGTTTCTTTTGCACTTAGTCCGATTCCTATAATTCCCTTTTCATCAGGATAAATCGGATTCAAATCAAATGTTTTTCCATTTCTTACAACAGTTAGGTTAATTGGATGAACACCGTTTGACAAGGCTTTCGCAACATCATACATTGTGTATTTGCCATCAGAAGTGTATACGGTTTTTTCGCTCAAAGTTTTTTCAAGTGACTTTATGTTTTCATCCAGTGTAATACTATTTTCACGCTTGAAATATTTTGCACCTTTAAGCGCATATTTATCCATTGTGATTACATCTTTTGCAAGTTCTTGAGGTAATCTTATTGCAATACCTTCAGGAATAATTTCATCTTTAGATAGTCCAGGGTTTAAATCTTTTAGTTTTTCAAAATTTTCATCTATAGTTGGAATTGAAATAACTCCGTTGTTTTTAGCACTATTTTTTACAATTGTTATAAATGAATAAGCGTTGTTAATTTCACATCCGTTAGCTTTAAGAATTCTATCTCCTTTTTCTAAACCGGAAGTTAAAATGCTTGCACCCTTAGGGGCAACGATTTCTCCTGCATAAATTTCATAATTTCCGGAAGGAATCTTATGAGAAACTATTGCAACTAAAATTACAAGTGCGATTGCACAAATTACGTTTGCAATTACACCGGCTGAAACAACAATTGCCCTTTGCCATGCAGGTTTGTTCAAAAATCTTTCTGGCGAATCCTTTGGGAGTCCACATTCTTTGTCATCATCAGGGAATGAAACATATCCGCCTAATAAAAATGCATGAACCAAAACTTCTACATCTCCAACTTGTTTTTTGAATAAAGTTGGCCCAATCGGAAGTCCGAAACCAAATTTATCAACTTTTATACCAAAAGCTCTTGCAGCCAAAAAGTGACCGGCTTCGTGTACAAGAATTAATAAACTTAAAAGTAAAATCATTATGATAATTGACATATAATCTCCCTTGTTATCTAAACAATACTTGTATATTTTAGCACAAATAAATTCCTCATGATATAATCAAAAAAAATAGGTGAAATTATGACAATAGCAATTTATCCGGGAAGTTTTGACCCGATTACAAACGGACATATAGATATATTAAAAAGCGGTGCTGAAATATTTGATAAAGTTATTATAGCCGTTTCTTATAATGTTAATAAAAAAGGTTTTTTGCCGATTGATGTTAGAACAAAATTAATTGAAGAAAGTGTTAAAGATATTCCGAATGTAGAAGTTGATTCTTTTCAGGGGCTTACGGTAGAATATGCAAAAAAACGCAATGCTTCTGTTTTGCTAAGAGGTTTAAGAACTTCTTTTGATTTTGAGTATGAAATGCAATTGTCACAAACAAACAGTGCATTATATAACGATATAAAAACCGTTTTTTTAATTACAAAGCCGGAATTTAACTTTATATCTTCATCCTGCGTAAGAGAAATTTTGATTAATAAGGGTGATATTAGCGGATTTGTGCCGGAGGCTGTTTGTAATTATTTGATAAACAATCAATAAGGTTTTGGATTTTTTTACATCATCTATATGTATGATGGCATGTATGGTTTAATATCATATAATCTAGATGTGTATTGGGAGAAGGTAGATGAACAGACGTTGGTATGATTCTAATGAGCACACAGAACGTGCACTTGCGATATTAAAAGATATGGATGAAAATAGACGTAGAGCTATTTCTCGTGATTTGACCAATGTTGTTAAACAAATTAAAGAAATGCACGACGAAGATGAAGATGATGAATCTGATGTAAGCATAGGCATAGACAGAGTTTTAGGCTTGTATAAAATATCAAATTCAAGAAGATGGTACGACAAAGTGAGTTTGCTTTCTTATGCAATGAAAACAATGTCAACTTTACCTAAAGAAGATTTTTATAATATTATGGAAGGTATTTCTACCTCATTATCTGCATAATATTTGAGATTAAATAGAAAATAATAATGCACAAAAAATTCTGTTGCGTTTTTGTGCATTTTATGTTATGTGCCCCAAAACCACGGTTAATAAGTATTTTAAAGAAAAAAGTGCTTGCATTCTCATATGTAGTCGGTATAATAGAATTTGTAAATATAAGAAAGGAGTTTTATAATGAACAAAGAAGAATTAGTACAAGAAATTTCTAAAAAATCAAAAGTTACTCAAAAAGAAGCTAACGAAGTATTATCAGCTTTAATCGAAACAGTTCAAAAAACAGTTTCTAAAGGTAAAAAAGTTACTTTAGTTGGTTTTGGTACTTTCGAACCACGTAAGAGAGCTGCTAGAAATGGTAGAAACCCTCAAACTGGTAAAGAAATCAAAATCCCTGCTAAAACAGTTCCTGTATTTTCAGCTGGTAAAAAATTCAAAGAAGTTGTTAACGGAAAGTAATTAACAATTTTGAGAAAAATTAATAAAGGCGGATATTCTAATTGAATATCCGCCTAATTTTATGCATAAAGTCAGATCGCACGTATTAGTAGCTGAATTTATGCATAATTAATAAAAATTGCAAAATATTAATTAATAATTAAAAATCTTTGTTTTTTTAAAATAAATATTAAAATAATAATATATGGAGTTAAAACATTATGATTGATTTTGAAAAATTTACAAACTATTCTCAAGAAATAATATTTGCAGCGAATGCAAAAAAAGATTTTTACAAGAATTCGGAAGTTCAGCCTGAGCATATTGTGATGGCTATGATTGAAGATAAAGGAATCTCTAAGGATTACTTAACTGAATTAAAATTATTAAATCAAAACTTTATCAACGCAATTGTGGCAAGGATTAAGGAATACCCTACAATATCCGGTGTGTGCAGTTCTCAACAAGTGTTTTTATCAAGAGAAACAAATACTTTGTTAGAGATTGCGACACAAGAAGCTGAAACTTTGAAGGATGATTTTATCGGAATTGAATGTATTTTGATTGCGATGACAAAACTAGATAATTCATTCATAAAAGATTTGTTGAAACGAAATGGAGTCGATACAAATTCTATTTTGAATGCAATGAGAAAGATAAGAGGTAATAAAAAAGTGGATAATAAAAATGCAGAAGAAAATATGAAAGCTCTTGAAAAATATTCTACTGACTTAACAGAACGTGCTCGTAAGGGTAAATTGGATCCAGTAATCGGACGTGACGAAGAAGTCAGAAGAATTATTCAAGTCTTAAATAGAAGAACAAAAAACAATCCGGTTCTTATTGGTGAACCTGGGGTTGGTAAAACCGCAATAGTAGAAGGTTTGGCTCAAAGAATTATTAGAGGTGATGTTCCGGAAAGTTTGAAGGATGTTAAACTAATATCTTTGGATTTGGGTGCGTTAGTAGCTGGTGCAAAATTCAGAGGTGAATTTGAAGAACGATTAAAAGCTGTATTAAAAGAAGTTCAAGAATCAAACGGTGAAATCGTTATGTTCATTGATGAATTGCATACTGTAGTCGGAGCCGGTGCTACAGAAGGTTCTATGGATGCCGGAAACTTATTGAAACCAATGCTTGCAAGAGGTGAATTAAGAACAATTGGTGCAACTACAATCAATGAATATCGTAAGTATATTGAAAAAGACCCTGCTTTGGAACGTCGTTTTCAACCGGTTCTTGTTGATGAACCGTCAGTTGAAGATACAATTTCAATCTTAAGAGGTTTGAAAGAAAAATACGAAGTTCATCATGGAGTTAGAATTCTTGATAGTGCTTTGATTGCAGCAGCTCAACTTTCTGACAGATATATTACGGATAGATTTTTACCTGATAAAGCAATTGATTTGATTGATGAAGCTGCGTCTGCTCTTCGTATAGAAATTGATTCTATGCCGGAAGAAATTGATGTTATGTTGCGTCAAAAAATTCAATTAGAAATCGAACGTGAAGCTTTGAAAAAAGAAACTTCTCCTGAATGTATTGCTAAAATTGACAAATTGACTTCTGAAATTGATGATTTGGAAGGCAAAATTGCTAAATTGAAAGCTCAATGGGAAGTAGAAAAGAGTACAATTCAAGGTGAAGCCGGAATTAAAGACGAGATAGATAAGGTTAAAACGAAAATTGCGGAAGCTGAACGTAATACAGATTTGCAAACAGCTGCAGAGCTTAAATATGGTAAGTTGATGGAATTAGAGAAAAAACTTCAATCTATTCAAGGCAAAGAAAAAGGTGAAAACAAGCTTCTTAAAGAAGAAATTGACGGTGATGATATCGCACAAATTGTAAGTAAATGGACAGGAATTCCTGTTAATAGACTTGTAGAAAGCGAAATGCAAAAATTATTGCGAATGGAAGATGTTTTACACAAACGTTTAATCGGTCAGGATGAAGCAGTTGAAACTGTTGCGGATGCAATTAGACGTGCTCGTTCAGGTTTGAAAGACCCTAAACGTCCGATTGGTACATTTATTTTCTTAGGTCCAACCGGTGTTGGTAAAACTGAACTTGCAAAAACCTTAGCGGAATTCTTGTTCAATGACGAGGATGCAATTATCAGAATTGATATGTCAGAATATATGGAAAAACATAATGTTGCAAGACTTGTCGGAGCTCCTCCGGGATACGTTGGTTATGAAGAAGGCGGTCAATTGACAGAAGCTGTAAGACGTAAACCTTATTCTGTTGTATTGTTCGATGAAATCGAAAAAGCTCATCCAGATGTATTCAATTTGATGTTACAAATCTTTGATGATGGACGTTTAACGGATTCTAAAGGCAGAACTGTTGATTTCAAAAACACTGTTATTATTATGACAAGTAATATCGGTAGCGAAATTATTTTGGATGATTCTATCAATAATGCAGGTGGTAATTTTGATGAAACAAAAGAAAAAGTTATGGCTGTAATGAGAGAACGCTTCAAACCTGAATTCTTGAACAGGGTTGATGAAACAATCTTCTTTAAGGCTTTAACAATGCAACAATTGTCTGCAATTGTTGATATTCAAATGGATCATTTGAGAAAACTTCTTGCCGATAGAAATATTACTTTCGAAATTACGGAAGATGCAAAAGAATTCCTTGCAAGACGTGGATTTAATCCAATATATGGTGCTCGTCCATTGAAGAGAGTAATCAGACAAATGGTCGAAAATCCTTTATCAAAATTGTTATTAGCTCAAAAATTCATTGAAGGCGATAATATCAAGATTGATGTCAAGGATGATGAGATTGTTTTCGATAAATAATAAATAACGAAATATAAGTTATCAAGAAGCCCTGAAACAAATTGTTTCAGGGCTTCTTAATTAAAATTAAGTTTATAAAATTATTACTTAATATCTTTTACAGATAAAGCGATTCTGTGTTCTTTTGGAGTGAATTTTTTGATTAATACATCAACTTCAGAACCAACTTTGAACATGTTGAATGGATTTACGTTTTCATCAGACATTTCTGAAACAGGTAATAAAGCTTCAACCCCTGGGAAGATGTTGATGAAAGCACCAAATGTAGTTACTTTGTTTACAGTACCTTTAACTACTTGACCTTCTTCAAATTGTCCTTCGATTTGTTGCCAAGGATTTTCACCCATTCTCTTAAGTGATAAAGAAATTCTCTTTAATTCGTTATCAATCTTGATGATTTTAACTTCAATTGTATCGCCAAGAGTTAAAACATCTGATGGGTGTTTAATTCTTTGCCAAGAAATTTCAGAAATTGGTAATAAACCGTCGATACCGTTAATGTCAACGAATGCACCAAAATCTGTGATTCTTACAACATTACCTTTAACAACTTGGTCTTCTTCTAAAGAAGAAAGAACATTATCAACTACTTGATCTCTTTGTTCAGCAACAGCTTGTCTTTGAGATAAGATAAGTTTATTTTTCTTAGGATCAGCTTCAAGAACTTTAACTTCGATTTTTTGGTCGATTAAACCTTCGAATGGAGTGCCAGTTCTCAATTGAGAAGATGGGATGAAGCCCTTAAGGTCTGCAACATCAACCAAAACACCACCTTTAACAGTTGAAACAACTTTAGCAAGGATTGTATCGCCTTGGATTTTAGCATCGTTCAATTGAGCCCAAGCTTGAGCAAATGCGATTCTCTTTAATGATAATTGCATAGGTTCGTCGTTGTTTTCTTCTTTTAATACGTAGAATTCTCTTACGTCGCCGATTTCTAAAGCGTCTACATCGCTAGAAAGTTCTCTATTTGATAAGAATGCTTCCATTTTAGCACCCTTAACGCTAACTAAATAACCTTCTGATTCTTTTTTAATTACTGTACCTTCTACGATATCAGCTACGTTGTTAGATTTAGCAAAGCTTTCTTCTAATAACATTTCAAATTCGTCTTTTACTTGTGTCATTTTTATTTTCCTTTCTGTATTTTTTAGTGAGTAGTGAGTAGTGAATGGTGAATAGAAGTTTTTGCAATTCACCATTCACTATTCACTGTTCACTAATTTTCTCAATTACTTTATCAATAATCTTTTGTGGAGTAGATGCTCCGGCTGTTATACCGATTGATTTTACTCCGTTTAAAATTTCTTTATCTAATTCTGTATCGTTTTCGATATGAATTGTTTTTGTATAATCCTTTAGAATTTCTGCTAAGTGCGATGTGTTAGCACTTTTTTTAGAGCCCACAACTATCATTACATCAGTTTCTTTAGCAAGTTCTTTTGCTTCTTTTTGACGCATAGCAGTTGATTGACAAATTGTATTGTAAATCAAAACTTCTTTTGCAATTGTGTTCAAATAATTAACTACAAGGTTTAAAGAAGATACCATTTGTGTAGTTTGAACAACAACACCGACTCTTTTGTGTGATTTAATTTCTTTGGAATATGGTGCTAATTCATCAATACTTGTTGCTACAACAACTTTGTCCGAGTATAAATTGGCATTAGCTTTGATAGCAATCACTTCCGGATGATTAGGTTTACCGACAATAACGACAAAATAATCATTTTTGGCAAGTTCAACAGCTCTTTGTTGAACTTTTTTTACGTCCGGACAAGTTAAGTCAACAAGTTCAAACCCTGCATTTCTTATTTGTTCAAGAACTTCCGGTGCTGCGCCATGGCTTCTTATGATGCAAATACCGTCACCGGACTTTGGAACTTCATAAATGGTTTTGATTCCCATTTTGTCGAGCTCATTGATAACGTCTGTATTGTGAATAAGTTCGCCTAAAATACATATATTTTTGTTGGGATTTTCTTCTTTAAGTTTTATAGCTGTTTCAACTGCACGCTTAACTCCGTAACAAAATCCTGCAAATTTGGCTAGTTTGATGTCGGGCTTATTCAAAAATTTTAATTCACTTTCTAAAAGAACTAGAGGTTTCCCTCAGTAATATTATTAGAATATAAAAATACTAAAAAGTAAAGAGTAATTTACAGCACAATTCCTTTTATATAAATCGCATTTTCATCTAAGAAAGGCAATTCTATAATAAATTTATTATCATTTTTGTGAGCTTCGAGATGGATATTTCCTTCGTGTGCTTCTGCAACTTTTCTGCAAAAATATAATCCAAGTCCCATATTCATACTACTTTGCAAAGCACTTCCGCAAACGTATTTATCAAAAATGTTTTTAGCTAAATCTTTTGAAATTATGTCGCTTTTATTCTTGAATGATAGGGTTAATTTATTTTTTGATTTCATTAAACTAACTTTAACTATTGTATCAGGAAACGCATAGTTTAATTCATTGTTTAATAAATTGCCTATCATACGATGAATTTGCACCTCATCGCCGTAAAAGTTTGTATCATTATCTTTCAAATTTGTTTTAAATTCTATTTTAATATTTTTTGAAAGTCCTAAACTAGTGACTTCTTTTATATTTTGTTTGAATAGTTTTTTTATGTCGAAATGTTTTTTTTCAAGATAAATTACGCCATTATTTTCTTTACAGGTTTTAAGCAAAGAATACAACATCGTCCGCATATATTTTGATGATTCTATAATCATTTCTAACATTTCTTTTTGTGTATCTGTAAGGTTGCCAAAAACTCCTTGGTAAAATAATTCTAATGAGCTTATCTGTGCTTGAAGCGGATTTTTTAAGTCGTGAGATAAAGTTGCTAAAAATAAGCTTTTTTGATTCTCTGCAGTTTTTTGCTCATTTATGTTTTGGGCGATTGTAACTAAACCTGTTGCTTCATTATTTTTATTTAATATAGGAGCTTTTCTTACACGATACCAATGCTGTTTTCCATTTGCTCCAATTACAGTTTTTTCTTTTATAAAAAGTTGTTTATTTTTCAAAACAAACAAATCTTCATTTTTTGTATCTTCCGCTGCTTGAATCATATCGACAAATACATCCGGAGTAAATTTATCAATACCTTCTTCTACAAATTTTCTTGCAGGTTCTGTTGCAACTGTTAAATTTAATTCTTTATCTTTCATATAAGCAAGAATCGGCAGATTTTCTAATAGCGCTTGCATTTGTTGATTTTTATCTACAATTATATTTTTTAATCTTTCTTCTTCAGTAACATCAGTTGATATTGATAAAATACCTTTTACAATATTATTTTGTATTATTGGGGTTGATGTTTGTTTAATAATTCTTCCATCATTAATTTCTAATAGGCTAGTCGTTGTTTTTAATGTTTTTAAAACTTGTTTGGCTTGTTTCTCCATTGCTTTTGCATTTTGGGGTGATAAAACTTCAAAAATACTTTTTCCAATAGCATTAAAATTTGCATTTTTACCAATTATATTTAAAAAAGCTTTGTTATAAGCTAAATATTTTAAATCTAAATCTTTTACAGTAATAATATTTTCGCAGTATTCTAAAATTGCTTTTGATAAATATTCTTTACTTGTAATATCAATCATAAATACGCACCGACCAACACAATATCTTATTCAAAACTACTACTATATTGGTATTTTGTCAATTAACCAATAGGCTAGTATAAAGTTTTAATGGTTTTTAATCTAAATATTTTATTTATTTCAGAAAAATATGCTAAAACTTTATTAAAAATATTAGTTTACATTTGTTAATAATTAGAATTTATTAGAAACAAAGTATCCTATATCAGATACAGAAGGTGAAGGTAAATTGAATAATGATTTAAGTATTGTCAGCTTTTGATGAAAAAATGATACAGTTATTTTTTACAAAATAACTGAGTACTAATCATTCCGAATAGCCACGTTCTCTTTTTAGTACAGCAAAAACCTAATTTTTCGACTTCTGTTATGAGTTCATTCGGTGAAAAGAAATCGTTTTTTGATTCAATTAAATATTTATAAGAATTAGGATTTTTAGAAAAAATACAGGCTAATAAATAAGCAGCTTTATCAAAAATCCAATTGATTAACCAATTACCTTTGAAAATATCTAAGTGCAAAAAATAGCCGCCTTTTTTTAATACTCGGTTAATTTCTGTGATTGATTTTTGATAATCTTTAATATTTCTTAGCCCAAAAGCCATTGTACAGATATTAAAATATTCATCTTCACACGGAATATTTGTGCAATCACCTTCTTGAAAAATGATTTTTTCAGAATGTCGTTTGTGGTTTGCAATTTCAAGCATTTTTGTTGAAAAATCCAGTCCTAAGACGATTTCTACGTTATTTTTTTGTGCAAGCATATCCGCAATATCACCTGTACCACAACATAAATCAAGACATTTACTCTCTAAAGTTATGGGAATTAAATTAACGCTTTTTTGCTTTATAATTTTATGCAAACAAAAAGAAATAAGAGTATTCATCCTATCATATTTTGGCGCAAGTTCGTTGAACATTGTTTTTATGGTTTCAGAGTTTTTGTCTAACATAAAATTACCAAAGCTAAGAGTACATTATAAAGAAATGATGCATTTCTTACCAGTTTAAATATTTGCATAAAATTATTGTTATCTTTGCATTCAATATAAATTTTTAATTTTTTATACGCACGAAAATAATAAATTATAATCGGAATTAAGCTTATTAGCGATATATGAGGCAAAATTGACTTTTGTACTAATATTATGTGAGTCAAAATTGTTAATACACCAATTAATATAAAAAGATTTAACCCTTTTTGAGGTGAACCGAGTTTAACGCAGAGTGTTTTTTTATCATTTTTAGAATCAAATTCAAAATCCATAATTGAATGTGCAAAAAGCAAATTCAAAACTAACAATGATACCGGAATAGAAATTAGAATTATATTGGGTGCTATAGAGCCGAGCATAACAACACTCATGCCGGAAAATAGCAAAAAACCATACGTTATACCAACAGCTGCTTCGCCAAGAGAATAATGGTTAAGTCTTGGATAAAGCAAGATTATAATTGCAGTAATAAAAGCTATTCCAAAAACTAGCCAGCCGCATTTTAGGAATAAATAAAAACCTGTTAATGTTGCAATTCCTAAATAAACAATACATCCAATTATTATTGACTTAAAAGAAAAAATCTTTTTATCCAAATATTCTGTTTTGCATTTTTGTTTCGGTACTTTTTTAATGGTATCAATGCAATCATCCAAAAGGTTTGTACCAAGATGAGCAAACGTAATTCCAACAAGTGCAATTAGTCCATAGATAATATTTCCGCCATGTTTTAGGCAATAGACAAATGCCAATAGCCAACTGGTTAGGCTTGTTGGAAGGGAATACCCTCGAGATACTGTATAGAAAAAGTATAAAAATTTGTTCAAATGATTAGCCCTCAATCGAATTTCTAAGTTATGCATAATTCAACTTGAAATTCTACTCTCCCACTATAAATGGAGGAGGAAGATGTTTTATCTTGGTATAACGTAACCCCAAATCGGTTGGTTTTCATTATCCAAAATGCAAACGTATGTTATTCTTGTTCTACGGCATTTTGGCATTTTCATGCTGCCATAACCGTAAACAATTGAAGAAACAAAATAATCGCCAATTTTTTGAGAATAAGCGTCTGTATGTTCTTTTAGTGACTGTATACGAACTTTTGAACCGCATTCTTTGGAATATTTTTCAACTAAATAATCAGTTACTTCTGTTGCGAAAACTTGGTTTGCAAATAATAAAACGGACAATGTTAAAATAAATTTTTTCATAAAAATATTCTAACATAAACCGTAAGATTTTGTGATAGAATATCAGAGTAATAGTTAGAGGGATCCACCTCGGGGTAAATGAAAAAGCTCGCAGATGTCACTGCCTGCTAAAAAGTAATTTGTTCCCTAAAGGATAGAAAGAAGAAAATGGAAAAAAACAACGAAACATTGCATGTATTAAGACATTCATGCTCACACATCATGGCACAAGCTGTTCAAAAACTGTTCCCACAAGCAAAGTTAGCTATCGGGCCTGCAACGGACAGCGGTTTTTATTACGACTTTGATTTGACTGATGGTCACGCTTTTACACACGAAGACTTGGCGAAAATCGAAGAAGAAATGAAAAATATTATCAAACAAAATTTGACGTTTGAAAAATATGAGATTCCTGATGTTGACAAGCAGATTGCAGAATTTAAGGCTGAAGGCGAAATTTACAAAGCAGAATTGTTGGAAGAACACAGAAACGACAACCCTACTTTGTATTTAACAAAAGACAAAGACGGAAATGTTTTATTCAACGACCTTTGTGCAGGCCCTCATATTCCTAATACATCATACATAAAAGGTAATGCAATTAAACTTCTAAAAGTTGCAGGTGCATATTGGAGAGGCAATGAAAAGAATAAAATGCTTCAAAGAATTTATGCAACAGCATATTGGAACAAAGAAGATTTGCAAGCTTACTTAACTTTCGTTGAAGAAGCAGAAAAACGTGACCACAGAAAACTTGGCACACAATTAGATTTATTCTCAACAAGAGAAGAATTAGGCGGCGGCTTAGTTTTATGGCACCCTAATCTTGCAATCGTAAGAGAAGAAATTGAAAACTATTGGAGAAGCGAACACAGAAAAAGAGGTTATGTAATCGTTAATACTCCTCACATTGCTAAATCTAAATTGTGGGAAATTTCCGGTCACGCTGATCATTATAAAGAAAATATGTTCTTTATCCAAAAGGATGAAGATTCTGACGAACAATTTATTCTAAAACCAATGAACTGTCCGTTCCACATCTTGATTTATCAAGCAAACAGATATTCTTATCGTTCATTACCATTGAGAATGGCTGAATTGGGAACTGTTTACAGAAAAGAAAAATCAGGTGCGTTATCCGGTTTAACTCGTGTTCAAGGATTCACTCAAGATGATGCTCATATTTTCTGTACTCCGGAACAATTGGTTGATGAAATCAATGAAATTATTGATTTTGTAGCAGATACAATGAAAATCTTCAAGATGAGTTTCGAAGTTGAACTTTCTACTCGTCCAGAAAGTTTCGTTGGTGAAATTGAAAACTGGAACAGAGCAGAAGCAGGTTTGAAAGAAGCTATGGACAGACGTGGCATGAAATATGACATCAATGAAGGTGATGGCGCTTTCTACGGTCCAAAAATTGACTTCAAAGTTAAGGATGCTCTTGGCAGAACTTGGCAGTGTGCTACTATCCAACTTGACTTCAATCTTCCTGAAAGATTTGATATCAAGTATCAAGATAAAGATGGTAGCATGAAGACTCCTGTAATGCTTCACAGAGTAATCTTCGGTTCTATGGAAAGATTCCACGGTATCTTGATTGAACACTATGCAGGCGCATTCCCTACTTGGTTGGCTCCAACTCAAGTTGCAATTGTTCCAATTTCTAATGAAAAACATATTGATTTTGCAGAAGAAGTTTACAAGAAAATGCGTGCAGCAGGTATCAGAGTAAAACTTGATGATCGTTCTGAATCAATGAACTACAAGATTAGAGAATCATTGCAAGATAAGAAAATACCTTACGTTTGCGTAATTGGTGATAAGGAAATCGAAGCTAATGCCGTTGCTGTTCGTAAACGTGGTGTTGGACAAGTTGGTACAAAATCTGTTGATGAATTTATTGCTGAAATTGAAAAAGAAATCAAAGACAGAGCGTAAAAGCAAATAAGAAATAAAACAAAACGACCTCGATTTTATATTAAATCGAGGTCGTTTTGTTATGTATTTAAAAAATCTTACATAGCCATCAATAATTCTCTGATAACTTTTGTTGCTACAGCTGTAGAAGCACCACTTGCATCATAATCAGGTGCAAGTTCAACAACATCGGCGCCAATAATATTGAAGTTTGATAAATATTTAAACCAATCAACAAGCTGATTAAAGTTCAATCCGCCGACCTCCGGAGTTCCTGTCCCTGGCATGATAGAAGTATCCAATACATCTAAATCGACTGTAACAAAAATATTTTTGTTTTTAAAACAGTCTAATTCGGAATGTTCATGAATCAATGTTCCATATTTTTTCATTAATTCAAATTCTTCTTTCATGCCGGAGCGGATACCAATTTGTTTTAAATTTTCAAATCCAACGATTTCAGCAGAATGTCTGATTACTGCAGAGTGTGACAAAGGTTCGCCCAAATATTCTTCTCTCAAATCTGTATGCGCATCAAAGTGAACAATTGCAAGATTATCTATGTATTTTGACACAGCTTGAATTTCCGGTAATGTTACCAAGTGTTCACCACCAATACCAAAAACTCTTTTGCCGTCACGATAAATTTCTTCTACGTTATTTTTGATAACTTCAAGAGATTTTTCTGTGTTTCCAAGAGGAAATTCTAAATCACCAGCGTCGTGGAAATTACAATCTTCCAAATGCTTATCAAAATATGGAGAGTATTCTTCTAATCCCCAACTTGCTAGTCTAATTTGCTCCGGAGCAAAACGTGACCCTGGGCGGTATGAAACAGTACCGTCAAAAGGCATTCCAAGCATTACTATATCTGAAGTTTCATAATCTTCATTTTGTCCCATCCAATTTCTATCTAAAAACGGTCCTGTTAACATAATTTTCTCCTTTTTTTAATATTATTAAAATTATTATATCTCAAAAGTTTACAGGAAAAATCAGGATTTTTTTATAAACTCTCTTTACCTTGATTTTGAGTAGTTAAAGAGTATAATCAATACTATATATAACTTTTTATAAATAATGAAATGAGGGTTTTTTGGGAGAAAAGTATAACGGAAGTGATGTGCTTGATTTGATGAAATCTGCAAAGCAATATAACAATTATCTTGCAAGTTTATGCGAAAAACTTGTTAGTGATAGGAACACAAAAATCATTGATTTTGGTGCAGGAATAGGTACTATTTCAGAAATCATTGCTCAAAAAGGTTTTAATATCGAATGTATAGAATTGGATGATGAACAACGCCAAATTATACAAAATAGAGGACTAAATGCTTATGAGAATTTAGCATATTTTGATGATAGCTCTGTAGACATGTTTATCTCGTTCAATGTTTTTGAACATATAAAAAATGACAAAGAGCAGATGAAAAATATTTATAACAAGCTTAAACAAGGTGGAAAATTTCTTTTTTTTGTACCGGCATTTTCTTGCTTATATTCATCTTTTGACAAGCGTTTAGGACATTGTAGGAGATATGATTTATCAATTGCAAAGGAGCTTGTAGAAGATTGCGGATTCACGATAAATAGCTACAGATACTTCGACAGTCTTGGTTTTTGTTTAGCGCTTGTTTACAAAATTTTTAATAGAAATGGGCAAATTTCAAAATATTCAATCAATATGTATGATAAAATTATATTTCCACTAACTTTAATTTTTGACAAAATTTTTAATAAGTATTTTGGCAAAAATATTGTAATGGTTTTATCTAAGGATTAGTTTATGCTAAGAAAAATAACAAAAAAAAATGTCATTTATTATGTTTTACTTTGTTTAATCTTTTTATTGGGCGTTTTTTTGAGAACTAAAATATTTTTGGCTAAAGGTGTTTTTGAAGATGATGAATGCAGACTTGCTTTATCATTGCTGGAAATTCATCATTTTAAAGATTTCTTTTTGCCATTATCTGACGCACAATCAGCGCCGCCATTTTTTACATTATTATCATTTGGAATAACAAGGATTTTTGGTTATCAGGAACTTGCTCTAAAAACTATTCCTTATCTTGCAGGTATTGTGTCCATATTTTTGTTTTATAAACTTTGTAAAAACTATCTTCAAAATAAATGGGTGATATTGTTTGGTTGCTTTATTTTTTCTATAAATAAATCGTTAATTTCTTTTGTAACAACATTTAAACAATATTCGACAGATGTATTTGTGTCTTTACTTTGCTTGCTTATCTTACCGAAACTCAAACTTGAAGAGCTCAGTAAAAAACAATTGTTTTTCCTGATTACTGCGTTAGCTTTGCTTCCGCTGTTTTCAATTCCATCAGTATTTTTTATTGGAACTTTTTTTGTTTTAAATATGTATACAAATATTAAAAATAAAATATCTATTAAGAAAATTTTAGCTTGTATAATACCGTTTTGTATTGTCTTAGGATTATTTTATTATTTTGATTTGAAGCAATCATCAATAAATATGAATGCGGTTTTCCCTGGATATTGGAACGGTGGATTCTGGAATTTTTCATTTAAAGAGCTTATAAGACTTCTGGTTTTGAATTTTAAATTCTATTTTTATCCTAATTCTTTGACATTGGCAACTATTATTTTATTCTTTACTGGAATTTTGGCTTATGCAAAAAAGAAAAATGCACAAGGATTCTTTTTAATTTGTATGTTTATTTTTGTTCTTGCTGCAGCATTTTTTAAAATTTATCCATTTGCAAACAGAGTCGGACTTTATTTCTTTCCGGTGGTTTTGTTATTAATTTTAAAACCCTTAGAAATTCGTAATAAAATAGTTTTACCACTTGCGATTATACTAACTTTAATGAACTATTGCAGTTATAACCTTGCATATTTAAAAAATATTACATCATCAGAGCATTTTGTTAAATATTCTCCAGATAAACTAGTGAAGATTATTAAAGAATATTATAATCCTCAAAAAGACATAATTCTTGTTAATAACGCATCTGCTGCGAGTTATTTGTTTTATTCCGGCAAGAATAATTTCTTTGCTGATGATGTTTATGAAATGCCAATTAACAAAAAAAATGAAAATAATGCATCAAATTATTTAAATTCATTAGAAAAAGGGCATGGTTATTGGATATATATGGTAAAAGATTATGCAAAAGCGCAAATTTTTCCATTGGTATTAGACTGGGCAAAGAATGAAAATGTAAAACAATACTACAAAGAAAGAGATTCTTATCTTTTGTACATAGAAAGATAGGGGTTAGGATAAATTTATGACGAATATTTCAATTGGAAAAAACGGCGAAGAAATTGCTCGTAAATATTTGGAAAAACATGGTTTCGAAATAATTGAAACAAATAAGCGTTTTTCAAAATCTTGCGAAATTGATATTGTGGCTGAAGAAAAGGGAGTTATTGTTTTTATAGAAGTTAAGACAAGAAAGACAAATGTTTGCGGCTCGCCACTAGGTGCAATAACAAAGGAAAAATACAAACATATGAAACAAGGTGCGTTTTTGTATTTGCAAGAAAATAAAGGATACAAAAAATTCCGCATTGATGCGATTTCTATTATCTTGCGACCGGAATTAAAGATTGAACATTTAAAAAACGTATCTTTATGATAAAATTAAACTATATAGTGAGGATAAAAAATTATGACAGATTTAAGAGATAAGTATGAAGTTGTAATTGGGTTGGAAGTTCACGCACAACTCAAAACAAAATCAAAAATATTTGCACCTGATTCAACAGAATTCGGTAACGAACAAAATAGTCAAATCAGCCCTATTACTTTGGGTATGCCTGGGGTATTGCCTGTTCTTAATAAAGAATGTGTAAATATGGGTATTTTGTTAGGTTTGGCATTAAATTGTACAATACCTTCAAGATGTAAATTCGATAGAAAACAATACTTCTATCCTGACCTTCCAAAGGGATATCAGATTTCACAATATGATGAACCGATTTGCGTAAATGGTTATATTGATGTAAAAGGTAAGAGAATTGGTATTACAAGAGCACACTTAGAAGAAGATGCAGGAAAGCTTGTTCACGTAGGTGCTGCAGGTATTAATGGCGCAACTTATTCTTTAGTCGATTTAAACAGAGCCGGAACTCCACTTTTGGAAATCGTATCAGAACCTGATATGAGATCAAGTGAAGAAGCTAGAAATTATATGGAAGAACTTCGTCAAATCGTTAGATACTTAGGTGTTTGTGACGGTAACTTAGAAGAAGGTTCTATGAGATGTGACGCAAACATTTCAATTATGCCAAAAGGTTCTAAAGAATTCGGTACAAGAGCTGAAATCAAGAACGTAAACAGTTTTTCTGCTTTACAAAGAGCTATTGAATATGAAATCGACAGACAAATCGAAATCGTAGAAGAAGGCGGACAAGTTGTTCAAGAAACAAGACTTTGGGATGATGGTTTGAAAGAAACTCGCTCTATGAGAGGTAAAGAGGATGCACACGATTACAGATACTTCCCAGAACCAGATTTGATGCCGCTTGAAATCTCTAGAGAATGGGTGGAAGAAATCAAAGCAAAAATGCCTGAATTACCGGAAGCAAAACGTCAAAGATATATGAGCATTGGTTTGAGCGAATATGATGCTTGTGTTATCGTTGAGCAAATGCCTTTAGCATTATTCTTCGATAAAGTTTTGGAATTAGGCGCTAATGCAAAAATTGCTGTAAACTTCATTATGGGTGAAATTGCAGCTTACTTAAAAGAAAACAAAGTAGAAATTACTGAAACAAAATTGACTCCTGAAAACCTTGCTGAATTAATCAGCTTGATTGAAAAGGGAACAATTTCTAACAACATCGGTAAACAAATTCTTGTAGAAGATATGATTACAAATGGTGACAAAGCTTCTGCTATCGTTGAAAAGAAAGGCTTGAGCCAAATTTCTGACGAAGGCGCTATCAAAGCTATTGTTGAAAAAATTGTATTAGCTCACCCTAAAGAAATTGAAGCTTACAAGAACGGTAAAACAAACTTATTAGGTTTCTTTGTTGGTCAAGTTATGAAAGAAACAAAAGGTAGAGCTAACCCTAAAACTGTTAACGAACTTGTTAGACAGATTTTGGAAGCATAGAATAATTTTAATTTTAGTGTATGCACTCTCGTCTTTAGATGGCGAGAGTGTATACGTTTGAGCAATAGTCCCACGCTTAGTCGTTGTGAATGGGATGGAAGCAATCTAGTCGTTAAGTCTGTAATCTTGGTGCCTATATCTGGATTGCCACGAAAATTTTCGAAAAATCATATAAAATTATAAAATTAAAGTCTAAATTTTCTTGCAATGACGTGGCACTCTTTTGAGCTCTCTTCGAGGCGGAGTTGGTAGTTTTTTTAAATAATCTTGTCGTTTTAACCCTGTAGCCGACCAAATGTCTACGTGCGGGAATAAATACACGATATACTTGTAGTCCCACTTCGAGGCGGAGCTGGTAGTAACTATAAAAGCTTGTAGTCCATACCAAACAGCCGACCAAATGTCTACGTGTGTAGCACAAGAAAAAGGATGCTAAAAAAGCATCCTGAAAATCCAACTATCACAAATCAATATATTATTAAAAATTTTTCCATACTTCATTCCGCATTATTGCTAAATCTTAAAGATAAAGGTTATGCGATTTAAAGTTTTAAATTCTCTTCTTAAAGAGGTTTATTCCATAAAGCTTCAGAAAATTTGCTTTGCATAGCACCATTTTCTACAGATAAAGAAACATTGCTTGGAGTGAAAATAAATACCATATCGCTAATTTTTTGAGCAGTACCACTAAGAGCGTGAGCAGCGCCACAAACAAAATCGATTGTTCTTTGAGATTGTTCTTTATCTAACAAATCAAGGTGTAAAATAACTGTTTTTTTATCAATCAATTTTTTTACAATTTGAGCTGATTCAGAGAATGAGCGAGGTTCAATTACAGTAACTTCGCCAGATTTGTATGAACTTGGATGAGAAACAACTTTTGATTCTCTTTCAAAAGAACGCTCTGGTTTATTATTAACTTTTGTTCCATACATAGTATCTAGAGCTAAAGTACCATCTGTATCATAATCACCGTCACGATCTACTAAATCCATGAACGCATCTTCTTCATTTCCTTCATTAAAACTTTTAGTGAAAAAGTTTACAAACCCTTTTAATCCTTCTGATAATGCCATTTCTCCTCCAATTTATAACTTACTTAAATAACTTTCTGCCTATTCTGATGATTGTTGCTCCTTCACGGAGTGCAATTTTGTAATCGTTACTCATTCCCATTGACAGTTCCGGAAGTGTAACGTCAAACTCTCTTTCTAACTCATCTCTAAACTCTTTTACGTCCTTGAATAATCCTTCTATTGTTGCTTCGTCAACATTAAGCGGTGCCATATTCATTAAGCCAAGAACTTCTATTCCCTTTAGAGATAATATCTCATTTAATTCAGTTTTCAAAGTATTTTTGCTAAAACCACTCTTTTGTTCTTCCCCTGCATTATTTATCTGTAATAAAACCTTCTCTCTTTTATTTAACGAACAGGCTGACTTGGAAATTGCTTTTGCTATTTTTAATGAATCTACTGATTCAATGATGTCAAAATATTTAACAACTTTTTCAACCTTGTTTGATTGCAGATGCCCGATAAAATGAAAAGTTGAATTTTTTCTGATTTCATCCGGCAGTTGTTCTATTTTTTTTGTAGCTTCGATTGCTCTTGATTCCCCAAAATTCCTTATTCCCGTCTGGTAGCCGGCAATTATTGATTTTAGTCCAAAATATTTTGTAACTGCAACTATTTTAACTTTTGAATGTGCTATATCTTTTTTTATTTCCTGAAGGTTTTTTTTCACCTGAGAAACATCTATATCAACATCTTCACCCCAATTTGCAGCAGGTATAAATTCAGTATTACCATTTTGCAAACATCCTGATTGATTATCTCGGGTGTTTTCTTTGTTTTGTGATGGTTTTAACATTTCCCCAACCCTCTATAGTATTATATACCAGAAAACATGCCGTGTACAAGAGTGTATTTGTAACAACTTTTCCGATTTTATTAAACATGCTGAAACCCATGATTTACATGGATTTCGACCATGTTTAAAATATTAAGTTTTGTAAAGTACAATGTTTTTTGTTAACAACTTGACACGTTTTTTTGAAAAATATTTCAAAAAAGGCATGCCTTTTTGGGAGTTTAGAAGTTGAGAAGTTTAGAAGTTGAGAAGTTCGTTTTAAGAATAACTTTAGTAAGATTTGCTATTCATTTTTATTATCTATAACAAACTCTTCAACTTATGCGCCTTTCAACCATTCAACTCACTATCTATTGTCCTAAGTATGCCAAAGTTTCCATTACGCTACTAGCGGTTGAGAATACTCTGGAATTCATCTGAATCATTCTTTGTGCCATAATCATATTTGACAATTCGGAAGCGATATCTACGTTAGAACCTTCATAACCGCCGGATTCTATTGAACCAAAAGATACCTCTCCTGCCATGCCGTAATAAACATCACCAACGTCAGCTGCCCATTCCCAAAGGTTATTATTAATAGATACCAGACCTTCTTCATTAACCATGGTTGCCAATTCAATTACAAAATTTGAGTTTTCAATCGTAGCACCTGTTGCAGAAACAGCATCTCCTCTAATTGTTACACCTTGTGGAGTTGTGTATTTCCATTGAACAGTAGAAGTTCCATCAAGGTATTGTGTAAGAATTGAGCCATCACTATATGTTCCGGCAATAATACCGTTTTCATCAACAGTAGTTGATTTTAATGTAATTGATGTATTATAATTAACCATTTCTGAAATCGTAACAACTTGATTTATCGTTTCAGAAGTCTTTTTTGTGCTGCTTAATCCCGTTTCTCCGACAAAATTACTTGTAGTGCCTTCTTCATTAAATTTTAAATCACCGGTATAAGAAATTGCGCCATTAGCAGCGGTAAAGTTTACATTTGCAGTTACACCGGCAGCTTGTAATTGTTGTTGAATTTGTGTATTAAAAGCTCCAATAATTTCATTTACAGTCGGATCACCTTTTGCTATGTTTAATGTAACATTTGCTGTAGCATCGTGTCCTTGTGCATCTTTTCCGCTTATTGTAACAGAAATATTACCGGCTTTAATATTTGCATTATTTAATTCGCTGGTTTTTCTGGTGCCAATATTTGGGTCGCCTTTAATAGTAGTACTTATATTTTTAGGAATTTGAACTGTTTCACCGGAGCTGGCATTTGTGTATGCTGATTTTGCTGCAACAACTTTCATGCCGGATTGGTTAACAATATTTCCTTCAGAGTCACAACTAAATACACCATCACGAGTGTAATATAATTTGCCTGCAGAATCTTGAACAACAAAGAAGCCATTGCCGGAAATCATTAGGTCCATATCTCTTCCTGTACTAACAAAATCTCCGGAAGTAAAATCTCTTGTAATGCCGCCAATTTTAACGCCAAGACCTATTTGTTTAGGGTTTGTACCGCCACCATCTTTTGTAGCTGCACTACCATATGACAAATTTCTTGAATACAATGTTTCAAAAGTCATATTAGCTGATTTAAAAGCTGTCGTATTAATATTTGCGACGTTATTTGCGATAACATTAATCTGGGATTGTCCGGCATTTATACCGGTACTTGCTGTATGCAATGCTTGTGACATTTATGTCGTCCTCCTGTTGTTGTCTGAGATAAAAAGTATAAATTGAAGTTTCTACACTTCTTAGTGTCTACGTGTTTATTTTGGTTCTCTAATTGATGTAATATTAGCAATTGAATAGTATTTGCCATCAATCTTAATTTTACCTGTCCCGTCTTTGAAGCTTGCTTCTGTTACAGTACCTGACACTTCTGTTGTTTTTGAACTATCATTTTCATCAGGAATTTGTAGTGTAACTTCTTTTCCTATCATAGAAAGAGTTTGAGTGATTTCTGAATTATAAGCCATGTCGTTATAAAGAGCAGAAATATACTTAGCACAGTTTTCTAAGCCGGAATTCATTTGTGTCATTTGCTCTAAAGAAGAATATTGTGCCAATTGAGATAACCATTCTGTGTTATCAGTAGGTTGTGTCGGATCTTGACTTTTTAATTGTGCTAACATCAAATTCAAAAACATGTTACTATCATTTGTCATGCCTGTAGTTCGTTCAGAATTTGATTGATTATATGCTGTTTGATTTTGCATTGTTGTTATTGCATTTGATACAGTGCTCATAACTCTCTCCAGTCTGTTTATTTATACATTACCATTTTCTATATCATTATTTTCTAAAGACATCATTTGCTCAAAATTTTCTTGTTCTTTATTTTGCCTGCTTTGATTTTGTTCTTTGTTTCCACCTCTTGAACCTTCTTGTTCTGTCCAATCAGAATTATATTCGCCCTCTTGAGCCTCACTTAGCTTTACTGTTACATTGTCTACATTCACTCCATGAGCAAGAAGTGTTTCTTTCAACCCATCAAGTCCCTTCATAATAAGATTTTTAGCATCCTGTGTTGCAACAGTAAATTGAGCCGATAAACCTTCTTCTGTATTAATAAGTTGAATAGAAACCTTACCCAAGCTTTCCGGATTCATAATTAAATTTACTTTAGAACCATTTTGTAAATTTTCCATTTGTTTAGAAATCTGTTCAATAATTTTATCAGAAGTAGTTTGAGTTGTTTGATTTATTTTTTGAGCCGCTTGAGCAGAAGTTTGCATTTCAGTTTTTACTTCTGCAAAGTCGGATTGTGTATTTAACATTGCTTTAATGCCATGTTCTTCCGGAGTTTGATTTTGCATAAAATCATCTGAAGAGCTGTCGTCATTTGATGTTTCAACTTCAATTGATTCAATGTTTAATTCTTTTAATGTTTCTTCATCTACCAATTCTTCTAACGATTTGCTTTCAACTTCATTTGATTTTACATCTGGTTTTGGAATTACAACTTCTTCTGTGACATTATTTAATTCAAAATCATTTAAAAAACTATCCAAATCTTTGCCATTCAAAGTTACTGTCAATTCGTCATCAAGATTAATATCTTCATCAGCTTGCACATCTTCATTTTGCGTAACAACAGTTGATTGTGGAGAAATCATATTTTGGATTGTAGAAAGAATATCAATGTTATCAGTAATTTCTGATGTAATATCTGCAGCAGTGTCTTCGACAACTTCTTCAACAGCTTTTGCGACTTCTTCAACCGCTTCTTCTATGATTTCCTTCTTAGAGCTATCATCTATATTCTCAGGTTTAAGCAATGACATTAAATCATTGATATCTTGATAAATATTTTCAACAGAAGCAGCGAGAGTTGTTTTTTCTCCGGAAGCTTTTTGAGGTAATGAAGAATTACCAATGGAATTTGTTTTAGCAGGAGTTGGAACAGTTTGAGTTTTTGGTTTATTATTTTGCGATATTGCATTTTGTTTTGCAAAAAGTTGTTGAAAATCTGTATTTTTGTTATCAAAAGAAGTTGTTTTTACAGAATTTTTTAAATTTGACAAATTGTCTGCCAAATTCTGTTGATTTATTGTATTGTTTAGATTTCCAAATAGTGCTTGTGTCATTTTAGTTAACCTTGAATCTTGCTGATGTTATATCATCTATTTCTTTCATTTCATTATGAAGAAATTCTTGATAAAATTCTTTTTCCTGTTTTTCTTTTAATCGTTTAAGAACTTCGACTTTTTGATGCGCTTCTTTAACCTCTTTTTGTTTATGCTCAAGAATTCTTTTTGTGTTATCAATTATTCTTTCTTGATTTTTAGCATCCGTAATCAGTTTTATACCAAATGTCCTGTGTTCTTCTAATTGAAAAATATCCAGATTTTCTGACATCGCAAGATTTTCTTGCGCCTGATTATTTTCTTCTTGATGTTTAAAGATACCTTGAAGTTTTTCTTGTTGCTGATTTAAAGCTTCTGCAACTCTCGCCATCTCTCTACGTCGGTCTTCAAGTTCTTTTTCTCGCATATCAAGTACGACTTGTAATCGGAACTTGAATTTTTTCAACTTACTTACCTCTTTAACATCATCATGTTTTGAGAACCAAAAAATCCTCTACCCATAGTCTTTGAGAGGACTAATCTTTAAAAGATTGCTTCCTCCCTTTAATACTTTACATCATGCCAACATGCCAGCCATCGTTTATATGGTGGAAATATTTTATGTTTTAATAATTATTTATTTTTTCCCAACCATTTTCGTATTTTATCAATACCGGCGATACCTGCTGCTGCAACACCAACGCCACCAAAAATTTTAAAATATAACGACTTATTGAATTCATTTTTGTCTTTCTCCTTTTTAGTACCTTCATAAATATCAGTATTTAAAGCTTTTATTTTTTGTTTAGCTTCTTTTTCTGAAAAAAGCGCATGTTTAGGTAACACAACCGGTGCATCTGCCACAGTCATTGCGGGACGTTTCACTTTTGTTTCACAAGAATAGTGTCCTTCTAATATGTTGTTATTAACATCAGCCATTAGAAAAGTTCTCCGTATCGTAACAGTTTATGCAACCGGCTCTTTGGTAAATACATCATTCCTACTTGAGCCGGAATATCGGGTATTTTTTTAATCAGACATTCCTCCATATATTCATTCGCTTCCGGACTCGTAAACCTAAATCCAAGTTTATAGAAAAATAATGCCGGTGATGACTCTTTGGTCATTGGAGCTGAAAAAGTCACAATTCTCCCATCAGCTTTCGAGTCAAACATAGCTTTCTCAGCAAGATTTTTAATTGCTTCACTTCCTAAACCGCAACGGGCTCGTGGAGATTGAATATAATCTATGATATAACAATTTTTCAAATATTGTATTCGTCTTTTTATAGGTGGCGTAGCAAATCCTGAACTTTCAAAGAAATTCGTACCTCCACCACTACTATATTGCATTGGAACTTCTTCTTCCACCACATCAACATAGTCAGAATCTATGTATCCGGGGATAATTATATTATCGCCCCTTTTTATTTTTTTAACCTTTATTAATGCCTTCTGATTTAAGACTGGCGTTTTAAACCCCAGAATTGGTGGCATACTAAAACCGGACACGGAAGCCGTTGGTTTAGTTACCGCCATCTGTGGACGCATGTCCATAGACGTGATATTATTAATCATAACCTACCTAACCTATTTTTTACCTAACCTTACTTATATAAAGTTTTTCTTTAAAAAAAAATTGACTTTTTATAACATAAATAGAAACATTTGTTACAAAAGTTCACAATTTGGATAGCCTGTGTTCAAGAAGCAATCGCAACATTAAAATATATTAAAAGACAAAAACCTCTATCACCTTTCACGTTCTACAAAATATTTTTCGTTACAATTTGTTACTATTATATTTAATTAAGCAATTTTTGTCATTTAAAACACTTTATTTATATAGTAGGCGGATTTTGGGTGATGCATGAATAAAATCGGATATACTCCTTATTACAATTACAATGTAGTTTCTAAAGGTGAAAATAAAACTGATTCATCTGCTATTTCTGATGCTGAAAATAGTACACAACGCTCTAATCAAGAATATATGACTTCCCAAGTAAGTTCCGCCTCTCGTGCTTATGGACTTAGTTTTGTAAATCATAACAAAACAATTCCACAAATGTCTTTAAGCAATATGGTTAATTGGCTTGAATCACAAGGTAAAGTAATGGGAAAAGATTTTGATATAGATTCAACTTGTACAATGGGTAATACTCTTTTAACTTTAAAAAATAAAAAAGGAGATGAAGAATTAGTTATTCATTATGATGGCGATAATTATTCTTCCTGGAATTGTTATGAACTTACGGAATATAAGGATGGCAAACCAAGTCAAATGATTTTCCGAAATAAAGACAATAAAATTGATATGACAACTAAAGTCTTTGATAAAAATGATCCGATTGTAGAAAATTTAGTAAATGAAAATATTTCATATGACACAACGCCGCAAGAATATGAACAGTATTTGAAAGACAATAATATAAAATATAATATTGAATATTCAGGCGAAGAAGATAATAACCGGAGTGTATTTATTCGTATTCTTGATGATAATGGCAAACGTACAGATGGATTGTGGTTCTATTATGGTGATAAAAAATTTGATGAACATTGTTACTGGTTAGCAAGAAGTAATTATAACGAAAACAATGAAGAAACAAGACGTATAGACTTTAATCCAAATACGACAGAAGTTACAACATACCTCAATGGCTTAAATTAAAAGTAGGTCAGGGATTCCCTGACAGTAATTTTATAGTTATCCGAAATTTGTTATACTACGATTGACAAAGGCTCTTAAATCGTTTATACTGAAAGTAATCACTTGGTAATGGCTAAGGAAGGTCATGGATTTATCCACAGAAGCCTTAGAGGAACTATCAAGTGATTTTTTGTTTTGTTGAACTTCTGAATGTAAGTCATATATTGTAAATTCATCAATTTCAGCATCTTTAAAATCGATTCTTTCTTTTACTGTTATCATTGCAAAGAAAACAAACCCGCCAATTTTTATAGGTAATGCAAATCTGTGAATAATTTGTGTATCATATAAAAGTGGTTTTTTTAATTCAGAGTGTTTTAATATTGGAATTGCAGAATAGAATACCAAACCAACATTAGATATTAATTCTTTTTTGAGATAAGCGTGTCGACTCTCAATATCACGAGTAAAAATGGTTGATATAATCTTATTGACATGTCTTTTTGATAATCCTGCTATCATCTTAGAATGTTTGTTTTGAAGATAAATTTTATCCTCACCCTTTAAAACTTCGTTATGAATTAAAGATTTCTTGATATCCTTAGTTTTCATACCTTCAAACTTGAGTTTTTTGATATCTAAAATCTCAACATCATCAATACCGGCATTATTGTAGAAAATTACATTTACAACTTTTCCATCTTTTCTGGTTAATTTTAAAGGCTCTAAAATGTTGCTCATTGCTTTATTGTAGCACGAAGGTGAAATGTGTTAAAAGGATGTTGCTATAGGTATTTCAATTCAACTTACTATTGTTACAATTTGTTCGGTATTTTTTATATTAGCAAATTTAATATTTACGAGTTTTATCTTATTAGAGGTAAAACATGAAAATATTAAATCATATCACAAATTCTTCAATTTATGTACAACCAACACAAAGTTTTAAAGGTGGAAATTACGCTGAATATCTATCAAAACGTCAAGCTAGTTTGAAAAAATCACATACTCCTGTTAAATATTGGACTTTAGATAAGTTTGATATGGATAAATTAGAAGGTATTCAAGAAGGACTAAAAACTATCGGAAATTTGACAATGAAACAAATAAAAAGTATTGCTGATAGAACTTTAGCAATCATCTTGCAACGTGGTTGCAATAACATGTGTGCTCATTGTTATGCGGATGCCAGACCGGAAAGTTTTTATAGAGATAAAAATACAATTGCTAAAATTGATTTTGAGGATTTTAAAAATTTTTGTGATGATTTTCAGAACTTAAACAAAAAAATGGGTTTTAATATTTTTAAACGAAAAAGAGTGTATAATTATCAAGTTTTATTCCATGATGCAGATAGCTCAATGATTACAGCGAAAGATAAAGCGGGTAAAGAATATGACTACCTAGACCTATCGAAAATGTTGCATGATACTTGCAATGAAGAAATTTTGTTTGATACAGCGGGTTGGCATGTACAAGACAAAAATACTCAAAAAAGAATGGAAAATCTTGTAGATAAATTTAATAAACATTATGATGATTATAAATTTGTACGTTTTAATTTATCTTTTAACCCATTCCAATCATTGTATTATAATTCAGTACTAAGGGAACGTGAAGGCAAGCATGAAATCGCACAAAAATTGCGAGAGGCTTACACGACAAGAATGGCAAATACCATAAATACACTATTACCTATTTTGTTGGAACATCCTGAAAATTTTGGTATAAATTCAAGAAGTTTTCCAAATGGAAAAATACAAGAATTTAAAGGATTTCAACAAGATGATTTAGCACAGTTGTATAAAGAGGTATTAGAAAAAGTTAGAGAAGATTTTTTGAAACGCTATAATGAATTCAATACAAAAGAAGAGTTATACATAGCACTAAACCAAATCATTGACTATTTCCAATTATTCTATGAAAATACCCTTACAGATATCGGAATTACAGGACGTTTGACTAAAAATTTTAAAGTAAAAAGCACCAGAAAAACAATGGATGAAATTTTGCCGAATGCAAATGATAAAATAATTTGCAAAAATATGGATGTAGTTCTGATTGATTTGAATGGAAAAGTCTATATAACAGATTATCAAGAAACATATCCAACGAATGTACAACTTAACTATATTAACAAGGATAAAAATACTGCACCAATAAAACCTGCATTGAATGAACATGTTGTAAAAATATAATAATTGTCGTTTTAATTTTTTTATAATTCTTAATATTTCATCTACTTTTAGTGCCTGACAAAAACTTTTAAGCTTTATAATAAAATCGTAGGTTATGTTCAACATTTTTCATTGAACACGACAAAAAAATATTCATTTGTCGTGTTGGATGACAATTGTCCAACACGACCAACAAACTTAAATAAAAAGTAGGTCAGGGATTCCCTGACAGCAATTTTAAGTTACCCGAAATTTGTTATACTTCGATTGACAAAGGCTCTTAAATCGTTTATACTGAAAGTAATCACTTGGTAATGGCTACGGGTGGTCATAGGATTATTTCCTACAGAAACCGTAGAGGGACTATCAAGTGATTTTTTGTTTTCTTGTATTTCTGAATATAAATCATAGATAGAAAATTCATCAAGAATAGTGTCTTGTGAATCTGTTCTTTCTTTTACAGTTATCATTACAAGAAAAATCAAACCACCTATTTTCAATGGAATGGCAAATCTATGAATAATTTGATAATCATATAACATAAATTTCTTTAATTCCGGATGCTTCAAAATCGGTATTGCTGAATAAAAAATAAAATCAATATTTGTTATTATTTCTTTTTTGAGATAGCTAAATTTCCCTTCATTATCTTTTGTAAATACAGTTGAAATAATTTTATTCAAATGCTTTTTTGATAATCCTGCTATCATTTTAGAACATTTGTTTTGAAGATAAATTTTATCTTCACCCTTTAAAACTTCATTGTGTATCAAAGTTTTCTTGATATCTTTGGTTTTCATACCTTCAAACTTGAGTTTTTTGATATCCAAAATTCCTACATTATCAATAACAGTATTGTTATAGAAAATTACATCTACAACTTTTCCATCTTTTCTGGTTAGTTTTAAAGGGTTTAAAGTGTTACTCATTGCTTCATTGTAGCATAGAGATAAAATATGTTAAAAAGATGGGAACTCATCAATAGTGATGTCATCATGGTCAATACGTTCTTTCACAGTAATCATTCTTTATTTCATTAATTTTTGTATTATTTTTACAAGCTCATCAACAACTTCTAATTTGTCGTTTTTTATATCTTGAACAACGCAGGTGTGAATATGGCTTGACAATAATTCTTTGTTGAAGGAATTGATGGCGGAAGTAACCGCAGAAGATTGGATTAAAATATCTGTGCAATATGCTTCTTCATCAACCATTCTTTTGATGCCTTTTATTTGTCCTTCAATGCGGCTTAAGCGGTTTATAAGTTTATTGCGTTCTTCATCAGTACGTTGTTTGGTTTTAGTACATTTGCATTCTTTATCAATCATATTCACCTCTAAAAAATATATACTAAATATTATATACCCTTATGGGGTATAAGTCAAATGTGTAGATATTTACAAGTTTTGAGGTTGTATCATTGACAGAATAGAAAAATTGAGTATAATGTTAATATACCCTATGGGGGTATGTTAATAAAAGGAGAAATTTATGAAAAAATTACTAGGATTTTTAATTTTATTTACAGCATTTGGATTTACTATTAATTCAGCATTTGCTTGCGAATGTTCAAATTGCGATTGTGCAAAAGAATGCAATTGTGTTAAAGAACAATGTGATTGTGGTTCTCAAACAGGAGCTAATTGCAAATGTGAATGTTGTAAAAATTGTGCTGAAAAAAATTGTAAATGCTGTGACAAACATTTTTTGAAAATTTTTAAGAAAAAATGTAAATGCGAAAAATAAAAAGTATTTGTCGTGTTGGATGACAATTGTCCAACACGACCTACGAACCATCAAATGATTTTACCTAATTAGTTATTCAAAATTTGTTATACTACGATTGACAAAGGCTCTTAAATCGTTTATACTGTAAGTATCCATTTGGTAATGGCTACAGGTGGTCATAGGATTTTTTTCTACAGAAGCTGTGGAGGAACTACCAAATGGATTTTTACGTTTTTGAGCCTCTGAATACATATCATAAATTGCAAATTCATCAATAGTGATGTCATCATGGTCAATACGTTCTTTCACAGTAATCATTACTAAAAATAATACATCACCAATTTTTAATGGCAATGCAAAACGATGAATGTATTGATAATCATACAAGATTTCAGATTTTAATTCCGGGTGTTTTAATATTGGAATTGCATTGTAGAAAATTGTATCTACGTTAGAAATTATTTCTTTTTTTAAGTATGAATATCTACTCTCAATATCTCGTCTAAAAACTGTTGATATAATTTTAGTTAAATGTTTTCGTGGGAGTAATGCCATAATATTTGATGTTTTATTTTGAAGATACAATTTTTCATCATTCTTAAATACAACATCTCGTATCAAAGCTTTCTTGATATCTTTTGTTTTCAGACCTTCAAACTTGAGTTTCTTGATATCTAAAATCTCAACTACATCAATACTAGCATTGTCATAGAAAATTACATCTACAACTTTTCCATCTTTTCTGGTTAGTTTTAAAGGCTCTAAAATATTACTCATTGCTTCATTGTAGCACGAATGAATTTTACAATTTTACGTTCTCTTTCGCCTTCCTGATAGCATCTTCTACCGTGCCTGTATGTTTTGTATAACTTGCTAAAAAGTCAGAATTGAATTTTGGATTATTGGCGATTGTTTCGTTGGAAGTAAAATCGCTAATTGATTGTCCGTAGATTTCAAACGGTTTTAAAGAAGAATCATTTTTGCACAAGTTTGCCATTGTTCTTAGTGCTAACATTTCAGCGGTAGCTTCCTCTTCTTTTGTGGCTTCTTTAGTGTGCTTACCATCTTTTTCAAGGTATAAGTGGTAAGCTTCGTGGACTAATAATTTAACCATTCTTGCTTGCGTTGTTCCTTCTGCTGTCCATTCTGAAATATCAGTATCATTTGTTTCAATCGCTAAGATATCGTCTTCAACCCTGCCTGCTCCCTTGCTTTCAATATCAAGTGTAATGTTATTTAAACATTCCATAAACAATTTTTCGTCAACTTGTTTATCTAAACCGGAAGCTTTAAAGTTTGATTTTATGTAGCTTCTGGCTTCATCAATCGCCTGTTGATGTTGTTCTGCTCTATTTTTAACTTCACTGAATTTTGTTCCTCTTAATGTCATATCATCGTCATACATATTCATAACATTATTAACTGCAGTTTGGCGTAAAGTTATTTCTGATTTTATTTCTCTATCTTCTTTAGCTCCATTCATGCCCAAAATATCGCTTAAAATTGCAACTGCAATATCAGCCTTAGATGGATTTTCATTAAGTTTTAAGCCAAATCTATCATGCCCATCAAGGTTTTGAATATTTTCCGGATTATAATTTTTTAGTTTGTTTAAAACGTCTTGTTTATCTACTTCTTTAGGGAAAGTCATTTTGTCAAAATTATTGATTAATTCACTAATTGCATCTTTTGCAACTTGGGTAAATTTCTCTGTTTCAATAGGAACATACATATTTGTTAATTCATCAATTTTTTTAGGATTTTCGATTATATCTTTGCAAGAAACTTTTGCAATATTTGCTCCTTCAATGTCTTTATAATGTTGTGCAACTTCTATCAACGCATTTTTAACTGCTTCTTTTTTATTATTTGGCATTAATTCGTTAAAAACTTCCATCAACATACTCATTGCAAAATCTGCCGAATTACAAATATTTTCGGGCAAACTGTTTAATGTTCCTTGTCGTGCTTGTTCTAACGATTTGGTAAATTTGTTTTCATCAAGTTTGTATTTCTGAACAAACAAACCCGTCATTGATTTTAATTCATTGTATGCGTTTTCTATATTTTGTTTATTTGTTGTTGCAGTATCGTTATTGTTTTTAGGTGATGTGTTAGCCGTTTCTTCTAGATTTTCTACTTCTTCTATTTGAATATTTTTATGCAGAGTTTTGTTGACTAAATCAACAATTCTTTTCCAACAATCTTTAGAAAATTGCACAATAGCATCCTTGTGAACTTCATAATTATTGTTTTTATTTGGTGTTTCATTTTTGTTGTTTGAAACTTGCATGTTATTTGAGTCGTCAAACTCGTTTATTATTTGAGTCCACACACTTCCTAATTGCTTGCATTCTTGACTACTCAAGCCTAATTCCTTTTGAATGCCTTGAGTTATACCACCTTTATCTATTCTAAAATGTCCGTCAATTCTACCGTCTGTCATAAGAGTCCTTAATTTTATTCTTATTTTATATATCGGCAAATTTTTAGAAAACTTTAGAATTTGTTAAGAAATTGTTACAATGGGTTGTGAAAAATGAGCAGATGAGTTGTTGCTAACATTTAATTTTTTTATTAAACACAACGATAATTATTACAACTCCATAGCATATTTAAAAAGTTCGCCAACTTTCGCATTATAATTTCTTCCATCTTCTTTTGTAAAAAGATTTTCCCAGTGGCTTATTGGTGTTCCGTCGGTAGAAAAAGATGGGTTTGTCATCATTAATGTATGTGTTGATGTATCGTATCTTAATGGGAATAAGTCTTCCATCTGCATAAAGCTCGGTAGTTTATCACTTGGGTATTCATACGCAAAAAGAGCGGAATTAATTCTGTTCAATCGAGCTTCATAACTTCTGCCGCCCGTATCATTATCGTTTGAAATTTCTATCCCCGGGGCATATATTTTGTTATATTTTAATTTTTTTGACCAACATTTTACCTTATCATAATTATCCGGTGGAATAAATGCTGTACCGGTTGTAAGTCCAAGATTTTCATATCTTGCAAAATCTTCAGTGCTTTTCTCTCCTACAAAACTAATAGAAGTACAGCCCGAACGACTTCTGATTTCATGTAAAATATATTGCATCTGATTATAATCCGGTAAAGCTCCTACTCCTGCATAATTTTCCATATCATATCCGCCTATATGTTTTGCGGAATCAATAAATATTGCTTCAAATCCTGTCTTAATAAGTTTTACGTGTTCTTCTATAAATAGTTCTTGATGTTCTTGATTATGCCAATCAAAAGTCACATCCTCTTCGTAAGGTTTTGCAACTTTGATTTGGTCGGCAGAAATCACTGTTCTAAATCCTGTCTTCAAGCCATGCAGGTGAGCTAAATCATTAAATGCTCTAAATTGTTCTAACGCCGGCATGTCAATATCAAAATCTATAATATTTCTGCTATAACCTGCATTCAATTTTATACCATAAATCGAATTTTCTTCATTGCCTTTATTGTAACCATCACCATAAATATTAGGGAAAATTTGAGAAAGAATAACACAATTTGCCCAACTTTTTGGAGAAGGTGGAATTGCAGGCAAAATTTTTATTGAACTCAATATTCCGTTTTTGCAAACTACATCATACATTTGGGCTATCGCACGATTATTAATTTCAATATAATTTGCACTTCTGCCCCACTTATCCCCATAATTCGGTGATAAAATTTCATCCGGAAAAGTTTTATAAAATTGTCCACTTTGATTAATCGTAATTAATACAGAGATAGTTTCTTTTACATTTTTTGATAAAAGCTCAACCGGCAAAATGTTTGATAACCACTTTTTGCTTTTGCTTCCTGTTAAATATTTATTTATCCATTTTGCTGGTGTAAATTCTATACTTTCTCCCAATTCAATCAATAATTTATTTACATAATTTGTCATTCTATAAGAATAACTTAATTCTTAAAAAATTAAATTAGACAAAGGTGTAAAAGTTAAAAAATTAATACTAAAGTTGAAAATTTTTCTACATAATTTAAGATATTTCACATCTAATCAGATTTCATCCTAATATGATGTGTTAATTTTTGTAACTTTTTTTTTAAAAGACTAAAGTTTTTATTTAAAAATACCGTTATATAAAATAGCAAAAAAAAATTAAACAAGGATGCGTATATGGGAAATGAATTTAATTTAAATAAGATAAATAATTATATAAATGGTCGTGATGAGTATTTAAAAAAACATTTGCAAGAACCCAAAAGTCAAGAGTTTAATCTTAGTGCAATATTTTCATTATTTGATAAAAACCATGATGGAAAAATATCTAAAAACGAATTTAAACAAGTGTCTGAAACAGAGTATAATCAATATGTAGAACAGTTGAAAAAATATAATTCTCAAAATGGAAATAATATTGATAATATTTGGAGTTATAAGCAAATAAAAGATTCTTTAGATGATGGATTTTTTACTTCAAATGAAGCTGAGTTATATTTTATCGACAATAAATCTAAAAAGTTTGATTTAAGTGGCGCACGAAATTTACCGGAAGAACATCATTTAAAAGATATGAGTCAAATGTCGAAAGATGAAATCTATGCAGAGTTGCAGGATTATGGTATTTCTACAGAGAATTTGCCTGAACGAAAAGCAAAAAATCAATTGGAAGAAGCAAGAAAAGAAAGAATTTTACAAGATATTGGTAGTGATAAGGTTGATGGACATATTGGTACGTATTCTCAAGGTGAAAGTTTATATTGTACTGTTTTAGCACAATTAGATACTATGTCCGATGAAGAAGTCGCAAAAATGTATAACAAAGAACCTAAGGTTGATTCAAACGGTAGAAAATATTGGGAAGTTTAATTTAATGATGAAGATGAAAAAGTGATTATTACAGAAGATGAATTGAATGATAAAACAATCATTGTGGAGGAAAATGGTGTGCAAAGAGAGGTTGCAGATTTTCCGGATGGAGATAAAGATGTTACGTTGCTTACTATGGCATTTGTTAAACGCTTTGGAACAAGTATTACAGATAATGGTGCTTGGGGGTTTCAAACAAAAAATAAATTCCTAACTTCTAAAGATGTCAAATTTCAAGATAATCAACATTTAGAGGATTTTACAGTAGAAGATTTTAAAAATATGCCAAAACATTCACAAGTTTGTCTGCTTAATAAAGATGAGCTTGCAAGAAAAGATATTGATGTTAGTGGTAACAATTTAGATTTAAGTTGGTTATCCCCAAAAGAACAATTATTGTTAGGTGAAGTTTGGGGTACTTTTGAGTTGTCAAATGGTACAAAAGGATTGTATGGAAAAAATGGCATACAACTTTCTGATGGAACAAAAATTGTAAGTTTTCATGCTTTATCAGTGAGAGGTTTTGATGAAAAAACAGGCGAATTAATTGTAGGACAAAATGAGTTCGGTAATCTTACGGAGTTAAGGATTTCAAGTGAACTTGCAAGATTTTTAGAAACCGCATCTCTTCCAAAAACAAGAGGTGTAGCACGAACTCCTAAACCAAATGTTTAATTATAATTATTTAATTGATTATTTAGCAAAGGAAAATGAAGATTTTGATTCTGAAATATATGACTCGTTGTTGTTTTCAAAAGAACAGTATCAATATAAATTTGATTATTCAAGTTGCAGAACTGACAGTGCTACAAAATATTTCAAAGAAAGAATTTTTGATAATAAAATGACTTCAAACAGTACTAATTATTATTTTTCAAATATTAATGATGCTAATTATTAGATTTTATGTATGATTATTGGTTTAAAGATATTCCAAACATTGATGAATTAAACTGGAAAGATATAAAAGAAGATTTAAAACTAATCAAATATAACAATGAAATGGAAAAAGATTATTATAAATTAATAGAAAAACTTGATAGTATTGATGTGTCAGAAGAAAGATGTGCAGCTGTTTCAAAATTAAAACCAAAGCATAATATAAATTTAGGAGAACAATTTTTAAATTATGTTGATAAAACATATTTTGATACTTGGTGTAACAAATCGCAAATTAGATATTATAAAAATATATTTGTTTTTAAAATAAAAAAACAATGTGAGACAAATGAACCAGAAATATTTGAATGCGTAACAATTTCTGATGATAATTCACATATAAGAATTGAATACAATTATATAGAAAAAACTCTTAAAATAAAAAATGAAACTTTAGATTTCTATTATGAAAAAATTGAAGATGTCGATATGAATATACAAAAATATATAAGATCGTTTAAAAGATACTTAAAAAATGCTTATGGAGTTCGTAATATTAGTTATATCAGCAAATAAGTTATATATCTTTTTTTATAACTTTTAATTCTTCAATTAAGTATAATGAAAATAAAATTAATATCCAAGAAATCAAGTATAAATGTTGAGAAATATGTTTTTGTATTATATTAAATCAATTTGTAGTTCTGGGCATTATTCTTCAATTTCGTTGACATATAATAAAATTAACCATAAACACACAAGGTAAAAGAAATACCAAAACAACAAAAAGCCCTCAAAATAGGGTTTTTAATTTAAATGGCGGGAACGACGAGCGGATTTGCAGACGGATGACACGAAGTTAGTCCGGATAGCGAGCAGATGAAGCAAACTGCAACCGTGTTGCTATTGCGGAACTCTGGGAGCGTGGAGCCAATTCAAGACAGGTGAGAAGAGCCGAGCTGTTTAAAAACAAAAAAAGAACCCTTAAAGGGTTCTTTTATAATGGCGGGAACGACGAGGCTCGAACTCGCGACCTCATGCGTGACAGGCATGCGCTCTAACCAGACTGAGCTACGCTCCCATATTTAATTTTCAATTCTTTGCGTCTTTCAGTCCGGTTAGAGCCATATTCTTTAATTCGTTCGACTACGTCTCACTAGGGCCAGACTGAGCTACGCTCCCATATTTAATTATCATTTTGTCTTACAGATTCCGGTTACCCTCTCGGTTTCCTGAACCGCTTCGACATGAATTAATATAACCTGCTCAAAAAAAAAATGCAAGAGGGAATTTTAAAAAAGTTTTTATTCCTCAAAACCCAAAGTAAAAGCAATTCTTATTAAGCTATCATTTATGTTAATATTATAATCATATTGAACTTTTATTTATTAAAATCGTTCAATAATAAAGGAGATATGAATTTATGAAAAAAAGCTTTGTTTTTGCACTATTAACTTTCTTGTTTGCAACAATTACACAAGTTTATGCAATCGGTATTGCATATCGTATCCATAATGACCAAGGCGAACGAGTTGGAACTTGCAAACGTGGAGGGAATAATGTATATTACCTTTATGATATGAACGGCAGAATCGTTGAAAATCCGGCAAAATTCATGAACCAAGACCCAAGTGAATGTTATTTATTTGACGTTGACGGTCTTGCTATCGGTAAATGCACATCAACCAGAGTTATTATGTGGGGACGTGCTATCAAGCCATAATTATTTTATCAAAATCATTCCTTCTTTGTGTATTTTTTAAAAAATATAATTTGCTAAGCGCTGTATTTATAGTATAATTTAGGCAAAAGAAGAAAGGAAACTTTTTATGACAAATTTATCACCATTACAAATTGAAAGATTAAAATACCAGCCTAAGCTTCCTGCTTCATTGGCTAATGGTATCAATCACCTTATTTCTCAAGAAGGTTCTGCAACAGAATCAGTTGCTAACCAAGAAGAAATCAAGGCTTTATTCAAAAATACTTACGGAAAATCAACTGTAACATTCCAAACTTCAACTGAATCTAACCACAGCGAAGTTAGAAATGTTGGTGTTATCTTATCAGGCGGTCAAGCTCCTGGAGGACACAATGTTATCGCAGGTCTTTACGATGCTTTGAAACAAGCAAACTCTGCTAACAATCTTTATGGCTTCTTAGGTGGTCCAAGCGGTATTATTGAAGGAAAATATGTTGAATTCAACGATGAATTCATTAATGATTACAGAAACACAGGTGGTTTTGATATCATTGGTTCCGGCAGAACTAAATTGGAAACAGAAGAACAATTCCAATCTGCTTTAGAAGTTTGTAAAAAGCTTAACATCTCTGCTGTTGTAATTATCGGTGGTGATGATTCTAATACAAACGCAGCTTTATTAGCAGAATGGTTTGTAGCAAACAATGCCGGTATTCAAGTAATCGGTTGTCCTAAAACAATTGATGGCGATTTGAAAAATGAACAAATTGAAATTTCATTCGGTTTTGATACAGCTACAAAAACTTATGGTGAATTAATCGGTAACATTGAAAGAGATGCTAACTCTGCTAAAAAATATTGGCACTTTGTAAAAATCATGGGTAGAAGTGCTTCTCACGTAGCTTTGGAAGCAGCTCTTCAAACTCAACCAAACATTACTTTGATTTCAGAAGAAGTTGAACAAAAGAAAATGTCATTATCTTCAATCATTGATTACATGACAGATATCGTTGTTAAGCGTTCTGAAATGGGTAAAAACTTTGGTATTGCAGTTATTCCAGAAGGCTTAATCGAATTCGTTCCAGAATTAAAGACAATGATTGCTAATTTGAACGACATTATGCCAACATTGGAAAAAGATTCTAAATATACATCAGGTTCTGATGCAGAAAAAATCGCTATTATCGAAAACACTTTATCTAGCGAAAATGCTTCTGTATTCAAATCTTTACCTGCATTAATCAAATCTCAATTATTGATGGATAGAGATCCTCACGGTAATGTTCAAGTATCAAAAATTGAAACAGAAAAACTTTTAATTTCTATGATTGAAGAAAAATTAGCAGGATTGAAAAAAGAAGGTAAATTCTCAGGTAAATTCTCTACTCAATCACACTTCTTCGGTTATGAAGGACGTTGTGCGTTCCCTTCTAACTTTGATGCTGATTACTGCTACTCATTAGGTTTCAACGCATTCGCTTTGATTAACTTTGGTTTGACAGGTTACTTGTCATCAGTAAGAAATCTTACAGAACCTGCTAACGACTGGATTGCGGGCGGTGTTCCTCTTACTATGATGATGAATATGGAAAGAAGACATGGTGAAATGAAACCGGTTATCAAGAAAGCATTAGTTGAACTTGATGGACCTGTATTCAAAAAATTGGAAGAAAACAGAGAAGATTGGGCTCTTAATGACAGATACTTGTTCCCAGGAGCAATCCAATACTTTGGACCTTCTTCAGTTTGCGATATTACAACAGTAACATTGCAACTTGAAAGCGAAGTTAAATTAGCTAAAGTTTAAAATTTAGCTTTGAAAATTCGAAAAAAAGAATGCGTCAGTTTGGCGCATTCTTTTTTATGTTTTTTATATTATAAAAATTATTTTCCCAACATAACCATCAAAACAGAAATATCAGCCGGTTTTACACCACCGATTCTGGATGCTTGAGCAAGGTTTGTAGGACGAATTTTTTCCAATTTCTCTTTTGTTTCAGTTGAAATTTGCTTAATTTTAGAATAATCAATATTTGCAGGTATTCTGTATTTTTCTAGTTTTTCACTTGTTTCAACTTGCTGTTCTTGACGCTTAATATATCCGTCATATTTGATTAAAACTTCTGCTTCTTCCACTATATCATCACTTAAGTTCAAATTGCGAGTTTCTTCGTCACATTCTTTAAATACTTCATAAGTAATATTCGGACGTTTTAGAAGTTCCGCTAATCTTACACCACGCTCAATATGTTCACCATATTTTGCCAAAATTGTATTAACTTCATCTGTCGCAGGAAGTTTTGTTTCTTTAAGTCTGGCAATCTCTTTTTGAATATTTTCTTGCTTTTGTAAAAATCTTTGATATTGGCTATCATCAATCAAGCCGATTTTATGTCCTAATTCTGTTAATCTGACGTCAGCATTATCTTGTCTTAACAGTAATCTGTATTCAGAACGAGAAGTTAGCATTCTATAAGGTTCTTGAATATCTTTTGTTACTAAATCATCTATAAGAGTTCCGGTATAAGATGATGCTCTTGAAAGTTCTACAGCTTCTTCATTATTCAAATATTTTACAGAATTTATACCGGCTACAAGTCCTTGTGCTGCAGCTTCTTCATAACCACTTGTACCGTTTATTTGTCCTGCAAAAAACAAACCATCAATATCTTTTGACATCAAGGAGTGTTTTGTTTGTACTGCAGGAACATAATCGTACTCAACTGCATAAGCCGGTTTAATAATATGTGCATTTTCTAACCCCGGTAAAGAGCGCAACATTTCGACTTGAACACATGCCGGCAAACTTGTTGAAAATCCTTGGATATAAACTTCATAAGTATTCAAACCTTCCGGTTCAATAAAAATATGATGCGATGGATTTGATGCAAATCTAACTATCTTATCTTCTATAGAAGGACAATATCTAGGGCCAACACCTTGAATCAATCCTTGATACATAGGTGATTTATCTAAGTTTGCTCTAATTATTGCGTGAGTTTCTTCGTTAGTTCTAGTCAGATAACAAGGATATTGCTGTCTTACAGGACGATTTGGTTTAAAGGAATAAAAACTTAATTTTTCATCCCCTGGTTGAACTGACATTTTAGAATAATCAATTGTTCTTTTATCAACCCTAGCCGGAGTTCCTGTCTTAAGTTTTTTGGTAATAATTCCGTGTTCTCTTAATGATGCTGAAAGCCCGATTGCAGCACGTTCTCCTAATCGTCCGCCGGAATAAGCTTGCAACCCGACATACATCTTGCCTTCCAGTGATGTTCCGGTAGTTAAAATTATTGCACGGCAAGAGTATTCAATACCGTACTCATCAACAGCTCCGACAATCTTTTTATCAACCACTATTAAATCAGTAATACAAGTTTGTTTAATCCAAATGTTATCAGTGTTTTCCAGAATATTACGCATGTATTGAGTATATTCTTTTTTATCGGATTGAGCTCTTAGTGCTCGGACTGCAGGGCCTTTTGAAGAATTTAAAGTTTTCATTTGAATATATGTAGCATCAGCAACTTCTCCCATAACCCCACCAAGAGCATCAATTTCTCTTACAAGAGTTGATTTTGCGGGGCCACCAATTGCCGGATTACAAGGTTGAAGAGCAATATTATCGACATTTAGTGTGCATAATAAAACATTACATCCTAATCTTGCTGCACTCAAAGCCGCTTCGCAACCGGCATGTCCGGCGCCAACTACTATTACATCAAATTTATTATTTAAATAATCCCTGCTAGTCATAGTTTAATTATATAACAAAAAGAAATTTGAAAATTATTTTATTATGTATTTTTATGCCATAGCATTTTGAACATTATTTGCTGCTATTAAGACATTTTGTGGAATTGTTTCACCGGCTTCGTATTTTTGAGCAACCAAAGATAGTAAATTTTCTCGACCTTCTTTTGTTTTTGTCAAATTTTGAGCTTCAAGTTTTGTTCCTTCATCAGTTGGGATAAGAGCGTGCGTTATTTTACTTGCCAAAATTGAACCTGCTGCACCGCCTAAGAAACCTAATACTGCGCCGACTGCGGTACCTAGTCCAGGACAAACTGCTGTGCCGATTGTAGCTCCGACTTTTGTACCAATTGCACCGCCTGCTGCACGACCTAATGTCCATCCGATACCATCTGCAACAGAACGAATTCCGGTTTGAGTAATTTGAGTTAATGCGGAATCAATTCCTCCATTTTTGTATGCTGAGAATATCTTAGGTAAATCCATTACCATTCCAAAGATTGCAAATGTTTTACCTTCTTTTAAACCTTGTTTTAATAATCCGCCAACTCCAGGTTTTAATGCTGCAGGAGCATTGACTGCTTTATCAATATCTGCTGCTTTTTTAAGAATTCTTTCTTGTGGGGTTAAATTCTTCGCATTTCCACCAAAGAAATTCTTAACTTTGTTCCAAGCAGTCGGGATATAACCATCCATTCCTCTTGAAGCTTTAAGAGTTTCGGTTGCTCTTAGGATTGCTTTTTCATCACCTGATTTTATAGCATCTGCCATAATTTTTTCTAAATCTTTTCTTGCTGTTTCTGTTATCGGTTTTTGGAACCATTTTTGAACAAAAGAAAACTTAGGCTGTGCCATTCTGTTTACTGCGTGTAATTGTCCATAAGCCTTTTGCATCAATTCAGGATTTTTTTGCCACAAAGCCTGTATTGCAGTATTTGATTTATCAAAAATCATATTTGTTGCTTTTATTGCTCTTATTGAATTAAACGGATGTTTTAGAACTTGTGAATTTTCTGCTGCTGCAATAAATAATGCACTTGTTCCAATATCACCCCATTTTTGTACCATTGAATTTGAATCTTTATAAAACTTTGTTAATGCATTGATATCAGCGTTTGTAACAGGAGTTTGAGTGTTCTGTCCGGTCGTTCCTGTTATTTGAGTTTGTTGCGCTGCATTAGATGAATTTTGAACTTCAGCTATTCCATTCGGGTTTGATATATTATTTTGATAATTAGCATAATTCTGTAAATACTGCGGATTATAATATCCAGTATAAGGATTACTGGCTTGATAACCGTTTATATAGCTGGGACAATTTGAATTTAAACCAGATGTCCCACCATAAAGCATATATTCCATATTTGCAAGTGAATTAATCGGAAGTGTCATAATTAACCTAACCTATAAAAACTAACCTTACATATATAAAGAATTTTGCATCACAAAAATTGCCTTTTTGTAACAAAATGTAAAGAAGCTATACTTTTAATAAAATTCCACTTTTTGAAGGATGATTATATTTTTGATATAGTGTTATTATTAGAATGGGATTTGGAGGATATTATTCGTGTACGCTTATCAACAACAGAGGAGAAATAATAATCGTTTACACGTTGTTCACCAACAAGGTGCAAAGATAATTAAACATAAAAGAAAAAAAGTTAATCCAGTAAAAGAACTTTTTAGAATTTGTGTTGTTTTTTCTTTTCTTGCTGTTTTTATGATATTTGTGTTTCCTACAGCGTATAATAGATTGATTAACAATGTGTTTTTCTCATATTCATTGCCGGTAAACACAAAAGAACAATCTAATTTGGCGCAAAAAACTCCTAAAAAAATATCTGCAGTCGATATTTATTCTATTGCAAATCCTACAACAAATTATTTAAGCAATGATTTATTCAAAAATCGTTTGTTGCTTACTCCTACAATCGAAAAAACTCATAGTGAAATTACAACAATGTATCATACAAATGAGATGGTTGGGTTGAAAAATCAATTACAAGCATTGATGAAAGAATATCCTACAATCAAGCCTGCCATTTATGTTTGGGAATACGAAAACGGAAAGTATGTTGATATTAACGGTGATAATTTATATTCAGCTGCAAGTATTATTAAACTTCCGGTTCTCGTAAGATTATTCAAATCAATTGAAGCAAACCAAATGACAATTTTTGATGACATGCTTCTTACTGATTATTATCAGTCTCCGGGTTCAGGTAATTTGCAATACGCTCAAACTGGTAGAAAATATACGCTTGATCAATTAGCTAAAACTATGATTCAGGATTCTGATAATACTTCAACAAATATGATTATGTCAAAATTAGGCGGCATGGATGATATTAATATCGGTTTAAGAGATTGGGGAATTTCTAAAACTTATGTTAGAACTTGGTTACCAGATTTACAAGGTACAAATAAAACTACTGCAAAAGATATGGCAAAAATTTTATACAATCTTGATAACCCCGGATTCTTAAATATAAACTCAAGAGAATATATTATTGATTATATGAGCCATGTAAAAAATAACAGATTAATTGCAGCAGGTTTAGGTAATGGAGCTTTGTTTATTCATAAAACAGGTGATATTGGTACAATGCTTGGTGATGCAGGAATTGTTTACGCTCAAAACGGAAAAAAATATATTGTGGTTATTTTAGCAAATCGTCCGCATAATGCACCACAAGGAAAAGACTTTATTGTAAAAGCATCAAGCCTCATATATAAGGCAATCGTCGGTTAAAATTTTGAGACTGTCCGGTAAGGGCAGTTTTTTATTGCATTTAAATTTTTTTATTTTATAGTGTAAGTATCTAATTTACAGTACATATTGTCGTTAAGGGATTAAAAATGAAGTTATATTCCAACTCAATCGCAGATATTGTTAAGAGTGTAGAAGGTAAAAAAAGATTAGTGGAGTGTCGTCCATATAAATTTTCTGATTTAGCAGTAAAAAAACTTAAACCGGAAACAAGTATAGATGGTGATATTGTTTCTTATTCGCTAAAAGATGGTGGTAGTTTTGTTGATTCAACACCGGTAGAAGATATTTTTGAAAAAATGTCTTCTGAAATGACTTCTGATTCAGTAGATTTTTTTAGAAATCACGAATTACATAGAGCATCTGATGTGAAGTATTCAATGCACGGAAGCTATAGTAAAGATGATTTGCCATTATCACAAACAATTTATCAAAGAGTTTTGAATAAGCCTCAAATATCAAATATTTATTTTCCGGATAGAGATTTGAGTTATGATAGCCAAGTGGTTTTAAAACATGCGGATTTTCAAGACTATATTATACCGGCATCTTTTACACCAAGGTTGGAACCAAAAAGTGAGATTATCAAGGAATATTCCGATGAAGCAACCCATTTATGGGAAAATGGAATGCCGGTGAGTGAAATTAAAAAACTGATTAATAAATCACTTCTTCAAAGAAGTGCAATGAAAGTTATAACAAAACCTAGTGTTGATTTGTTTAAGTTTTTGGGTAAGTATCCTGACGAAAGAAGTATTGCAGTGCGTAAAACTACAGATGGGGTAGAATCTTTAGATAAGGCAGCAATGCATTATTATGATGTTTTTTCTCGTTTTTTTCAAGATAGAAATGTAGTGAAAAAAGTTTTAAAAGAATGTAGTTCAAAGGATGGTATAGTAAATAAAAAATTGTGTGACATTGCGCTACTTACTCGCAGAAAAACAGCACAAGGTATACTGGAAGATAGACCTAGTATGTATTTATATTGTGATAAAAAATTGCCTTGGAGAGATTGTGATTCTAAACTTATAAGTGAATTGAAACAAGAAGATGAATTTACAGATGTAAGATTTGAATTAGTAAAAGATTTAATCAAAGAACAGAGGAAAACAGTAGATTCCGTATTGGAAAATATAAATAGTCAAAATTTGTTAATGGCAACTAAAGAAACAGTGGATGAAGCAGCTTCATCAAGTAAGTAAAATTCTGAATATTAAGGCTATAGTAGTAAAACAGTAGATTAAAGATTTTGTTTATAAAAGACTTGTTATGGCACTAATAAAATATATTAATAATTGTAAAGATTTCAAAAATAATTGCTCAAAAAAAGCAATTATTTTTATTTTTGATTTTTTTTAATAGTATGATTGGAATACAATCGATATAAAGGGATTTGGATATGAAAAACTTTAAGAGAAAATTATCAGCATTGGTATTAAGTACATTATTTGCGTCTATGCAAGTTTCTTATGCAGTGATTGATACCGGATTAGGTGCAGGTAATGGCGGAGCGACAATTAATAATATCACTGGTGGTTATACTGGAATTTCAGGAGCCGGAACCGGTAATGTAGATTTAAATTTTAATGGTAATGCCCATGTTAACTGGAATACATTAAACGTAAATAAAGGTGAATCTTTAAACTTTAATGCTACAGATGGTGCCAGTGGATTAACAATTTTGAATACTGTAAATCAAGGTATGTCTAATATTTATGGTCAAATAAATGCAAATCAAGGTATTGGTCAATTGATTATTTCAAACCCAAATGGTGTATTGTTTGATGGTGCACAATTCACTACTGCCGGCGATGCAATGATTACTACAAAAGATTTATCCGGACTTAGCGTAAGTGATTTAAGTAATTTTGATATTAATAATGCAAACTATATAAAGTTGTTTAATAGCGATGGGAAATTAATTCCTATTCAGATTAAAAATAATTCAACATTTAATGTTGGTGGCGATTATAGTATTGTTGCTGCTGGTATAAATGCTGCAAATTCAACGATTAATGCAAAAGCTGTGAAACTTGTTACTGCAAATGGACAAGATTATTTAGCACTTGGTCAAACAGCTCCTGCAAAGGCTCAAACTGTTGCAAAATTATCTGCTATGAATGTTAATGGCGACTTATACATTACTAATGATGTTGGAGCTTTAGAAATTCAAAATGGCGGCACAATAAATGGTAATACTAATATCATTACAAGCGGAAATGTTTCTATTAACAAAACAAATAATGGAAACAAACTTAATATGAATGGTGATGTAAAAGTTGTAAACAACGGTGCAAGAGCATTTTTAAGAAACGCTGAAGTGAATGGTAATTTAGAAATGATAAATGGTGGCGGTTTTCTTGATGTTGGCGACGTTCATGTTACAAAAAATGCTAAATTGACAACAAAAGATGTTTCTCAAAATTATGACAATAATTGTTACCAGACAGTAAAACATTTTGTTCACGTAATTGGTGATACTAAAGTTGACGGAGATTTAACCGTTGAAGCTAAACACAATGTTCATATCGGTGGATATGATTATGATGCGCAAAAACTTGCTGATGGCAAATTGACTGTTGGCGGTGATTTATCAGTTCATTCTACTAATGGGCACGTAATGACAACGGTTGATACATCTGCAAATAAAATTACTATGAAGTCTGATAATTTGAATGTTTTAACTGATGGCAAAGCAACATTAACCGCAAAAGAATACAAATTTTCTTCAAACGGTTATCTTGGTGGTTTAACAACTACTGATGCGATGACAGTTGATCAAAAAATTGTAAATATTATGGAAAATTATATTCCTATTCCTGATACAGTTGGAACTCCAGGGTATATTAATGTAAATGGTGGAACAATTTCTCAAATTGATACTCCATCAACAGCTTATATCTCATCAAAAGGTGATTTGAAGGTAACTGGTGCTAACGCTAAAGAAGTTAACTTAGTAGCTCCGGACAAGTATATAGAAATTACAGGGCCTGATGTTCACGCTGACACAATTAAAGTTGGCAAAGAAACTAATAAATTGAAAGTTGATTTTCCTAGCAGAGATTATAATCTTAAATATACAAATATTAGAGATGAAAAAGAAGTTACTGTTAAAAAGGATGACGTAATTACGTATGAATTGACAAATGCGCCAAACGGTTATAATGATGGTACTCAGATTGCAGGCAAGTCAACATATTTAGTTGGTCCTGATGCACCTGATGTTCCACCAACACCTCCTGTTGATCCGGATCCACAACCAATTCCGGATGACAATGATAACGCTAAGGTTCTTAGAAGCTTTGAAAATAAATCATTAGATTTGAATCAAGTTTATACTCCGGTAGCGTACGCAGCAGACTTGGATGATGATAAAAATGATACAGGAGTCAGAAAGAATGTTGATGGTTCTGTAACAGTTGTAAGAGCATTTTCAATGATTAATTAATATATTGATGTAAGAATAAAAAAGATGGAGAATGAATATAAATCATTCTCTATTTTTTTACGTATAAACATCCCTAATTTTCTAATAAACAAGCCTATTTTTTTTTGATATTTTGTTATATAATAATCGAGTAATATAGGGAGAATTTAATGCAGGAAGTTATAGAAAAAAAGCCAATTAAAAACATTGATTTTAATTGTGATTTAGCGCAAGCGTATGGTGTGTATAAAAATGTTCAAGAATATGAGTTATTAAATTATGTAAGTTCTGTAAATATATCTTGTGGTTTTCACGCAGGTGATCCGATTACAATAAAAGAAGCTATGTTGAAAGCAAAAGAAAAGAATGTTGCAATCGGTGCACATATTGGTTTTAATGATATTCAGGGGTTTGGTTACAGACCTGTAGAATTAAAAGAAGACGAATTAGAAGCGCTTGTAATTTATCAAGTTGGCGCAATTATGTCTTTTGCAAAAGCTTATGGTTTAAGCATAGAACACGTAAGACCTCATGGTGCCATGTATAAAATGGCCGGTGAAGATTTTACATTCTCTTGCGCAATTGCTAACGCAATAAAAAAATGCTCAGAATGGCTTGTATATTATGCTCCGGCAGGTGATATTACGTCAAAAGTTGGTGATTATACAAATCTTCAGGTTGCTCAGGAAATTTCTTTGGAAAAAACGTATAATGCAGATTTGAGTATTGATTATTCTGTTCCGGATAACACAAATAATTATGATTTAATAAAAAGATTTCAACATCTTCTTCATACTTCTCAAATCCGTAATAATTTGGGTGGAATGAGTTTTGTAGAAGTTGATACAATTCATTTTTCTAACAAATATAAAAATTCTTTGGAATTAATTCAGCAGGCAAGAAATTATATAACTCCTGCTCCTGTAAATTATATTAATGCAAAAGCGTCTGGATGGGTGGATTAATTATGGCTTTCAATTTTAAAAATAATGTAAAAGTTACAAAAGATGTTGGCTGGTTGCTTCCGGGGTTGGAAGTAAAAAGATGGTTTTTCTTAATCTTTTTAGGCTCAATAATGATTGTTTTAGGCTTTATGGTTTTGGCTAACGTAAGACCTATTTATATGTCATTAGAACTTATTAGAAAAGCTGCTTTGATTTTACCTTCAAACTTCTTAGCGGCAGTATTTATTTTTATTGGTGCAGTAATTTTCTTCAAAGGATGGCAAAAAACTACACTATCCATTATGGATATGGATAATTCTAAAGGTAATACTTCCATATTAGAAAAATTATACAGAAGAAGAAAACTTAACAAAGGTGCCAAAATCGTTGCAATTGGCGGTGGTACAGGTCTTTCAATGCTTCTTAGAGGTATAAAAAAATACACAAATAATATTACGGCAATCGTTACCGTTGGTGATGATGGCGGAAGCTCAGGTCGTTTAAGAGAAGAAATGGGAATTCTTCCACCTGGGGATATCAGAAATTGTATAGCAGCACTTGCTGATGATGAAGATATGATAACAGAACTTTTCCAATACAGATTTAAAAATGGTGAAGGATTAGAAGGTCATAGTTTTGGTAATTTATTCTTAACGGCACTTTGTTCAATTACAGGTGATATGTTCAGAGCCGTAAAGGAATCTTCTAACGTATTAAATATCCGTGGTGTTGTTCTTCCTGCAACATTGGATGACATGAAATTGGCGGCTACATTTGAAGACGGAAGTGTGGTTCATGGTGAATCTAATATTCCTGAAGCTCACGGCAAAATTAAACGCTTGTTTACAGAGCCGGAACACTGCAAAGCTTTACCGGAAGCAATTGCAGCAATTCATGATGCAGATTTGATTATCCTAGGCCCTGGAAGTTTATATACAAGCGTAATTCCTAACCTTCTTGTAGACGGCATTGTGGAAGCAATTGAAAAATCACATGCAAAAAAGATTTATGTATGTAATATAATGACTCAACCTGGAGAAACCGATAATTATTCTGTTGCAAGTCACGTGAATGCACTGATTACTCACGCTAACGGTAAGAAAATTATTGATGCAGTACTTGTTAATGATAGCTTGCCTGATAATATTTCTGAAGGATACGCAAAAAGCGGCTCTATTCCTGTGAGATTAGATATGGAAAACATTGCACCAATTGGAATTGAAGTTGTTTCTCAAAAATTACTCCAAGAAAATAAACAAGGTCTGGTAAGACACAGTTCTCATAGAGTAGCAAGAGCTGTTTATTATTGGTATCGAAGAGCGATAAAGAGATAAGCAATAAAAAATATAAAAAAGAAACCTAAGAGCAAATTTGTTCTTAGGTTTTTTATTAATTTAATTTCGACTTCAAGATTCTTGCAGCGGATATTAATATATCAATACTTGTTGAAAACGGAGGGGCATAAGTTAAATCAACATCAAGCAAGTCTTCAACACGCATATTACTCAATAGCCCTACTGACACTGTATTAACTCTTTTGTCTGCATCTCCGCATCCAATTGCTTGTGCTCCAAGCACTCTGTGTGTACGCCTATCTGCGACAAGTTTTAGTGTTACATTTTGAACCTGTGGCATATATCCGGCTCTATCACGTTTTGTAATAACAACTGACACTGTATCAAAGCCTAATTTTTGAGCAGTTTTTTCAGTTAAACCTGTCATTGAAATATTAAGAGCATGATATCTGAGAACTGCAGAATTCAGTATACCTTCAAAATCTTCCACTCCGCCACAAGTATTAATAGCAGCAACACGTCCTTCTTTATTTGCAGTTGAACCCAACGGAAGCCAAACCGGAGTGTGAGAAATCATATTTATTTTTTCCACACAATCTCCGCAAGCGTAAATATCCGGAATACTTGTTTGCATACGACTATTGACTTTTATTGCTCCGGTAATTCCTAGTTCAATTCCGGTATCAACTGCAATGTCAACGACAGGACGAACTCCGGTTGAAATAATTACCATATCTGTTTCAAATCCAAATCCTTTTTGAGTCACAATTCCACTTACTTTATCTTCTCCAACAAATTCACTTACCGAATCTTCGTTTAAAATTTTAACTCTATCATTAGAATTTTCTAGAATAAATGTTTGTATAAGAGAAGAAATTTCTTCATCAAAAACAGATAAAATAAATGTCGAGCGCTCGATAACAGTAACATTTTTCCCGTTTTTAACAAAAGCTTCAATTAATTCTACCGCAATATAACCACCACCAATTATGGTAATATGGTTTGATTTTTTCATAGCTTCTCTGATGTTTATACCATCTTGAAGTGTTCTTAAGGTAAAAATATTTTTTAAGTTATTGTTTTTTATTTCCGGTCTATAAGGAAAAGAGCCGGTTGCAATAATAAGCCTATCGTATTCTACAAAAAAACATTCATTTGTTTCTAAATTTTTAACAAGAATTTTTTTATCAGCCGGAAGAATTTTTGTGACCCTGTTTAGTATATGAATATGAACACCACTTTTTTCAAATTCTTCTATAGTTCTTACTATAAGCTTATGCCAGTCTTCAAAATCTCCTGCAATATAATACGGAAGTCCGCAAGAAGAGTAAGAGACACAAGTATCTTGAGTATAAATATGGACTTCTGCATCAGGCAAAAGTCTTTTTGACTTAGCTGCGGCTTTCGCACCGGCAGCAACTCCACCAATAATTATAATTTTCATACTCAAATTATGGATTATGCAAAAAGTTTATACAATTAGACATGTTGATAAAACAAATGTTTTTGTAAAACTACTTGAATTTCTAAAAATATAGGTTATAATATGGGTAGGTAATTTAAGAATTCCTCCCAGAGATTTTTAACGGACAGCTAAAATTGTTCGCACTCAGGGAGGAATTCTTTATTTTATTATTTTTCTTTTATATCATATAAATGTACAATTTGTGGTTTTGATGTTATGTCAGAAATATGTTCTTCTGCGTCAAATATGATTTCATATATTTTATCATTAATTTTAGCTTCTACTTTAAAATAGTGGTATTTAATTACATCGGGTTTCTCTAAGAATTTTCGATTTGTGGATTCTCCAATATATACCGCTTTGGATAATAAAACTTCTATTGCCATAATATATTTATTGTGACGTCGTTTTTGCGCCTTATTCATAAACTTAAACTGACTTGATTTTGCAATATGATCTTTTCTTTTTGAAGTTGAGGGGATATCAATAAGCCAATCTGGTGATGATGTTATATACACTTTTCCTTCATTTGACGTTTTTGTCAAAAAGTCTTTAACTTCTTCCATCGAGGGAGTTTGTGTAAAATAGTTTGTTAAATCTACTGTATTATTTGTCATATTAATTTTATTATAAATAATATTATATTTTTATTTAATCAAAAAAGACGAAAGAAGTATTTTCGTCTTTTTTTGATTATATATTTTTGTTCTCTTATGAGTTTTGTAATCCTCTCTTGAATTCTTCCGGTCTGCTTGAACGAGCAAGAGCGTCTTCAAGAGTAATTTTCTTTCTCATATACAAATCACGTAATGACATTTCTAATGTTTGCATACCAAAACCTGAGTTTGTTTGCATTGTAGAATAAATCTGAGCTGCCTTTGCTTCTCTAATTAAGTTTGCAATTGCAGGGATTACTAACATAACTTCTTGAGCCATTACACGACCTTGTTTTGAACCATCAGCTTGAAGAAGTGGCAACAATGTTTGTGAGAATACAGCTACTAATGAGTTAGAAAGCTGAACTCTTACTTGTTGTTGTTGACCTTCAGGGAATACGTCGATGATACGGTCAATTGTTTGAGAAGCTGAAGAAGTGTGCAAAGTACCAAATACTAAGTGACCTGTTTCTGCAGCTGTTAACGCTAATCGGATTGTATCCAAATCACGCATCTCACCTACCAGAATGATGTCCGGATCTTCACGAAGAGCTGATTTTAATGCGTTTGCGAAGCTTCTTGTATCTTGACCAAGTTCTCTTTGGTGGATGATAGAACGCTTTGACGGGTGAATAAATTCGATAGGGTCTTCAATTGTCAAAATGTGTTCTGAACGAGTTTCGTTGATATAATTAATCATTGCTGCTAAGGTAGTTGATTTACCAGAACCGGTAGGTCCTGTTACAAGAACCAATCCACGTGGTTTTTCAGCAATTTTTCTAACTGTATCAGATAAACCTAATTCTTTGAAAGAAGGTACTTTTGATGCAATTACACGGAAAGCAGCTGCATAATTTCCTCTATCTTTATAAATATTAACCCTGAAACGGCTTAAGCCTTGAATTCCGTAAGAAAAGTCAAGTTCCCAGTCTTGTTCAAGTCTACGTCTTTGTTCTTTGTTTAACATTGGGAATAAAAGTAATTCAACTTCTTCCGGTTTTAATGCAGGAACATCCATTCTTTGCAAATTACCATCTATACGGACAACCGGAGGTAAGCCAGCAGAAATGTGTAAATCAGATCCTCTCTGTTTTACAACTACTTCTAAATATTTTTCTATAAGCATTAAACAGCCCTCATCTATTATTTTGCGAAGACATTGTTCGCAATTTAGCACTCTTTCACACAAAAACTATATCATAAAATAAAAGTATTGTAAACTTTTTTATCTTTTTTTTGAATAAGTTTTTTGAATTTTATTTAACTATAAAAAGTTATTGATTACAAAACATTTTTCCTGAGTGTTATAATACTTTTATGGAAAGAAAATTTGAATTAATATCGAAATATAAACCGTCAGGTGACCAGCCAAAAGCAATAGAACAACTTGTCGAAGGTTTAAAAGCCGGAGATGATACTCAAACATTATTAGGGATTACCGGCTCCGGAAAAACATTTACTATCGCAAATGTAATCGAGCAATTTCAGAAACCTACATTAATAATTGCACACAACAAGACTTTGGCAGCACAACTTTATAATGAATTCAAAGAGCTTTTTCCTAATAATGCGGTTGAATATTTTATTTCTTATTATGATTATTATCAACCGGAAGCTTATATTCCAAGGACTGACACTTATATAGAAAAATCTGCAAGTATTAATGAAGAAATTGATAGGCTTAGACATAATACAACCAGAAGTTTGTACGAAAGAAATGATGTTATTATTGTTGCTTCTGTAAGCTGTATTTATGGTTTAGGTTTGCCTGAAAGTTATTTTAAAGGAACAATTCAGGTTAAAGTTGGCGACACTCTTGATAGAGGGGATTTAATCAAACATCTTGTAATGACTCAATATACAAGGAATGATTTGGTTTTAGAGCGTTCAACATTTAGAGCAAGAGGCGATATTTTAGAAATCATGCCGGCTTACGAAAAAATTATCACAAGGATTTATTTTTTTGGTGATGAGATTGAAAAAATTGTTAAAATTGATAATTTGACTGGTGAAATTATTGAAGTGCCGGAATCGGTAATGATTTATCCTGCTGTGCATTATATTGCTTATGACGAAAACGAAGACGAAACAATTTCTATGATAAAGACTGAACTTAAAAATAGAGTTGTTGAACTGGAAAGTGAAAATAAAATTCTGGAATCTCAACGACTTCAGCAAAGAGTAAAATATGATATAGAAATGATTAAGGAAATGGGGTATTGTTCAGGAATTGAAAACTATTCAAGAATAATAGAACGCAGACCGGTGGGTTCTGCTCCTGCAACTTTGTTGGATTATTTTCAAGGTGATTTTTTGACTGTTATTGATGAATCTCATGTAACAATTCCGCAATTGAACGGTATGTATCATGGTGATGCAGCAAGAAAGAAAACTCTTGTAGACTTTGGTTTCCGTCTACCTTGTGCAAAAGATAACAGACCTTTAAAGAGCGAAGAATTTTTTGCAAAAGTCGGACAAAAAATATACATATCTGCAACTCCGGCTGATTTTGAAAAACAAACTTCGCAGCAACTTGTTGAGCAGATTATCAGACCGACAGGACTTGTAGACCCTAAAATTACAGTAAAACCGATAGAAACGCAGATTGCAGATTTGAAAATGGAAATAGAAAAACGTGCCAAGAAGGACGAGCGAGTTTTGATAACGACTTTGACAAAAAGGATGGCGGAAGATTTGTGCGATTTCTTTTTACAAGAAGGAATACGTGTAAGATATTTGCATAGCGGAGTCAAATCAATTGAACGTGTTGAAATTTTGAGAGATTTAAGGCTCGGTGAGTTTGATGTTTTGATTGGTGTAAATCTTTTAAGAGAAGGGCTCGATATTCCGGAAGTTTCGCTTGTAGCTATTATGGATGCAGATAAAGAAGGGTTTTTAAGGTCAGAGACCAGTTTGATTCAGACAATCGGTCGTGCGGCTCGTAATGCTTGTGGTGAAGTAATTATGTATGCAGATAAGATTACAGACTCTATGCAAAAAGCAATTGATGAAACGAACAGAAGACGTGAAATTCAGCTTGCGTATAACAAAAAATACGGCATTATTCCGCAAACGATTAAGAAGCCGATTGAAAACAATTTACTTTCTCTTGTTGCAAGTTACAGAAATCTTGAAGATATTGTAGCGGAAGAAATGGTAGAATTAGGAATTGATAAAAAAGATTTACCAAAACTTATTAATAAACTGGAAAAAGATATGCACAAAGCCGCTAAAATACTTGATTTTGAACGTGCCGCAGAAATTCGTGACCAACTCAAAAAATTAAGAGAAATGGTCTAATTCGCTAAGTTTTTAAACTTTTATATATTTATCTACACGTTTAAAAACAGCTTTTCAAATCTTTGCATAGCTTCAACGGTATTTTCTTTTGAGCCAAAAGAAGTTAAACGGAAATAACCTTCGCCGTTTTTACCAAATCCTGCCCCTGGAGTGCCAACTACTTGAGCGTTTTCTAACAAGTAATCAAAGAATTCCCAAGATTTCATATTGTTAGGGCATTTTAACCAAATGTATGGAGAATGTTTTCCGCCAACGTGCCAAATATTGCATTTTTTAAGCGTATCAGAAATTACTTTTGCGTTTTCTTTGTAATAACCAATATTTTCTTTAATTTCTTTTTGTCCTTCCGGAGTGAAAACTGCTTCTGCAGCTCTTTGTACAATATAAGGAACACCGTTAAATTTTGTTGTCTGACGTCTTAACCACATTTTATTTAGTTTGCCTAAAGCCTTTGGAACAATTGTGTATCCGCATCTTGTGCCGGTGAAGCCTGCAGTTTTAGATAAAGAACAGAATTCAATAGCACATTCTTTAGCACCCTCTATTTCATAGATGCTTCTTGGTAAATTTTCGTCAGAAATAAAACATTCGTAAGCTGAATCGAAAAGAATAACTGCATTCATTGATTTTGCATAACCAACCCAAGCACGCAATTGTTCTTTGTTATAAACAGCACCGGTTGGGTTGTTAGGAGAACAGATGTAAATAATATCAGCTTTTACATTTTTATCCGGTAACGGTAAAAACTCGTTTTCACCGTTTGCATTCACATAAACAACTTTTCTTCCTGCCATAACATTTGTGTCAACATAAACCGGATAAACAGGGTCTGGAACTAGAACAGTATTTTCTTTCGCAAATAAGTCCAAAATATTACCCAAATCACTCTTTGCACCGTCAGAAATAAAGATTTCGTCTAAGTCTAACTCTACATTATGACTTTTGTAGTATTTCTGAACAGCTTCACGCAAAAAGTCATAGCCTTGTTCCGGCCCATAACCTCTAAAGCTTGCTTGAACTCCCATTTCATCAACGGCTTTGTGTAAAGCTTCCACTACAGCTTTGCATAAAGGTAAAGTTACGTCACCGATTCCAAGTCTGATTACTTTTTTATCAGGATTATTAGAAATAAATTCGCTTACTTTTTTCGCTACTGTTGAAAATAAATAACTTTGTTCTAAATTGTCATAATTTGTGTTTATATTCATACTGTCCTCTGTGTTTTTTGTTGGGCTGAAAGCCCAACCTATTAATAATACTTAACCTTGCATTAATTCATCATAATTAAGTTTATGTGCACGAGCATAATTGATGAATTCTTTTTCTTTTTCTGAAACTCTAATTTGAAATGCTAACACAACTCCATTTGTCGGTTTTCGTCCTGCTCCAACTCTTTTACCGCCACGACCATATTTTTTTGCATAATATGTATCACCGGAAAGTTGCTCAAATTCCTCTCTGCTTATCACTATTTCATCAGATTGTAATTCGCTTGCCAATTTTTTTACTACAAAACCTTCTGAGTCTTTAACATAGATATATGTCATGATTGAGCCTCCTTAAGCTTTGAAATTTAATCAAATTCGCTATTGGTCGTTTTCTTTATGCTTTCCTTCCATCAATTTTTCAAAATCAGAAGGTTTGATGTTTTGGATGAAATCTTTGAATTCTTGTGCTTCTTCTTCATCTTTTGCTGTATCAGTAGAAACAGAGCCGTTCATCAATACATTTGCAGTTACAAAAATTGGTGCTTCTGCTCTCATTGCAACTGCTATCGCATCAGATGGACGAGCGTCAATTTCAAGTGTTTCGCCATCTTTTTCTAAGAATAATGTTGCATAATAAGTATCTTTTTCAACATCATTAATCTCGATTTTTTCAAGCTTATAGCCTGTTTTTTCAATAATATTTGCAACTAAATCGTGTGTCATTGGACGTGCAACAACAAGTCCTTCAATGCATCTAATGATTGCACTTGCTTCTGCAGAACCAATCCAGATTGGCAATGCTTTTCTATTATCCAAATCGTGAAGTACAACAATCGGTGAGTTTGTTCTCACATCAAGTGCTATACCCATAACTTTCATCTCTATCATAATAACCTCGTATTTAAACTCTTTTGCGAATATTATACCACAAGCCTGATTTATATGATATAATCCGATGTATGAAATTTAATGTTGTATATAATAAACAAATATCGGGTTGGGAAAAAGCCTTAAAGGAATTACAATCTGCGCTGGAAAACAAAGAAGCAGAATTCAAACTTTTTGATATAGATAATTTGGAAAATTATGGCGATTTTACATTTGTTATCGGCGGTGATGGAACTTTGTTAAAAACGGCAAAATATTATTCTGATATTCCTGTTTTGGGCATTAATCTCGGAAGGCTCGGATTTCTTTCACAAGTCGGTATAAATGAGATAAATCAAGCTGTTGAAAAAATTCTTGTCGGAAAGTTTTCCACCGAAGAACGCTTGATGTTGGAATCTGATAACAAATTTGCTTTGAATGATTTTGTAATAAAAGGATGTATGCCATCACGTACATCAAAATTCTTTTTAGAAATCAATGGAAAATTTGTATGTGATTATATAGCAGACGGTTTAATTATTTCCACTCCGACCGGTTCAACAGCCTATGGATTGTCAGCAGGAGGCCCTGTTTTATATCCGACACTGGATGCATTGGTAATCGTTCCGATTTGTCCGCATACTCTCAATGTTCGTCCGCTTGTAGTTCCTGTTGGAGAAACAATTACTGTGAAAACATCTGATAAATTATTGTCAGTTGCGGTTGATGGATATGAAACAACAGAATGTGTTAAACAAATTTCTATTAAAACCTCAAAACAGAAATCTAAATTAGTATTTCTAAATGATGATGGGTTTTATTCAGTTCTCAGAAACAAATTACATTGGAGCGCAACGCAATTTGGTAGTTGGTCGGCTTCTTAAATACTCATTAATTTTATAACCAATATTTGTTTAATGGCACAAAATCAATGATTGATTAGTATAATTCTTAGCCTGAGAATGTTTTGTAAGAACCTTCGATGTTGTCATTGATAACTTTTTTAACAGCTTCGATTTCTGTTTTAATCTGTGTTCTTTCGTTATCAAGTCTTTGCAACTTCAATTCCAAGTTTCTATCTTCTTGTTGAATAACTTCTGTTTTTGCGTTTATTTCTTTGTTCTTTTGGTCATATAAATATGTGTTATATTCATATTCTGCATAAGCATCCTTATATGCATTCTCATCAGTTACTGTAGCTGCTTCTAATTTAATTGTGTTAAATTTACCAGTTTCTTTACCGTTATCATCAAGGATAGGAATATCAATAGAACTGATTCTGCCTGATGTATCAAATGTAAGTTTGCATCCATCTGTTTGTTTTGCATCTGTGTATGTTCCGTTTGCTTCGATAGCAAATGTTTCAATTTGGTTTTGACCGTTGCTAGAAGTTAAATCTGCTTTTTGTTGATAATCAGCAGTTTTAATGATATAAGGTACTTGAGTGCCTGCGCTATTTGTTTTAAAGATAACTGAAAAAGTGTTAGTAATAGCATTTGTATTTGGATTACCTTTTTCATCTTTATATTCAGGATAAGAGTTTGCAATTGCTTTCAATGCTTCTTCATAAGCGCTACCAAGGACATCTTTTGTGAATTTTTGAACTACAGAACCGCCAACAGTAGTGCCTTTGTTTGCTTGTGTTGAATCATAGTCAGGGTTTTTAACGCTTGTAGAATTGCCGTAAGGATCATATTTTATAACATTTTCCGGTAATTTATACAGTTTATTTCCATAGGCATCAGTGCCTGCAACTTCCAAATCAGAAAATTTAAGTTTTTCACCATTTGGTTTATAATAAGTTCCGTTGTCGAAATTATCTTTGGTTATACCGCCTTCTGTATATGTTACAGTGTCTTCTTTTTGGTCGTAAACAAAGTCACTATGTGCATTTTCACCACTGCTTTCATTCCAATTGTATTCAGGAAATTGTTTTTTTACTTCGCTAATAGTTGTTGATATATATACGATGCCATCACCATCTTTAGCATTTTTTGCATCCTCATAGCTTGAAGCAGCAACAAATCCATCTTTTCCATAATAATAGAATTTAGCATTAGAGAATTTGCTAGCTTCTTCTTTATTATTTACAGAATGCATGATTGTAGTATTATCGGTTACTGTACCATCTTTAATTTTTGTTGAATTAACTTCATTGTTATTGTTTTTAATGTATGTATGTTGTACCGGAGTAGAATAATCGCTCATTTCACTTACGGTATAACCTCTTAGTGTTGGTTCAATATTGTATGTACTAACATTTTCGTAGGTTCCTCCTTTAAGGGCGCTACCATTTTTTGCATACTGAATTTCAACGCTATATGAACCACCATCTTTTGGAGTAATAGTGCCTAAAGTGAACTTAGTCGCATTATCAGTACCGGAGTATTGAACAGTTGTATAATCTGATGTTGATGGAGGGGTTGGTACTGTCATTGATAACAAGCTATTATACAATGCAGTACATTGTTGAGATAAGATTGTTCTTTCTTGGTTAATTTGTTGACCTTGGTATTCAAGGTTTGATTGTCTAGCTTCTAGACTTAATAACCTTGCTTGTGATGCTGACATTCCCATTGTTTGTTTCTCCTTATTCCTTATTTTTGTTATTTCTTGATTTGTTAAGTTGTTCCTTTTTGTCTTTTCATCATGTATTACGGCATAATTTTCAAAAACTTTAATGTTTTTAATAAAATATTTACAAAAGTTTACAAAAAGGAGCTAATTCTTTTGATAACAACACAGCTCTTTATCGTGAAAACAGCAGCTATTACTGAGATAGCTGCTGTTTTGTAGTGTTTAATTTTTTTCTTTAATAAGTTTAGTTGCCGGAGTTCCCTTTCGACAACTTCATTGCTTCTTCAGAAATGACTGCCTCATCTTTTATATCTGTATTTTGTTTAGTAACTGTTTTACTGTTTGTTTCGTTTTTATTCGTTTTGTTTGAAGTATTTTGAGAACCGGATGTTTTGTTGGTACCCGAAGTTTTATTTGGTGTTGTACAATTGTACCTTGTTTGTGTTGCTGATAGACCCATTTTTACTTCCTTTCTTATTCTCTTTCTATAATATAAAAATAATAAACACTACAAGAATATTTTATACCATACCAATATATTGTGCAAGATAGCCACTAGGCTTATATTTGTATTTGGAGTTATATTTGTTTTGTGGCAGGAAAATGGATATCAATATATTAAGTAATGTGTTATAAAAACGTAAATAACATTATTGCACCTCATCTTTATAGTGATATAATCAGTATTGGGAGTGGGTTGTTGCCACGTATTTTGACTAGAGGGATATTATGTTAGTACATACTATTGAAGAATTAAGAGAGAAAAGAGCTGAATGGAAGGGTTTGAAAGTTGGACTTGTTCCAACAATGGGAGCTTTACATGAAGGACATTTAAGTTTAATAAAAAAGGCTAAAGAAACTTGTGATAAAGTTATTGTTTCTGTTTTTGTTAATCCAATCCAATTTGGACCATCAGAAGATTTTGACAAATATCCGAGGACTTTGGACAAGGATATGGAACTTTGTAATTCTGTTGGAGTAGATGCCGTTTTTGCTCCAACGCCAGCTGAGATGTATGGGGGGGGACGTAAGCTTTCTAATGACACATTGACTTATGTATGTCCTCCGTTTTTCTATGTAAACAAGCTTTGTGGTAAAACAAGAACTGGACATTTTGATGGTGTTTGCACGGTTGTACTAAAATTATTTAATATTGTACAGCCGGATTGTGCATTTTTTGGACAAAAAGATGCACAGCAAGTAATTATAATCAAGAAAATGGTTAAAGACTTGAATGTACCTGTCCAAATTATTCAATGCCCAATTGTTAGAGAAGAATCAGGACTTGCATTGAGTTCAAGGAATAAATATTTATCTGAACAAGGTAAAAAAGATGCTCTAGTATTGAGTTCAATTCTTAATAATATAAAAAATTGCTACAAAAAAGGTATTACCGATGTTTCTGCTTTAAAAGAAACTGCATATGCTTTTTTGACTGATAAGCACGATATGGAATACTTAGAGATTTTGGATAGGAATACATTAGAAGAACAAGAAAAAGCAACTGACGAATCTATCGCATTAATAGCGTGTAGAGTTGAAGGTGTTAGATTAATTGATAATATTTATTTAGGTTAAAGAGGAGAGTTTAATAGATGCATGATTTTATACTAAAAATTTTTGGCGTAATAAAAAGTTTTTGGCATTTTGTAAAAATATTATGTATGTTTTGCATAATGTTACTTTTAACATATTGGATACAGAATCTTACTCATGCAAATTGGGAATGGTTGGGATTTATTAAACCATTTTTAGACGGACTTCTTAATTTTACCAATAGCATTTATTCAATCTCTTTTAATATATGGGGTGCAGTATTTGAACTTAAATATTTAAGTGCTCTATTGATATTAATTGCAATGTGTTATGCGACAAATTTACTTACTGCGCTTACTAATATTGTGGAAGGTGCGTATAAAAGTACTCATTATATTTGCAAAAAAACTAATGAAGCTTTTGGGAATAAACGATTGCAGGATGATGTTACAAAACAAGAAAATAAAAAGAATAGTTATTGTGTAGTTATAAATACGCAAATAAAACCTAAATTTAATCATGCCGAAATAAATGTTAATATAGATGAGCAGAATCGATTAATGTTGAATTTTTTGAATGAAAAATTCGGAAAAAAACCGGAAAACTTTAACGGTGGATTTAGATATGATTTTAATGATTTTAAAAATATAGATTCAGTCTTGACAGTTTTGTTTAAGGTTTTGAATTCTAATGCCCCAATTGGTTATGCAATATGTATTCAAGTTTTGACCGGCAATGATATTGAAATGAAAGAATTAAATAAATTGATAAAATTACAACATTTCGGTAAAATTACAATGGCAGCAGATACTGCGTATAGATATCGATATAATGAATTACATAAATTTGAAGCTTCTCAGATTGGAGTTTTTCAAAATGAAAATGATACTATAGAAGTTCATGAATTTAAAGAATTTTCATTGTAAAATAATAAAATCAACGAGTATCAGATATGGGACAGATTTAGAAGGAGAATATTATGAGATATGATGCAGGCGAAGTTATAACAGCGATGGTAACTCCATTCAATGCAAAAAGAGAAGTTGATTATGAAAAAGTCGAACAGCTTGCATATCAGCTTGTAAACACAGGTTCTGATGCAGTTTTAGTAACTGGAACAACCGGCGAATCTCCAACATTAACTCATGAAGAAGAAATTGAAATTTTATGCAGCGCAAAACGTGGTGTTGGAAGTAAGGGGAAAATTATAATGGGCACAGGCTCTAATTCCACAGAAACAGCTGTTAAGATGGCAAAACTTGCTGAAAAAGAAGATGTTGATGCAATTTTAACTGTCGTTCCATATTATAATAAACCATCACAAGCCGGCATGATTGAACATTTTTCTGCTGTTGCAGAAGCTGTAGAACTTCCGGTTATCTTATACAATATTCCATCAAGAACCGGTGTAAATATGAGTGTTGATACAATAAAAACTTTGGCTAGAAAGTATGAAAATATTGTAGCTTTGAAACAAAGTTTTGGAGATATGGATGTAATTACAGATTTAAAAATGAATTGTCCAAAAGATTTTACAATATATTCAGGAGATGATAGTTTAACTTTACCAATGCTTTCTGTTGGTGCACACGGTGTTATTTCAGTTGCGTCTCATCTTTTTGGTACAGAAATTAAGTCAATGATTAGAAACTTTAAAACGGGAGATGCTATGACAGCAAGAAATATGCATCAAAAACTTTATCCGATATTCAAAAAATTGTTTATGGCACCAAACCCTGTTCCGGTTAAAGCCGCTCTTGCTTACAAAGGTTTGATTGAAGAATACGTAAGAAGACCACTTGTAGAACTTACAAAATCAGAAAAGACTGATTTAATATTTACATTGGATTCTATTTAGTCAGTTGGGTAAGATTAAATTTTTCAAATTTAATATAATATAAAAAATAATATTTTAATAAGGAGTACATATAAAATGAAGAACAAGCTAATTTTGTTTTGGGTGATTGTGGCAATAGTCATTGCAAGTATTGTCGTAATTATTACAAAACCAACAAAACTTGGACTTGACTTAGTTGGGGGTTCTCGCCTTGTATTAGAAGCGCAAACTACTGATACAATTGCTCAAATTACTCCAGAAATGATGTCAAGTTTACAATTTGCGATTGAAAACAGAGTTAACAAACTTGGTGTTTCAGAAACTGTTGTACAAAAAGCCGGTGATAAAAGATTGGTTGTAGAAATTCCGGATGTTTCTGACTTAAACCAAGCAAAAGCTTATATTGGTGAAACCGCAGAATTAGATTTTAGAAAACCTGTTATGAAAAATGGCGAAACTGTATGGGAAGCAACCGGACTTACAGGTAAAGATTTATCAAAAGCTAATTTGAGTACAAATTCACAAAATGGTCAATGGGTAGTTGATTTGGAATTTAATGTAGCTGGTACAAAAAAGTTTGCAGATTTAACAAAGAAACTTGTTGGACAACCTATGGCAATTTTCTTTAACGGAGAACTTCAATCTGCACCTGTTATCAGAGAAGCTATCACTGGCGGAAGAGCTCAAATTTCAGGTGGTGACAGCGGTTTTGTTTATGACGAAGCAAAGAAAATGGTAGACCTTCTTAATGCAGGCGCTTTACCTGTTCCGGCAAAAATTATTGAAGAAAATACCGTTGGTCCTACTCTTGGTGCTGATAGTATTGCTAAATCAAAAATTGCCGGTGCTATTGGCTTAGGTTTTGTAATGATGTTTATGGCACTTTATTACAGAGCTCCAGGGCTTATTGCTGACGTTGCTCTTGTTATATACGGAATAATGTTATTCGCTTTATTTAAAGCTATTCCAATTACATTAACTTTAGCCGGTATTGCAGGTTTTATTTTAAGTATCGGTATGGCAGTAGATGCGAATATTTTGATTTTTGAAAGAACAAAAGAAGAGTTGAAAGCCGGTAGAACTTTATTTACTGCAATTAATTCAGGTTTTGATAGAGCATTTACAAGTATTTTTGACTCTAATATGACAACAATTATTACTTGCGCAATTCTTTATTGTTGCGGAACAAGTATTGTTAGAGGTTTTGCTTTAACTCTTGCAGTTGGTGTAATTGTTTCAATGTTCAGTGCGATTACAATTACTAAAAATTTCATGCACTTGATATTTGGTACAGGAAAACTTACTCACCCAGCGTTGTTTGGTTTACAAGCAAGTGATATCAATGAAAGTTATCAAGCTGTTGAAACAAAAAGAGAAAAAGCAAAATTCGGTATATTAGACTAGAGGGGGAAATGGAGAGTAAGGACAAAATTACTTTTTCCATAAACCATGAAACTTAATAAAAAGGAAACATAGATTATGAAATTAAATATCGTAAAATATAGATTTTTATGTCTTGCTCTATCCGCAGTATTGTTACTTCCGGGGATAGTTGCTATGATTTATTCTTCAATAACTTATCCGACTCACACTCCGTTAAAAGTTGGTATTGATTACACTGGTGGAACTACTTTGCAATATGGAGTGAAAGAAGATATTTCTAATGATAAATTAGCGGATGTAAGAAATTCACTAGAAGCTGGCGGAATAGAAAGTCCATATTTACAAATTATTAATGTAAATTCTCAACAAAGTAGTGATTTAAAATCAATTCTTTCTATCAGAACAAAATTTATTGAAGAAGGTTCTGCAGATCAAGATAATATAACTACAATTATGAACAAAGAATTCAAATCACCGGAGTTGGTTCAAGTTTCTTCTGTTGGTCCTACTCTTGGAATGGAATTGTTTAAAAATTCTTTAATCGCATTGTCTTTAGCTTTGTTAGGTATTGTTGCATATTTGACAATGAGATTTCAATTTGATTATGCGCTTGCGGCAATTTTGGGACTTGTTCACGATACATTATTTGTTTGTGGTGTATTTTCACTTTTAGGTCTTTTTTATGACGTACAAATTGATGCATTGTTTGTGACAGCATTGCTTACTGTAATCGGTTTTTCTGTTCACGATACAATCGTTGTATTTGATAGAGTTCGTGAAAATTTGAAATATTATGCTAAGAAAATGACTTTTGGCGAAATAATGAACGCAAGTATTAATCAAACTCTTGCAAGAAGTATTAACACTTCTCTTACAACATTAATTACATTGTTAGCTTTATATTTCTTGGGCGGTGTGACTACTAGAGATTTTGTTCTTGCGATGATTTTGGGTATTGCAATCGGAACATATTCAAGTATATTTTTCTGTTCAACTTTAGTTGATATTTGGGAAGATAAAAAAGTTACAGAAAAAGCTGTAGTTTAATAAAAACAATAAGAAGGAAGGTTACAAAACCTTCCTTTTTATTTATCAAAAAAATATTTATTTAATACTTGAAATTTTATGTTCAAGTGATATTATCAATAAGGATTTAATACAAAACTTCTTTTTGAAGCTGAACATTATAAAACACTTTAATATATAAATAGTAAGAGGCTGAAATTTGTGACCCCGTGAATCGGTGGTTTTAGGGTGTTTTGTTTTGCTAAAAAGGAAGTGAAAATAAATAGGAGAAAAGGAAAAATGGAAGAAGAAAAAGTTATTTCCACACAAGACAGCTTAACTCCTAGTGCCACTGTTCATGAATTAAGTGACAGTGTAATGACAGGAAAAGCTGATTTTAGTAAAACAAAAATGTTCACATTAGCAATAGCAGCCGGTGCATTTATCGCATTCGGTGCTCAAGTTTCATTAACAGTAATGACCGGTGATTCAATGATGGGTTGGGGCTTCACAAAATTAATCGGAGCTATGACATTCGCTACAGGTTTGATGATTGTTGCATTAACAGGTGCTGAATTATTTACCGGTAATGTTATGATGACATTTGCTGTATTAGAAAAGAAAGTTAGCCTTCTAAAATTATTAAGAAGCTGGACAATCGTTTATATTGCAAACTTCTTGGGTTCTATCCTTGTTGCTGGTTTAATTTTTGGCGCAGGCATGGGACACAATGGTGGTGATGCAGTTGGTGTTACTGCTATGCAAACTGCTTTTTCAAAAATTAATTTAACTTTTGGTGAAGCATTCTTTAGAGGTATTCTTTGTAACTGGTTAGTTTGTTTAGCTATCTTTATGGCTTCAACTTCTAAACGTGTTATTGGTAAGATTTTTGCAATATTCTTCCCAATCATGACATTCGTTGCTTCTGGTTATGAACACAGTGTTGCTAACATGTTCTTTATTCCAAACGGTTTATTAATGAAACACTTCCCATCTATCGTTGCAGCTTCTGGTATGACTCCGGATCAATTAGCTACAATGACTTGGAAAGGTTTCTTCTTACACAACTTGTTACCTGTAACTTGTGGTAACATTGTTGGTGCGTTTGTATTCGTAGTTCTTTTATTCTGGACTGCTTATTTAAGAGAAGAACACAGACATCAACATTAGTAATTTACTTAAAAGACCAACTCTTTTATAAAAGAGTTGGTCTTTTTACATCAAGAAATATAGAATATAATTATGAAAAAAAAGATTTTACTCGTAATACTTGCGACAATATTTATAGCATCCGCTCCGGTAATGGCAGCGAAAAAAAATAATGCTAAACCCGTTGAACAATTAGAAGAGGTTGTTTTAGAAACACAGGAAGAAGGTGTTGAATCTTCAGAAGTTCCTCAGGCTGTTTCTGTAACAGAACAAAGAGCTCCGGAAGCAAAAACTTTAAAAGAAAAACTTCAAGATGTGTATCATCTGGAAGTTTATAAATATGATAAACCGACTTATTTGTTAGAAGATGTTTTTACTCACAAGTTTGATGAAGATTCTATTATGGATAGAACTCAATTGTGGGCAGGTTATAATGGTGACATTGGTTTATTGTTTAATGATGATGGAATGAGCCATGAGCATACAACAAATCACTACGATATAAATACAATCAATGTCGGTTATGATGGATTTTTGAAAAATAATAATGCTGATTTTAGAGTAATGATTAATATTGCTCCATTTTCATCCAGAAATGTTATTCAAAACTTGTTTGCTGATATGTATATTGCAACAAACAAAATTCCACATCATAGAGTTTTAGTTGGTCACTCTCGTCCACCGGTAGGTTTGGAAGGTGCATATGGCCCATTCGTGTTACCATTCTTGGCACGTTCTCAAATCTCCAGAAATTTTGGTACTGTTCGTAAACTCGGTGCAAGAATTTCAGGGAATTATAGTCTTATGGATTATGATTTTGGTGTATATAGCTCTGATACATATTTCCAAGAGTTTTTCCCAGGGGCAGAATTTATAGGTAGAGTTGATTTTAAACCATTAGGTAAAACTGATGGCAGATACGGAAAATTACTTTTTGGCGGTAGTATGGATGCCGGACACAGAGATAATAATTTTTGTGTAGTTGGCGCACATGTTCAATATGATTACAAACGCTTTATGGCAAATTTTGAATGGGCGCAAGCAAATGGTTATAATGGACCAAGCGGACATTCTACAGATAAACACGCAAGTGGTTTCTATACAACTCTTGGCTATATGTTAACCAAAAAATTGCAATTAATAGCTAGATACGACCAATTTGATCCGGATAGAAATATTGACCATAATAATAAAAGAGAATATTCGGTTGGTTTGAATTATTTTATAAAAGGTCAAGGTTTAAGATTAATTCTAAACTACATATTCTGTGATAATGATAGAGGTAAAGATTCGCATAGAATTATGCTCGGAACTCAGATATTGTTATAAGTATAATAAAAGTGTCGTATTAACGGCACTTTTTATTGTATATAAACTAAAATGTTAAAATAACCAATTATCATCAACTTTTTTAGGTCTAGTAAATTTTTGCATAAGCATATTTGCCGCTCCGACTGCTAAACCTGTTGCAGCAGCTTGTCCGGCGTAAGTTAAAAGAGCTTTTGCATAAAGTTTTTTCATATTATCAATTAAAGGTTTTGCTAATCCGGTTTTTTTAGCGAGTTTAACACCTTTATAACTAGCCATTCCTTCTTCAAAAACTGTTGGTAACATACAAGCGAAAGCTAACTTTCCACTGTTTTCTTTTATATAATCAAATCCATCACGTGGTGCACCTTTAGGTTTTGGACTGGAAAACATTGCAATTGTACCTAACCAACCGGCAGCAATTCTTCCGGGCCAGCGCAGTTTACTTAAAAATTTTCCGGCTTTTCCGGTGATATCATTCATTGCGTGTCCGAGTTCGTGGAATCCAGCTATAGAAATTTTATCAGTGTTAATTTTTATAACTTTTTCTTTTTTGAAAAAAGCAGCATTTGTGCCCATAAAATAATCATAATCTTTTGGATGAACAGCTCTTTGCAGCTCCATTTGACAAATAGATACCCCTTTTTTATCTAATCCTGAAGTCTTAAGTGAATTTAAAAAAGCATCTTTGTATAGATGATTTTGCAAAGGTTCTCTCATTAATTGACGTTCAAAAGGCTTTCCACAAGCAGGTAAAATTGTTCCCATAATACCCGATGAAACAGCACCGGCTATTATGTAACCTTTGTACCAATCTCCTTGCGAGCGAGGAATGTATTGGTTTCCGTCATAATAATAAGAATTTGTCATAAATTCACACAATCTTTGAAACTACACTTATTTATAATAAAACAAATATAGAGTAAAAATTGCCTAATTATTAATTTTTATAAACTACCTTCCGATTTCGGTTGCTTTAGAAGCCATTGAACGAGAAATATTAATTAAAGCAAGGTTGGCTTCATAAGCTCTTTGAGCCATAATAGCGTCCGCCATATCAACCATAGCATTTACATTTGAGGCTCTTATGTATCCATTAGCATCGGCATCAGGATGTCCAGGGGAATATATTCTTTCACCAACGGTTGGGTCTTCAACACATCCGTTAAAGACAACTCCGCCTTGTAAATAAGGTAATGTACCAACTCCAAATACATCGTTTTTCATTGTATTCATTAAACCGTGGAAAGATATATCTTCTGTAGCATTCAATACAGGAATTTTTCTAACATAATTAGGAGTATCGACGTTCGCAATGTTTTTTGCGTGAATATCTAATCTCAACCCGTGTGTTTTTAAAGCGTTTGAGCCTATATTCATTGATTCCAGTATACTCATTTTATGCCTGCTTTCTTTTTATAGTTAATAATTATACCTATTTACCAACATTAATTACTGTTTTCATTTCAGTAATAATATTTGACATTCTTCTTGTTGCCATAGTATATAGTAGCGAGTTTTTTTGAATTTCTGAAAGTTCTTCCGCTATATCTATTTCTTGCTTTCTTCTATCTTCCAGAACTCCTGAGGGTCCAAGTTCGTTAGAAAGTTTTGTTTCTAAAGGACTGTTCATTGAGCCTAAATACATAGAAAAATCAATATCACGTCTTACGTATCCAGGAGTGTCTACGTTTGCGATGTTTGAACCCAAAGCTCTTTGTCTTTGTGATATCAAGTCAAGCATCAAGCCTGTTTTTCCCATAGAATCTAAACTTGTAAATGTCATATTAATCTACCTACTCTCTAATATTAATAGCTTTATTGTACATATCATCAGCAACTTTCATAAGATTCATACTTGCAATCATAGATGTGTTCAATCTCATCAAGTCGTTTATTTCATCATAGATATTTGTATTAGAAATTTCAGTTGCATATTGTCTTACGTTTTCAGTATTTTTAATAATTTTCGGAGCGCCGGATTCGTCATTATAAACCATCTTATTATTATGACCGTGTTCTAAGGCTTCCGGACAATCGAATTGAACAATTGGGATTGTACCAATTTTTTCAGGTAATGAACCAGCGTTATCGTAATTTATTACATCACCGTTTGGCTTAATTTCAAACCTATAAGAATTTGCCGGAATTTTAATACCATCGCCAACCATCCAGTCATCAACCGTCATCAAATATCCATTTTCACCTCTTTTGAATGCACCGTCACGAGTGTATTGAATTTCTCCATCTTGAGAAACAACAGGAATATAACCTTCACCTTGGATTGCAACATCATAAGGATTTTTGCTAATTCTGATTGAACCCTGAAGAGCATTTGTTCTGATTGCACCATCTATATAACCATCTTCACGCATAATTTGTTCAAAACGAGAGGTTTTATACGCAGCTGTACTGTAGTTTGTTAAGTTATTAGCAATATATCCTAATTTATCAAACTGCATTGTTGCATTATTTATACTTTTTCTTACTACTGCTTGCATATTATACATAATTTAAACCCTCCTAGTTTGCTGAACCTAATTGGCTTATTACTTTTTGCAAATTAGAACTTTCTAATAAAAATATTTGTCTATTTGCTTCAAAATTTCTTACAACAGGCTTTACTGCAAGAAATTCATTTTGTATAGATACGTTAGAATACTCATTATATCCTTGTTTAACATCAGGACTAATAACAGCCATTCCGTTTGAATCAACTATTCCAAGATAACCAGCTTCAACTAATTTGTTAGAGCTTTTATCAAAAACGCTAATTTTACCTTTTGTATTAACAACCACTTGTGCAGGATTATCAGGAACAACAGGTAATTTAATCGGCATGCCTGCATCTGATAAAACAGGATAATCTTCAATTGTCAATAAATTTCCGTTTTTATCTAACTTAAATCTTCCATCACGAGTAAGTTTAACACCTTCCTGAGTTTGAACTTGAAAATAACCTTTATTTGCCATAGAAATATCAAGCGGATTCTTAGAAACCATAATACGACCGACTTGATCGTCTATTGTACTGGAAAGCCCGTGTACGCCTATATATTCCGTAAAAGATGAAACAACAGGTTCTTTACGCTGGTACCCGACTTTATCAAAACCAGCAACATTTTCGTTAATCATTCCGATTAATTCACTTTGAACATGCATCGCTCTAATTGATGCCTTCATACCTTGTTCACAAAATCTTACACCGCCATTGATTTGCATAGTTATACCTCTTTTGTATTTTAAACGGATGATTGATATAAATACTTGAGTTTATTTTTATAAAATCATTCATTTGATGTAGTTTAATAAGAATTTAATGTTAGTTTATAAAAAGTCAATATTTATTGTGTAAGTATTTAAAAAGACTTCACTACTTGCGTATTTTTTGCTATACTGTAAACGCATAAGTTAGGAATACAAGGAGAGTTTTATATGAATAGACAAAGACCGGTTGAACAAGATAAAATTGAACGCAGACATAATTTTTTGCCTGTAGAAGAAAATCTTACGGCAGAACAGGTTAAAGCGGAAGCTTCACGTTGTTTAACCTGTAAAAATCCAAGATGTGTAAAAGGATGTCCCGTAAATATTCATATACCAGACTTTATAAAAGCTTTGAAAGAAGATAAGCTTGATGAAGCCGGAGAAATTATCAGACAAACAAGTATGCTTCCATCTGTTTGTGGAAGAATTTGTCCGCAAGAAAGACAATGTGAGGGGCAATGTGTTCTTGGAATAAAAGGCGAATCTATTGCAATAGGCGCATTAGAACGATATGTTGGTGATAATACTTCTGCAAAATCAGTAGAAATTATTCCTTCCGGCAAAAAAGTTGCAGTTATAGGTTCTGGTTGTGCAGGTATGACAGCGGCATCTGATTTGAGAAAAGCAGGTCACGAAGTTACTATCTTTGAAGCTTTACACGAATTTGGCGGAGTTTTAAGATACGGAATACCTCCATTCAGACTTCCTCGCACAGTTCTTGATAGAGAAATTAAATCTTTAAAAGATATGGGAGTTAAATTTGAAAAGAATGTTGTAGTAGGAAAATCAATAACTCTTAAAGAGCTTAAAGAAGATGGATTTGATGCAATATTTATTTGCTCTGGAGCAGGACTTCCTAAAATGATGAATATTAAAGGCGAAAACTTAAATGGAGTTTATTCAGCAAATGAATTTTTAACAAGAGTAAACTTGATGCACGCAAACGAAGAAAATTCTGCAACTCCATTAAGAGTTGGTAAATCTGTCGCAGTAATTGGTGGTGGCAACGTAGCAATGGATGCTGCAAGAACTGCTGTTAGGGTAGGTTTTGAAAATGTTTATATTGTATACAGAAGAACAGAAGCTGAATTGCCGGCTCGATTAGAAGAAATACGACATGCAAAGGAAGAAGGAGTAAATTTTGTTTTTCTTCATGCTCCTATTGAAATCTATGATAAAGAAGGTTATGTAAATGGAATGAAATTTGAAATTATGGAGCTCGGAGAACCTGATGAATCTGGAAGACGTAAGCCTGTAGGTACAGGAAGATATGTCGATTTGGATGTTGATTCTGTTATTGTTGCTCTCGGAACAGGTCCAAATCCAATTATTCAAAAATCAGCAGAACAAGATGGAATTATTTTTGAGCTTGATAAAAAAGGATATTTTACTGTTGATGCAGAAACAAGAGAAACTTCTATACCAGCGATTTTTGCAGGTGGGGATGTCGCTCCGGTTGGTACTTCTAACGCTATTAATGCAATGGGAGCCGGAAAGAAAGCTGCAAAAGCAATAAATGAGTATTTAGCGAAATAAAAAATACAAAGTTTAATATTTAATAAAAACAAGTGTCATATTTTACAAAATGTATATGACACTTGTTTGTTTTATTAATAATATTTTTTTGCAAGATAAACTGTTACGTTAAAATTTGTTAAAAGAATGGCAATTTTTGTGATAACAATTTCTTTATATATATACGAGGGATTTTATATGTCAGAATTATCAGCATTAAATTTAAGTGATTCTTTTCAAACAGATAGTAACAAAAATAAAGAATTGTTGCGTAGACAATATAATACTCCTCGTAAAAATTCTATTTGGTCAGAAGGCTTGGAGCGTCATATAGATACAATTGTTTTAGGTAAATGTGATAATTCTAAAACACATCAACGACTTGTTAGAGAAATGCAATCACTTGGTCAAATATTAGGTTTTAATGTTGCAGAATCTGATATAATCGGAGCGGGTTGGATAGAAGATCTCGGTATAAGACGAGCTGATGGTAAAGTATATGTATTGCCGGAAATGAATGATTGTAGTGATATAAACATTGGGCAAGATGTTGATTTTAATTCGACAGCAAGTAATTATTATGCATCAAAATTTAATAAGGCAAAAATTATAAAGGGCAAAACTTACCTCGAAGGTGGTAATGTTTTAAATACGATTTTAGAAAATGGAAAAGCCGGTGCAATTATTGGCGCAGGTTCGATTGAATATTCTCTTAGGGCAATGCATTTAAGTGATACTCCTCATAATCGTAGTCTTGTGAAACGACAAATTGCAAAAGATTTAGGTTTAGAACTTAAAAATGTATCATTTATTCCTCAATTTGATTTTCATATAGATATGTTTTATCGACCTCTAAAGAACGGACAAGTCGCAGTGCCGGACTATCAAGAAGCAATAAATGTGTTAAAAAGAACGAAAATTGCCGGCATGGATGCAAGAAGCAAAAATCTTTTGATAAGTCAGTTGGCTAAGGCTTATAAAAGAAATGCAAATTCACTTATTAATGCAGAAAAAGAGCTTATGAAAAGTGGTTATAAACTTGTAAAAATTCCTTGTTTTTCTCTACCGACAAACATGTGTGATAATACAGGAATAAATTACGCAAATGGTGTTTGCGGTAAATCTAAGAATGGAAAATCATATATAATAACAAATAAATCAAATTATAAAGAACTTGATGCGCAGATTGTAAAATATTATAAAAAAGCAGGAGTTGATAACGTATATTTTGTTTCAAGCCAAGAATACTTAAAGCGTAATGGTGGTTTAGATTGTAGAACACAAGAATTTTAAAAAAATAAAAAATGGAATTCTACATCTGTTGCAGAATTCCATTTTGCTTAATCATAAAAAAATTATAAAATATTTTTTATATCATTTACAATCAATTCCGGTGTCAAATGATAACGCTGATAAAGTTCTTCAAGCGGAATTCTATCCGTAAACTCTTTATCCGCACCAAAATTTAAAACCTTCATTTCGCTTCCGCCATAATATGAAGCAATTTTTTCGCCAAAACCACCTTGTAATACTCCATCTTCTAAAGTAATAACAATTTGGTGTTCTGATTTTAAATCATCAAGAAGTTCATTATCAAGTCCTGTTGTGTAAATAGGGTTGATTAATGTTGCATCAATTCCAAGTTTTTCCCTTAACATTGTTTGAACATCTTTACCTAAGCGGAAGAAATTACCTAAACCTAAAATCGCAACTTTGTTACCTTCATGAGCAACTTTATATTTATTAATTTTTGAATAATCTGTTGTATCTTTTTCTCCTGTACTAACAACGCTTGAGAACGGAACTCTTATAGCAACAGAATATTCGGTTTGATTAACAGACCAATCTAACATAGCTAAATATTCTTCCTTATTAGTTGGTGACATATAAATCATATTTGGAATATTACTGATTAGTGGAATATCATATTTAGAAAGGTGAGTCGCATCTGCGCCTGTAATTCCACCCCAATTAATAAGAATTGTAGCCGGATTATTATTCAACGCTAAATCTTGTGACAATTGGTCATAAGTTCTTTGAACAAATGAGCTCATCATTGCAAGAATTGGTTTTGCACCGTTTTTTGCTAAGCCGGAAGCAAAAGCAACAGCATGTTCTTCTGCAATACCCACATCTACATAATTTTTACCCATTTTTGCTCTAAATTCTTGCGTAAAACCACTTACTGCCGGTGTCGCCGGAGAAATAGCTACTACATTTTTATCTTCCTTTACTTTATTCAAAATATAATCCGCAGTAATACTTTCATACGTTTCAGAAACATTTGAATTATCCATGCCGGTCTTTTTATCCAATTCGCCTGGCATAATCCAGTGGAATCGTTCTTTATTTTCTTCAGCAATCTTACATCCTTTGCCTTTGATAGTACGAATATGAAGAACAATCGGATGGTCGATATCTTTAACTTCTTCAAACAAAGCTACAAGCGCTCCAATATCATGACCATCATCTAAATATCTATAATCAAATCCCATTGCTTTAAAGAAATTGCATTCAGCTTTGCCGTTTGTATCTCTCAATAGTTTAAGATTTGCGTATAAACCACCTTGGTTTACTGCAATTGACATATCATTATCATTAACTATAACAATAAAATTAGTTCCCAAAACTGCAGCATTATCAAGTCCTTCAAAAGCTTCACCGCCACTTAATGAACCATCGCCAATTATTGCAATAATATTTTCTTTACCGCCTCTTAAATCTCTTGCTTTTGCTAAGCCGGTTGCTAAACTAACGGATGTAGAAGTATGTCCAACCTTAAATAAATCGTGCGGAGTTTCTTCCGGTGCAGTATAACCGGTATATTTTAGATATTTATCTGATTCAATAAATCCTTCTTTTCTGCCTGTAAGAATTTTATGCGGATAACATTGGTGAGAAACATCAAATACAAATTTATCAATAGGCGAATTAAATACTCTATGCATTGCAATTGTCATTTCTACCATGCCTAAATTTGGTCCAAAGTGGCCACCAATTGTATTAACTTTTTTTATAATTAATTCTCGCATTTCACTTGCAAGTTCTGTCATCTCTCCAACGCTTAATTTTCTTAAATCTTCAGGAGCGTTAACTCTGTTCAATACGTTTAATATTGTTTCCATACAGCTTCCTTTCTTATCTTTCATAAATATTACTTACATTCTTTTATTATATATTACAACCTGATAGTCGCTTCGAGTCAAGTATATCTCATACATACTAAACTTTTATCAAACATATATTGGATTGACTGATAATATAATTAGAGTTTTAATTACATTATGCTTGTAAAATTAATTCAAAATATAAATAATCTAAACGAATTTTTATTTGCTCCGATTGACAAAATTATAGGTAATTTACCTTTTGCTGATTGGGCTATAGATGCAATATGTGACAGTATTCATTTAATACCGTTTTTATTTTTTGTATTCTTAATAATAGAAATACTAGAATTTTATTATGCTGACAAAATAAATGATACTCTTAAAAAAACTGGTAAAGGTAGTGTTATTGTCGGAGCATTAGCTGCAATTTTCCCACAATGCGGATTTTCTGTAATAGCAAGTAGTCTGTATGTAGATAGAATTATTACACGTGGAACTTTGATAGCTGTGTATTTATCCACCTCAGATGAATCAATTCCGATATTGTTGGCTACTCCTTCCAAATCATATTTAATAATACCTATTATTGGTTTAAAATTATTTATTGGTATACTTATGGGATATTTTATAGAATTTGCACTCCCTGAAAAAAAGCAAACTGATTCAAACGCAACACAAAATGTTGAAGAACATATAGAAGAAGGTTGTTGTAAGCACGATTTGGAACACGGCAGTAGACGAGAAATAATAGTTCACCCAATCTTGCATACAATAAACATTTGGGGCTTTATTTTAATCATAACTCTGGTTCTTAATTATTCACTTACAAATATAGAGGTTACTAATTTTATAAACGGAGGCAAACTATTACAACCAATATTTGCATCGTTTATCGGTTTAATACCAAATTGTGCAATTTCAATCGGACTTACGATGATGTTAATCAAAGGTACTATTTCATTTGGAGCAGTAATTAGCGGATTGCTTGCAAATGCAGGATTAGGGCTTCTTGTATTACTCAAAAACAACGATTTTAAAGATACATTAAAAATCATTTTCATACTATTATTAATTAGTATCATTTCAGGATTAACAATTAATTTAATGTATTAATTTCTAAAACCAATTACAGATGTTTTCTTGGCATAGTGAGTTTTCTAAATCTTGCATTATATTTAATCTGGTCATTTCATATGTAACAGGTGTTATAGAAATTTTATTATTTCTAACTGCAGCAATGTCGGTTGCAGCATTTTCAGGTTCATTAATTAATTCACCTGCCATCCAGTAATAAACTTTTCCTCTAGGATCAACTCGACGTTCATAAGCATCAGTAAACATTCTGCTACCTAATTCTGTAATCGCAATTCCTGCAATATCTTCTTTATCTAACCCAGGAATATTAATATTTAAAATCGTTTTAGGCGGAATTTTATACTTATCTAAACGGTTTAATAATTGCGCTATGAAAGCTGCCGCAAAGTGAAAATCTTCGTATTCATTTCTTAGGCTTGCTAATGATGTTGCAATACTCGGATACCCCATCATTGCACCTTCCATTGCGCAACTGACAGTTCCGGAATACAAAATATCTGCACCTAAGTTTGGCCCGTGGTTAATCCCTGAAATCACTAAATCCGGAAGTTCATTTTTTGATAAAATTGCATTAATTGCAAGTTTTACACAATCTCCGGGAGTTCCTGTTGTCATCCAACAACGCTTAGAACCATATTTGGCATCGACTTCCTCAACTCTCAATGGAGTATGTAATGTCAAAGAATGTCCAGCCGCACTTCTTTCTCTATCAGGAGCAACCACATAAACATCATGCAATGGCGCAAGCGCTTCTATTAGAGCTCTTATACCGTTTGCTAAAATGCCGTCGTCATTAGAAATTAATATTTTCATGTTCTCTCCTTCATTGAGTACAACTTTATTATATCAGGTTAAGTTGGAGTTGTATATATGAAAGTTTTTATATTATAATCAGTATATGAAGTATCCGAATTTAGAAAAACTTGTAGATATAATTGCCGTTTTAAGAAGTGAAAATGGTTGTGAATGGGATAGAGAACAAACTCATAAATCTTTGCGCCCAAATATGTTGGAAGAAGCTTACGAAGCTGTTGATGCAATTGATGATAATGATATTAACAATTTAAGAGAAGAATTAGGTGATGTTCTTTTACAAGTTGTTTTGCATTCACAAATAGCTAAAGATAACGGTGAATTTGATATAGAAGATGTTGCTAAAGAATTAAGCGACAAGCTTATACATCGTCATCCGCATGTTTTTGGAAATCAAGAAGTTCATTCTACACAAGAAATACTTGATAATTGGGATAAACTTAAAAAAGAAGAAAAAACATATAGAAAATCAGTTCTTGATGGGATTTCAAAATCACAATCGGCTTTAATGGCAGCACAAAAAATCAGTAAAAAAGTTATTAAAGTCGGTTTTGAATGGGATTGTGTTGAAAGCTTGAAAGATTGTATTAAATCTGAATACAAAGAGTTTGAAGAAGCAGTAGAACTTGGTGACAAGGATAAAATGGAAGATGAAATGGGCGATATATTTTTTGCTACCGTAAATCTTGCCAGATGGTATAAAATTGATGCAGAACAAGCACTTTTGAGAGCTAACAAAAAATTCACAAAGCGTTTCAGAAAAATGGAAGAAATAAAAACAAAACCATTTGAAGATTATACATATGATGAATTTAATGACTTGTGGAAGCAAGCTAAAGTACTCATTGATGACTAATTAAAAGAGGAGTTGTTTATGAAAAAAATATTGAGCAGTTTATTTTTATTGAGTATTTTTTGCATGCCGGTTTTTTCAGCAGAACAAATTTCGACAGTTTGTGCTAATCATATTCTTGTACCGACAGAAATGGATGCAATAAAATTAAAAAGTCAAATAAAGAGTTTTGAAGATTTTCAATATTATGCAAAAATGTATTCACAATGTCCATCCGGTAAAAATGGTGGAGATTTAGGTTGTTTTAAAAGAGGACAAATGGTTAAATCTTTTGAAACAGCAGCTTTTAATGGTACGGTAGGAGAAGTTTCAGCACCTGTTCCATCACCTTGGGGTTATCACCTTATTTGGGTTACAAAAAAATATTAATAAAATGAAAAACAAACTTCTTGCAAATTTAGCGTTATTTTTGACTGCCTTTATATGGGGTATTTCTTTTGTTGCGCAAAGAGAAGGTATGGAACACGTTGGGCCATTTACTTTTAATATGGTAAGAAGTTTTTTAGGCACACTTAGTTTGCTTCCTGTGGTATTTTGGGTAAAATTCTCAAAACCTGATAACCGAACAGAGAGACGAAAACGATATCAGCATATAAATTTGGCAAGAGCAGGAATTGCGTGTGGTTTGGCATTGTTTACGGCAATGAGTATTCAACAATATTGTATGCAATATGTTACAGCTGGTAAAGCCGGATTTATTTCTGCACTTTATATAATATTCGTTCCAATTATTTCCGTTTTACAAGGACAAAAATTAGAAAAAAATGTTGTTGTGAGTGTAATTCTTGCTATTATAGGCTTGTATCTTTTGTGTTATAAAGCCGGTGGTGGATTTAATATATATGATTTAGTACTACTTGTAGCAGCATTTTTCTATGGTGTACATATTTTAGTCGTAAATTATTATTCTGAAAAAGTTCATCCGGTGAAAGCTTCTTGTTTGCAATTTTTTGTAGTTGGTGTTTTATCGGCCGTTTTAACTGCCTTGTTTGAATCACCAACCGTTTCTGCAATTTATGAATGTCGTGTTCCGATACTCTATGCCGGAATATTAACTTGTGGAGTTGCATATACATTGCAGATTTTTGGTCAAAAAAATACTTTACCTGTAATTGCTTCAATAATTTTTAGCTTAGAATCTGTTTTTGCTGTACTCGGTGGTGCAGTAATTTTAGGTGAAACAATGCTCCCAAAAGAGATTTTGGGATGTGTGTTTATGATAATAGCAGTATTACTTTCAAATATAAAATTTGGTAATTTTGATAAACTCGGACGGAAAAGTTGAAAGTTGAAAATTGAAAGTGAAAAGTTCTTTTAGCAATTATTTAAAATAAAATACATCAAAAATGGAATATTTTACATATTGAAAATTTTAATACAACTTTCAATTTTCCACTTTCCACTTTCAACTTACATCACCATATCAACACACAGCCGACATGAATTTTTAAATAGCACCGAGTTTTTTACAGGCTTCTAGGGCACAATTTTGTTGGGCTTCTTTTTTAGATTTGCCACGACCTTTGGCAATAATTTTTCTTTGCCATTCAACTTCAACTTCAAAAATTGGTTTGTGCGCCGGCCCTGTTACACCGACAGTTCTATATATTGGTAAGGTTTTATCAATTCCTTGAGTGTATTGTTGCAAAATGTCTTTCGCATTATATTTTTCAAAATGCTTATCTACATCTTCTGCAAATTCCATCACATAATCATTTATAAACTTTTCAATTTCTTTTTCTTTTCCGCTCAAATAATAAGCACCTAAAACTGCTTCTAAAGAACAAGCTATATTTGATTCTCTTTTTCTTCCACCTTGTTTTTCTTCTGCTGGTCCAAGTTTGATTAACTTATCCAGACCAATTTCAATCGCAATTTGTGATAAAATTGCATCCGAAACCAATATAGAACGAATCTTCGAAAGTTCACCTTCCGGAGCTGTTGGATAAGCATTGTATAAAAGTTTTGAAGTAAATAACTTTAATACAGAATCACCAAAAAACTCTAATCGTTCGTAATTCTCGAGTGAATCCAGATTATTTTCTTGTGTATAAGACGGATGTGTTAAAGCTTTTTCTACAAGTTCATTTGGCTCACCAAAAATTTTTTCTAACATGAGAAAATTCCTTTAACAATATCAGAAAAATTATTTACTACGAACATGAACATGTAATAATGTACTACAGGAATTGTTAAAATATAACTGTCAGTTCTATCTAAAAATCCACCGTGTCCAGGGAGGATATTGCTTGAATCTTTAACACCGGCATCACGTTTAATCATTGATTCGCATAAATCTCCGATTTGAGCGAAAGCTGCAATTAATAATCCTAAAATAAGGCAGTGATACCAAGGAATCATAAGTATTTGTCCGAATATAAAGCAGAAAATCATACAAGATAAAGTTCCGCCAATAGAACCTTCAATGGTTTTATTAGGGCTAATGACTTTTGATAATTTGTGCTTGCCAAAATAACAACCTGCATAGTAGCACATAGAATCTGTTAGGACGACTGCGAAAAATAGTAATAATGCGTATCCTGCACCTTCTGTCGTCACGTTGGTTTTGATTAAACCCTCATATAAAGGATGACTGCCCAAATCTCTTAGGAATAATAAGTGAAGTGGGAACCAACCACAATATACAAAACCTAAAATTGTAGTTGCAACATTTGCTATGTAAGGTTGTTTGCCTTTGAATAATACGGACATAAATGCCATTATTGAGCAAGCCGTGAAAGCGAGTGCTACTAAATCAAATCGGTTAAAATAAGCTAATGCTGCAAAAATAAAGCTTGAAAGTATAATAATCCTTGAGCTAGGGCGAAAGCCTTTGTGCTCAAGGATTTTTACATATTCTTTTGATGCAAGTGTAACAATAACAAGCACTAAGCCAACTAACCAAAGTCCGCCTGCCATTATTGCAAATAATGCCGTAAATCCAAAGATTACTCCCGTAATCAGCCTTGTTACACTTTTACTCAAATTCATTATACTGTCATAACCTCTTTTTCTTTTTCTACAACTAAAGAATCAATAATTCCTACATATTTATCAGTAAGTTTTTGAATCTTATCTTGATTATCTTTTACTGCATCTTCCGGAAGATTTTCTTCTTTTTCAATTTTCTTTAAGTTATCAACCATATCACGTCTTACGTTACGGATTGCAACTTTTGTATCTTCACCATATTTCTTAACTTCTTTAGCAGTTTCTCTTCTTCTTTCTTCTGTCAAAGGTGGGAAGTTTAATCTTATACAAGTTCCGTCATTATTAGGAGCTACACCCAATTCAGCTTTAATGATAGCTTTTTCTAATTCTTTCATGATACTTTTGTCAAAAGGAGTAATTACAAGTGTAACACCTTCGCTAACTGTAACTTGTGCCATTTGTCTGATTGGAGTTGGTGCGCCATAATAATCTACAACAACTTTATCTAAAACAGCAGGATTAGCACGACCGGTACGAACAGAGCCAAATTCTCTTTTCATTTGGGCGATTGCTTTTTCCATTTTTTCCTCTCCGAATAAATACATTTCTTCAAGAGCTTCTGACATATTTTTCTCCTTTTTATTAAATTATTGTTTACTATATCTTTATTGTTGTTTTGTTAGGCTAAAAGCCCAATCTACGAATTAAACACCCAAAGCTTGCTTAACTTACATAAGTTCCGACAGCTTCACCATTCATAATCTTATTTAAGCTGCCTTTTGCTTTGAAATCAAAAACAATTATCGGAATTTTATTTTGTTTGCATAAAGCACAAGCAGAAGTATCCATAACTTTTAATTCATTTTTAATGATATTGTCATAAGACATTGTATCAATTTTCTTTGCGTTAGGATTTGTTCTCGGATCATCGTCATAAACACCATCAACTCCATTTTTTGCCATAAGCATAACTTCTGCATCAATTTCAGAAGCTCTAAGAGCTGATGCTGTATCAGTTGTGAAGAATGGATTTCCTGTTCCTGCTGCAAAAATAACAACTCTGCCTTTTTCCAAATGTCTGATTGCTCTATGACGAACATAAGGTTCTGCAATTTGGTTCATTGCAATAGCAGTTTGAACTCTGCATTCAACATCAATTTTTTTAAGTGCGCATTGAAGGGCAACAGCATTCATAACGGTTGCAAGCATTCCTACGTAATCTCCGGAAGCTTGATCCATACCTAATTTTGCACTGTTTTTCATACCACGGAAAATGTTTCCGCCACCAACAACAACTGCAACTTCTACACCTTTGTCATAAATTGATTTAATTTCATTGGCTATCATTTCAACAGGTTCATAATCAATACCGAATTGTTGGTTTCCAAGTAATGCTTCCCCGCTGATTTTTAATAACACACGTTTATATTTTGTACCCATTAGTTACCTCTCACTATTATACTTATGGTATTAAAAAAGAGAGCAAATGTAAAGTAATTCAAGAGTATAAATTTAATCTATTTTTATCTCATGTTATAATATTGATATCAGAACTACAAAGGAGAAAAACAATGTCTTTAAGAAATGAACGAGTTAGAAAAGAATTAATGCGTGATATTTCCGATATCATTAGAAAAGAAGTTAGAGGGATTGAAGGTGTCTTGTCTATCGTAGATGTTGAAGTTTCTCATGATAATTCTTATGCAAAAGTTTACTATAGCGTTTTGGGTTCAGAAGAACAAGTCGCAAAAGATAAAGAAATTATTGAAAAAAATACCGGAAAAGTTCGTTACGAAATCGGAAAAAGAATTAGATTGCGTGTTACTCCGGAAATTAAATTTATTTATTCTGACGGGCTTGAACAAGGTTCAAGAGTGCTTGATTTGATTAACAAAATTTCAAGTGGCGAGATAAAATAAATGTTCGGTTTTTTAAATGTATATAAACCAACCGGCAAGACTTCGCATGATGTTGTTGCTGTTTTAAGACGTGTTACAAAAATCAAACAAATTGGACATACAGGAACACTAGACCCTTTTGCGGAGGGTGTTTTGCCTATTTGCATAGGAAAAGCTACTCGATTAATAGAATATCTAAAAGACGATAAAGCTTATATCGGTACAATTCAATTTGGAAGTTCAACAACTACTTATGATACAGAAGGTGAAATTGTTAAAACTTCAGACAAAATTGTTACTCAAGAAGATGTGGAAGATTGTTTGAAGTATTTTCGTGGTGAAATTGAACAATTACCTCCAATTTATTCTGCTATAAAAGTAAATGGGAAGAAATTATATGAATATGCAAGAGAAGGGCAAAAGGTTAAAATCGAGCCAAGGAAAGTTACGATTTTTGAATTAGAGCTTGTAAATTTTGATATCCAAAAACAACAGGCAGAGGTTAAAATTGTATGTTCTAAAGGGACGTATATTCGCTCTATTGCTAATGATTTGGGAGAAAAATTAGGTGTATTCGGGCATTTGATTAAACTTGTTAGAATAAAAGCAGGTGAATTTTATGTAGAAAATTCTATCAAGTTAGAAGATTTGAATACGGTGGAAGTTGTTTTAAGTAACCTTATTTATCCTACAGAAAAATTGAATTTTATGATTTACAATCTGGATAATGAAGAGAAAAAACGAATTTCTAACGGAATGGTTATTATACCAAACCAACAATTTAAAAATGATGAGTATGTAATCTTAATGGACAATGAGAAACTTGCTGCTATTACTAAGTTTGATGGTAAGTTTTTAAAATGTGAAAAAGTGTTTCTGTAAATGGTATTTGTCCGATAATGCCTGACCTACTTTTTGATAGACAACTTTACTTTTATATATTACAATAATCAAGCATACTTTTTGTATGCAAGGAAGCACTTTCCGAAACCTTTCCTCGAAACAACAAAATTTGTGGTTATATGTCGAGAAGGGAGGTTAGCAATGGCAAAATGGCTAATAAAAATAGCTATCGCCGTGTTAGTGATGATAGCTACTTTACAAATTGCCTTGTAAAGGAAGTGGTTAAGCCCTAGCTCCAACTGGAGCTTTTCCTTTACTCTATTATTATACAATATCAAAATCTGTTTTTCAATATTACAAAATCTTTTAATTATAGTATAATATATTCAGAATAAAGTAGCCGGATAATCGCGCCCATTTGGGTGAGGAAAGTCCGTGCATCCAAGGACAGATTGCCGGAGAAACTCCGGACGGTGTGAACCGGTGGAAAGTGGCACAGGAAATATACTGCCGATGGATTTTATATCACAGGCGATGGTGCAACGGTGAGTTAAGAGCTTCACCAGCGGTATCGGAAGGTACCGGCTAGCTAAACCCCGATCGGATGCAAGATTGACTCAGGTGCTTGAGGTGTCCGCCGAGCCTGAAAAATCGCTAGAGATTGGGAGCAATCCCAATACCAGATAGATGATTATCAAGGAAAATTTTCCCGAACAGAACACGGCTTATGAGCTACTTTATTCTTTTTTAGAAAAAAGATTGGAACAGTTTTCTCTTACATATTAAAGTAGTAATCGTAATTTCAAGACGTTCCACTTCTAATAAGATTTCACCCCTAGGGTTTGATGTAAAGTTTTGTAAATATTTGATAAGATAAATAGCAAAAAAAAATTTGAGAGTTTTTATAAAGAATATAAAGCTCTCTCTTCTTATTTAAACGGACAGGCCTTGGTTTTTACAAGGTCTTTTTTTTTGCTATTATTTATAATTTATACAAATTCATTGCATTTTTGTATAATAATGCTTCAAGTAATTCTTTATCATTATTAAAATGTTCATTTATTTTATTGATAAATTGTTTTAAATTTTTTTCATAAGAATGTTTATTTTGATTGAAATCACCGACCGGAGCATCGGAAGCCCACATTATTCTATGAGTAAAATCGCCTTTTTTAGTGTTTTTCAATTTTTCAACAAGTAAAATTATGTCATCCAAATCTACCCAAGAAGTATCAACGTACAAAGTTGCTTTATTGTTTTCAATAGAATCTATAATTATTTCAATCGCTTCTTCGTGAGAACTTTTTGGACCGGTGGATAAATGCCCGAGAATAATTGGCACATTTGGAAACTCTTGAGCTTTTTTATAAATTAATTTTGGTGATGAAAAACGTGATTTTATATGTCCGCTATGATAAAGACAAGGCAAATGAAACTCTTGAGCTACTGTTAAATAATCGTTATATTTATCGGAATTCGCAGCTAGTTTGGTAAATTCCGGATGAAATTTTAAGCCAATAAACTCTTGATGTTCTTTTATTAATTGTCTGATTTTATCAGCATTTTGCGTCCTATCTACTTCACATACGGCTAACGCTTTAATTTTTGGATAATATTTTGCAATATTTAGCATTGCTAAATTGCATTCAATTTCATCTTTTCCGGAATAATTGTCTATTCCTTCTAAATTAGAACAAATTGCGAAGTCAACGCTATCATTTATAATATCTAACAAAAACTCTGGAGAGAAATTCCCCCAAAATGAATTTCCGATATGTGTATGCGAATCAATTATCATATTATCCTCTTAATATTTTATATATTAATCTATAAAAATGTTATTGTAAACTTTTTGTAATAAAAAAATTTATCTTATTAATTAGACAAATTTATTTGTGAATTATCCTTCTTTACCTGCTCCATCAAGAGGATTATTGATTAAATATTTTTTGCCTATAATAAAAATTGTTAAAACAGGTATAGAACAAATTACAGAACATGCCATGAGTTCTCGCCACATAGTAATTTCTCTGAACGAACTTTTAAAAATGGTTAGTCCGACTGCTAATGTTCGCATATTTTCGCTATTTGTGACTATTAACGGCCACATAAAACTATTCCAAGTTGTAACAAACGTAAAAATACTTAATGTAGCAATTGCCGGTAATGCACAAGGTAGTGCAATCCTGAAAAACAGTTGCCATTGGTTACATCCGTCTAATTTTGCGGCTTCTTCCAAATCTTTTGAGAATGATGAAAAATAATTTTTCATCATATAAACACCAAAACCGCCAAAAATTCCGGGGATAATTAATGCTTGATACGTATTTATCCAGCCTAATTTGCTCATAATATAAAATAGGGGAACAATGTTTACTTGTGGCGGTATCATCATTGTCAAAATTATGATATAAAATAAAAAATCTTTACCGAAAAACTTTGTCCTAGCAAACCCATATCCGGCTAAAGCTGAGATAATGATTTGTCCAATAGTTGTTAATAATGCAACGATTAAGCTGTTTAAAAAATATTTTATAACCGGAATAGAGTTGAATACGTTTTTGTAGCCGCAAAAAGTTAAGTTTATGTTTGTGTAGTTTGTGAATATGTTTTCATTGCCGCTTAGTGAAATAAAAAACATCATGAAAAATGGTAAAAGCATTGAGAGAGCAAGAATTATTAAAATTGTAAACAAAAGAAAATTTTTCATATATATATTTTATAATAAAACTTTTTTTGTGATTGAATATATTATATGATACCTCGTATCCCAATAAACAAAATACTAGATTCAACAACACTATCAGCCGGAATATTTATAACAAGCGGATTTTATAAAACTTATAAAGATTATAAAACAGCAAGTCCGAAATATAAGAAAAAATTCTTAATCAAGGATAGTGTGATACTTTCTGGTGCAGCAGCCGGCATGCTACTGGAATATTCTCTTGCGCATAAAATATCAAAAGCTCCGGCATATAAGAAATCCGTAAAAAAGATGACCCATATTATTCATAATCCAAAATGGAATCAGAGACTAGAAACTACGCATGAAATTATTAAAAATATTACTAACGGTTTTATGGTTACGGCTTGTGGGGTTTTAGGTGCGCTTGGTTCAGATTATGCTTTATCACAAACAAGTTTTAAACAACCGAAACCAATGAAAAAAAGACCGGAAAAAAGTAAAATTCATAAATATATTGATAAAAATATGGCAAAAGTCACCGATGAAAATACTCGTGACATAATTTATTCAAGTGTTACGGATATGCCACAAATGCGTTTTCTTACAACTGGCATGGTTGGAACTCAAGCAATGGAAATTGCTAAAGATAAAGAGTTTGATAAAAGGTTGAAAAATACTACGAGATACTTGATGAATGATACTCTTGTGCCATTATTGTTTCTATCAATATCCAGTGCATTAACTAAAAAAATGCGCATGATAAAAAGAGTTCCAATTATATTTGGCTCAATTATGGGCGGAACACTTCTGACACAAAAAATATTGGATAAAATTACTGATAATCAACATGAGTAATAGTAAAGTTATCTCAAAGAAACTCCCGGAAATGGATTCGAACCACTGTTGGAAGAGCCAGAATCTTCAGTCCTGCCACTAGACGATCCGGGAACGCTTTAGTTTAAGCAATTACCATAATTGCCAGAATTTTTTGCCTAAATTCCCGTCATTTACGTTCAATGGATCTGCCGGTTTTTTGTTTGTGCTATCAACATTTGTTCCACCATGTACATATGGATTAGAAGCATCCATTGAACCTTTTTCTGATGAATAAGTGCTCTTTGTTCTATTTACTCCAGAATTTATGCCATTTTCTGTTTTTTCAATGCTTTTAATATTAGTAACTTCGTAATAATCTACATTGTTGCTACCATATCTTGTATTTGGTGTTATATCAATTTGTTTTGGATTATCATAATCATCTAATCTTTGGAGAGTTTTTGCTGCCGGATCTTTACCAAGAAAATGCATTCTTCCTAATTCATCAGTATAAACAGTTGTTTCGGCAAATGCTTGAAGCCCAAAACCAATAACCGCTACTAAACCTAATGAAATTAAAATCTTTTTTTGCATAACATTGTTCTCCATAAGTAATCTTTGATTACATTATAATACAAAATGCGTAAAATCAACAATTTACGAGAAAATTATAATTTTTATTTATATAATTTTAAATCTTATAATAAATTTTCTAAGCTGGCATTCATATCTTCTGTACACTTAGCCAACGCTTCCGCAGATATTTCTGCAGTATCTTGAATTAAAGAACCTGCAATTAATTGTGTTTGTTGTGACATTTTTAAGCATTTTGCGGCATATTGTGTTTGAATTTCTGGAGTTAATGCACTGCCGTATCCTACTGAACCTACTTCCATAAAATATTCCTCTTATAATTTGCGATTGGATTAAATCTTTTAATTTTATTTTATCATTTTTTATGCCTTTTTGCAATATAAATTATATAATTACATTTTTATTTTGCTAAAATCGGTAGACAAATTTTAATGTATTTTCAATTGTTAAGAAAATAGAAAAATTGTTACAATTGGCTCAAACGTAGTAGTAGTAGTAGTAGTAGTAGTAGTAGTAGTAGTAGTAGTAGGTTGCGCCAAGAAAACGTATTGCCCTAAAGTTTTTAGAAAATGTGCCGTTATATAGGATACAGGATAAAATTTAAGGAGAATAAAATGAGCGGATTTGACGGTATTAATTCATTTGGTAGTCTTACTACACAAAACGGAGTTAAATTGAAATTTAAAGATTTTGATGCTAATGGTGATGGAAAAATTACCAAGGAAGAATATGACAAGGTTTTAAAAGATATGAATCTTGATACTGTTGATTTGTCAACTAATGATAAAAACAAAGATAATGTTTTGTCAGAAGATGAATTTGCATTATGGGAACAAAAAATTGCGATGCAAGATGCGGTTAATAATTTAGCAGGAACAATATCAAAAGATTTTGCAAATGATGTTACCGGTATAGCTACAATTACAACGGCTCTTAAAGAATATATTGATGAATATGCTTCAAAATACACAGGTAAAGATGTCGCTAAAATGTCAGAAGATTTTGCTAAAACATTACCGAAAAAATATGAAACTTTAAAAGCGAATATTCAAGAGAATAGTAATAATACTATTAAATCAACTGTTTTAGAAAATATGTATAATGAAATCCTTAAATCCGATAGTAATATAACTGAAACAGCAGCTAAATCTATTGCAAAAGCTTTAGATACTGAAGCAACGAAGTTTATCAAAGAATATAAAGGAACAAATCTTGAAGCGGATTTGAAAACACATTTAAACGCATATATGAATCAAACAGATGCTGATAAGCTTAAAACAGCAGCTGATACTTTTAAACAAAAAGCAGGAACTTTCGGCAACATGATTGACAGTTCTGAACTCAAACAGTTAAAAGAATATGCAACAGAATTTTTAACTGCCGCAGTCGAAGCCGGAGTTACAATCAAACTTGGTGGAACAAATATTAGAACAACTGCCGCTATTAAAACTGCTTTAGCAAAATATTCAGACGGCGATGAATTAAAATCTGCGATAGAAGATGCGATTAAGAATTTGAGTACAAAATCGTTGAAAGATAACTTAATAGCAGAAGGAAATGCAAAAGCAACTGAAATCGAAAACAAAAAGTTTACTGATATTAAAGGAAGCTCTTATCAAATTAATGCCGGAAAAATTGATTATTCTAAGGTGGATAGCAGATATTTTAATGGCGGTGAAATCTATCAAAGAGGTAAAGGTTGGAATGGTTCAAGAGATAAAGCTTATAATGAAGGGTACGAGATTTTGACTTCTGACAATTTGAAATCTCAAATAAAATCTCAAATAGAAACTATGTTAAAAGAAAAAGGTATTTCTTTTGATAAAATCGAACAGGTTTTTGAAAATGTATACAATTTAAGTGCGCAAGAAGTATTAAATTCTGACGGAATGATTACCGGTAGAGGTGCTCGTGGTCTTTCTAGTAAGGGTAAGGCAAGCATAAATGTAAAAACAATGGTAGACAATTTTGTAACAACATTTAATACGAACATTGAAAAAGCTATTACATCAATGAATGCTTCCGATAAAGATATGGATACTATAGACTTAGACTTTTCACAAGCCGGAAAAGATGAAAACGGTAATGTGATAAAAGATGAAACAACCGGAGAAGATTTAAGCAAATTATACGCTTCAGGAAGAACTATTACAACCAGAAAACACGGCGCTGATTATTATGTGTCTGTTGCTGAAAAAATGGTTGATAGAATGAAATCACAAATGCTGGCTAAAGCAAAAGCTATGTGTACTGCTAACGGAGTTGAATTTGACGAAAGCGTATTTAATACAATGTTTAATAATGCGAAATCAATTGCTGTTAATGCAGCTGTAACAGGGGTAAGCGCAAGTGGTAAAAGTTTTGGTGGAGTGGCTGCAAGTACTGGTGCGGCTGGAGCTACTGGTGCAGCAACAATGGCTGGAGTAACGATAGGAGCTGGATATGCTGGCGCTGTTTCGGCTGGTGTAACATTAGGTGCAACTTCTATTAGTGGTGCTTTTGCTGAAATTGCTGCTTTTGCACCAACAGGTCCTGTTGGTTGGATTGTCGGTGGTGTAGCAGCGGTAGCCACAGCTGTTGGTTTAATTGGTTTTGGTCATCATTCAGAAAGTTCATTAAACACTAGAACTCTTCTTGATACATTCGCAGAACAATTTAAACAAAATTACTCCAACTGGGTTGATGAAGAAGCTAAGAAAACTAAAAATTAGTCATAATCTATTATATTGATTAAAAAAAAACAACCGAGCTTGATTTTCTAAAAGCTCGGTTATTTTTTGTTCTATGAAAAACTCTACATCTCAAGATTCATTTGTGAGAATTGAATAATCTTATTCTTTCCTCTGTGTTTTGCATTATACAAAGCATGTTCTGCATAACGAATAACTGTATTAGCATCCTCATCTACATCTGGCATACAAGGATAAGTAGAAATGCCGCCGGAAATAGTTACCTTGTGCGCCTCATCTTCACCAGCAGGAATGAATTCCATCTTCTCTACTTCACGTCTGAATCTTTCTCCAAAAAGAAATGCATTCTCCTCTGATGTATTAGGTAAAACTAATAAAAATTCTTCATCACCATATCTGGTTAAAATATCTTCCTTACGAATCATTGCGTTTAGTTTATTCGCTATATTGCGTAACAAAATGTCGCCCCACTCGTAACCATACATATCATTAACTACCTTAAAGAAGTCTATATCAAATAAAATACAAGATAACTTTGTGCCATAGCGTTTTGAACGTGAAATCTCTTCCTCTAAACGCTCTTGTAAATATTTTCTGTTATGCAAGCCTGTTAAATCATCAGTTGTAGAAACTCGCTCAATCTTATCCTTTAAACTCTTAATTCTTAAAAGCGCATTCACTCTTACCAACAATTCGTCCTTCTCCATAGGATTCTTTATAAAGTCAAAACCCTCCGCTCTTACAGTGACATCACGTCTCGTTGGACCGAAAAATAATATCGGACAAGGAAATTTATTAGTCATCAACGCATCTTTCGCTAAATCAATATTCTCAACTATCATTAACGATGGATTGATAACCGCATAATCCTTCATCTGGTCAATCGATACAACCCTTACATCCGATTCATCTATCTCTGACAACACTGCCTGTAACTCCGGCATTGGCTTTGATGAATAAATAACAATATTGCTCATAAAAACTCTTCCTCTTTTTATTATACTTTACTTATTAAACTATTTAGACTCTGTCACGTATTTTGTTTTGGTTTTATCTACCAATTTACTTTTGGAACTACTGGACAAAATACTGCTTGGCGCTCCTGTTTTTTTGTTTTTTGCTTCACTTACTAAACTATTTAGACTCTGTCACGTATTTTGTTTTTGTAATTACTAGCTTGTTTTTAGGCTACTGGACAAAATACTTCTTGGCGTTCCTGTTTTTTGTTTTTTGCTTCACTTACTAGATTGTTTTGGCTCCGTCACGCATTTTGTTTTTTTTGTAATTACTAGCTTGTTTTCAGGCTACTGGACAAAATACTTCTTGGCGCTCCTGTTTTTTGTTTTTCAACTACCTATTTGTTAGTCTACTAAGTTAAATATACACTATTTGTAACAATTTGTAAATTATTTCTTAGCATTTCACTTCTGCATCAAAAACATATTCTGCAGGGCCGGTTAAAAATACATCTTTACCTGTTACAATTTTGTCGCCATCCCAATCAATACAAACTTCTCCGCCAAGAAGTTCTACTTTGACGGAATTTTCTAAGCATCCTTTCAAAATTCCGGCAACAACACTTGCACAAGCACCGGTTCCGCAAGCCAAAGTAATTCCGCAACCACGTTCCCATACACACAATTTGATTTTACTTGGTGACAAGATTTTTATAAACTCTACATTTGTTTTCTCTGGAAACTCAGCAGCTGTCTCAATCAATGGACCATATTCTTTCGCAAGTTCTAATAAATCACTCTCAGGCGAAACAAAAATTACAAAATGCGGATTTCCCATTGATACAGCGCTACCTTCAAAAATACGGTTTTTCACTGCCATTTTATAATTCATATTGCTATTTGGAACAAAAGGAATTTTTTCTGAATTCAAAATTGGTTTTGACATATTTACTCTAACTGAACCATCATCCATTATGCGTGGAGAAATAATACCGGCAAGAGTTTTAACTGAAAATTCGTTTTTTTCTACAAGTTTTTTATCAAAAACATATTTTGCAAAACATCTCATTCCGTTACCGCACATTTGAGCAGTAGAGCCATCAGAATTATAAAAATACCAACCTATATCAGCATCCTCGACATTCGTATTAGGAATAATTAAACCATCTGCACCAATCCCAAAATGTCTATCACAAAGTTTTTTTGCAGCATTTGACATAGAAATTCCCATTTTCAAAAATTCTTCATAATCTAATACTACAAAGTCATTACCACAACCTTGCATTTTTGTGATTTTTATTCCCATTTAGCCCACCTTTCAAATATTGTTTACTTAATGTATTCATATAGTACAATAATAAGTAATTATTAGTATATAAGGGAATTAGAATTATGGCAATAATAAAAGTACAAAAAGGAACAAAAGATATATTACCTCCGGAAATGCCACTTTGGCACTTTATGGAAACTAAAGCAAACGAAGTTTTTACAAAATTTGGCGCAAAAGAAATCCGCACTCCAATTTTTGAAGCAACTGAACTTTTTGCAAGAGGTGTTGGCGATACCACAGATATTGTTAACAAAGAAATGTACACTTTTGAAAAAAGTGAACGCTCTTTAACACTTCGTCCGGAAAACACAGCAGGTGTTGTTCGTTCATTTATCGAAAACGGAATGCACAGACTTGCAGCGCCGGTTAAACTTTGGTACAAAGGACCAATGTTCCGCTATGAACGTCCGCAAGCAGGCAGACAAAGACAATTCCATCAAGTTGGTGTAGAAGTTTTTGGAATTAAACAAGCTACTGCTGACGCTGAAGTAATTTTAATGGCGGTAAATTATCTAAAAGCTCTTGGCTTAAACGATTTATCCGTTGAATTAAACTCTCTAGGCTGTCCTGAATGTAGAGAAGAATTCAAAAAGAAATTAAAATCAGTAATCAAGCCATATTTGAACGAACTTTGTCCGGATTGTCAAGCTAGGTACGAAAAAAATCCGCTAAGACTTTTAGATTGCAAAGTGGAAGAATGCAAAGAAATTTATGCTAAACCTGAAATTCAAGAAGTTATTCAATCTGATTTTATTTGTGAAGATTGCGCAAGCCACTTCAATGAATTAAAGGGTTATTTAGATGCTCTAAACATCAATTATTCAATCAATAAACTTCTTGTAAGAGGTTTGGATTATTACAATAGAACTGTTTTTGAAATTAAATCAAATAACTTAGGCTCGCAAAACGCTGTCTGCGGTGGTGGAAGATATGATAGTTTAGTTAAAAACCTCGGCGGTGAAGACACTCCGGCTATTGGTTTTGCAATGGGTATGGAAAGATTAGCATCACTAATCGGGCAAAAAGAAGACGAAAAATTGAACGCATATATCGTTTGTAACAATCCGCTTGAAGCTATCAAATTAACAGAAGAAATGCGAGAAGCAGGTATCACTTGTGAATTTGATTTGACTAACAAAAAATTTGTTAAACAATTGGAAAAAGCTTCCAAGCTTGCAAAATTTGCATTGATTTTAGGCGAAGATGAAATAGCTTCAAATAAAGTAACAATCAAGAATCTAGATACATCAGAGCAACAAACTGTTGCAAGAAATGAGGTTTTGAAAAACATTTTGTAACATTTTCTTTACAATCAGGCAATTATTATTATCTACACGTTTTAATACTAATACAAAAGTGTAGTTAAAGTTTTATGAAAGAAGGTTAAAATGGATCCTATCAATGGTGTAAATTCTCAAAATTATGCAATCTCAACTCCGCAGCAAAATAATCAAATCCAAAACGATTATTCTTCTATGCCTATGGTTTATGAGCCTGAAATGGAAGAAAAGAAAAAAGCTTCCTCCAGTATGCTTGGAATGACTGCTTTGGGGCTTTTAGCCATTGGTGGTGTCGGATATGGCATTTATAAAAACAAAAAAGTTGATGGTTTAAAACAACAAATTACTCAGTTAAGTGCAGAAAAAGAAGCTCTTGGGAAAGCAAAAGACGAAATTACTAAAGCTAAAGAAGAAGTTACAAAAGCTTTAGATAAAGAAAGAACTTTGAGTACTTGGGAAAGATTCAAACGTCTTTTTAAACCAACGAGCGGATTAACTGAAGAAGAAGTAAAAGCTAGAAATGCTGCAAAAGAAGCTAAGAAAAAGGCTGCTCAAGAAGTTAAAGATGCAGAAAAGTCTAAAAAATCAGGTAATTCTAACAATGCTGAAAATAAAGCAGAAGCGTCAGGTACAGAAAATACTGCAAATAAAACAGAAGAGTCTAAATAAGATTAAAAAGCAAAGTCTAAATTGAATTTTAGAGTATTTAATACAAAATAAAAAAAAGAGTTGTGCAAAAATATATTTGTTCAACTCTTTTTTATAATTATTTAAGAATTTTCTAAACTCATATTTGGTGATAATTTGTTATTATATTTTTAATAAAAGATTATACCGGCATGTAATCAGAATAAATCACACTTGACCAATTATCTTCAAAATAACTGATTTGCGTAAGTGTACCGGTTTTAATCAAATTTTTAAATTGACTTACTGGGCTTAATTCTAAAGTTTTAGCAATTGCTGATTGAATTACGTCCGGAGTTGTCACAATAATAATTCGATTACCTTTATTTTCTTCTATCAATTCATCAATTTTATCAGATACTCTTTTGTTAAAATCTTCAAGAGCTTCGCCACCTTCCGGTTTTTGAATAATAGCTTTTGGGCCATATTCATCAAATACATCAGAATATGATCTTCCGCTCCATTCACCGTGGTTTCTTGCCGGCAAATCAATTGAAGTTATATCTTTCTTGAACAATTTGGCGATTATTTGAGCAGATTGCGTACAACGAGCAGATGAGCTTGTATAAATTTTATCATAAGCAACCGCACGACTTTTTAAGTATTCGCACACTTTATCAATTTCTTCTTCACCAAATTCGTTTATTTTAGGATACTTATCGGTATCACAAATTATACCGTCCATTGTATGAACAGTAGCGCCGTGTGATATAAAAGTAATTTTACATTTACGTTTGAACATTGATAATATCCTTCTTATCAATATTATAACATAAAATGAGTGAAATATTCCAGTGTTATAAATTCACTCTTGCGACAATATTGCGTGTTGTTATTTGATGCAATATACAAATAATTTATATGTTAATATTTTTGTAGTTAAAAACCGCAAGTCTAATCATACAAGGCTTGCGGTTTTTAAATGATTAAAAATTTATTGTTTATTAATTAAACCGGTTTTGATTTTAAATTCATATTCATTCATAAAAGAAAATTTTTGTATTAATTTTCTAAATTGATCTTTTTTAGTTAAAATAATAGGTTCTTTACCTTCTTCTTTTGCGTATAGAATATGTGATGGTGCACCATTTTCAAATCCTTTTCCATAGGTTATTGTAAGATGATCAGAATTTGGAATTTCAGAGAATCTTCTTACTGCGGAACAGAATTGTTTATACTGTCCTTTAGGTTGTTTTTTTAAATAACCATCTGCTGCATCTAAAAATTTTCCTTCTATGTTTGCTCTAAAAGCAGGTTGTTGACAAGATATTGTATTATTCATATGAACTCCTTTCACTGAAATAAAACCTTGTAAAAATAAAATTTGTTATGTTTTATTCCTTTTGTAACAATTGTAAATTTTTTAATAAAATCCCATATATTTGAATGATTGACTTTACGGGAAAAAACATTAAACTAAGAATGTATAAATATAACTAAATACAAGGAGATATATTATGGGCAAGCGACTTGACGGTTCTTCTTTATTCAGCGGAATAAATGCAGGACTAACAAACTCTTTTTCACTATTATCAAGTCAATATAGTGATGGTTTGACTTTAGAAAACTTAAGCGCATCTTTAACAAATACTAATGTTACTAATACAGCTTACGGTTCAACTTTCGCATCATATTTAACTAACAATTTTAACAGTGTTGATAAAAATAGTGATGGAAAAATTTCTGCAGACGAAATTCAATCTCTAATGAACAATATTGCAACACAAGGTTTAACGAGAGAACAAATCACAACTTTGGGTGCTTCATCAGGCTTAAGCACTTCTTTGCAAGAAACGGTTTTAGCACATTTTGATGATATTGATGCAAACCACGATGGCAAAGTTACAAACGCAGAAATTAATGCTTATGGAGTTAATTCTGATATTCAGAAACAAAAAACCGCTGATACAAACAGATTAATCAACAATATGTCTATGTTTTATGGCGATGATTTGACAGAATACGAAGGCAGTATAATGGATTACAGACTCTTGGATGACGATGAGAATAGTTAGGTTAAGTGTAATGAATTTAAAATAGGCACTGTTTTTTAACAGTGCCTTTTATTTTGTTTATTAAATTTTTAAATATTAGTGTTCGTCATGGTATTCGTATGTTTCATGAGGCTCAATTGCTTGTGGCTTCGTTAAAACGCTTATTACACTAAGTACAACCATAATTAATAATAATACTGCAATATAAATAAAATAGTTTTTTAATGCGCCGGTAAAATATGTAGCTACGGCTCCACCAACAATTGCTACTGATGTAAGAATTGCAACAGTTTTCTTTTGAGAAAAACCTGCTTTTAATAATTTGTGATGAATATGTTCAGCATCAGCAACAAATGGAGATTTACCTTTCATAATTCTTCTTAAGCTAGAATATGTAATATCCATAATTGGAACAGCTAAGACCAAAAATGGTAATAATACCGCTAAAGCAGCGCCTTTCATTACACCTGCAATAGAAAGTGTTGCAAGCAAGAATCCTGCAAAAAGAGCTCCGGAATCACCCATAAAGATTTTTGCCGGATTAAAATTGAATGTTAAAAATGCAAGCATAGAACCTGCAAGAATAAATGCAATTAATGCCGTAATAGGTTGTGCAGGAGTTATTGCAACAGCAATCAAAGCCAAAGTGATTGAACTTACGGATATTACAGAACCTGCTAAACCATCGACACCGTCAATAAAGTTTACGGCATTAGAAATCCCAACTATCCATAATATTGTAATCGGATAAGATAGCCAGCCGAGTGGCATTACCCCGCCTAATGGGTTAAAAATTGTATCAATTTTCACTCCCAATAAATAAACAATCGTAGCGATTGATAATTGTATTACAAGTTTAAATTTTGCATCAAGGTTATAAACGTCATCGACTAAACCTAGTAAGAACATTAATGAACCGCCTAATAAAATTCCTGAAAGCAAACTACCATATGGATAGTAACTTAAAAGTACTAATATTAAGAATGTCAGCATTGCACTAGACCAAATTGCAACACCACCTAATCTTGATATTGGAAATTTATGTATTTTTCTTTCGTTAGGTAAATCTACTAAGCCTTCTTTTTGAGAAAATTCTATTACCAATGGAACAATAAATACACCGATAAGGTATGATACAAATGCTCCAATGATGTGTGCTTGTGTTAATTTAATAATCATAAAAATCTTTCCTTGTTTTTATCTTATTATACCAGATAAATAAAAAAGATAGGTCATGTTAATTCAAACAAATATATACATGCTATAATTAGTTTTGAAGATAGGAGAGGAATAATGGATTTAATACAGTCAATATTGATGGGAATTGTGCAAGGATTGAGTGAATTTTTACCGGTATCAAGTTCTGCACATTTAGTTTTTACATCAAATTTTTATAAAATATTTAAAGGTATAGAAATTGTTCAAGAATCAAATCAGGAAATATTTCTTGACATAATGTTGCATTTAGGCACGTTGATTGCGGTTTTGATATTCTTTAGAAAAGAAATTTGGACAATATTGAAAGCTTTGTATTTTGGTTTAAAAAACAGAGATTATTCTGATAAAGATTTTAAAACTGGAGTATATATTATACTTGGTACTGTTATAACAGTATTAATTGCATTTCCTCTTAATGAAGTAGCGGAATTTTTAGTATTTAAGCCTGCAATTGTCGGTATTTTATTGATTGGAACCGGTATACTTTTATTATTCAGTGAATATTGGTCAAAAAAGCATTGCAAAAATTCTGAAATTACATTAAAAAAATCTATTCTTATAGCTATTGCACAAGGCTTGGCAGCTCTTCCGGGGTTTTCACGTTCTGGTTTAACTATTGCGACAGGTTTGTTATCAGGTACTGACAGAACAACAGCAGCAAGATATTCATTTTTGTTGAGTATTCCAATAATTTTAGGTGCTTCAATGGTTTATCCGCTTGTAAAACTTGATTTTGCAGAAGTCGTAACGTACAATTGGTTTGCAATAATCATAGGAACAATTGTTTCAGGTATTGTAGGATATCTTTGTATCAAATATTTTTTGAAATTCGTTTCAAAATTTTCTTTAGGGATATTTGGTTACTATTGCTTAATTATGGGGATTGTAACCGCTATATTTTTCAGTATAAAAGGCTGATTTCTATAATATCATTTAAAAATATGAACATTTAATATTTTTTGTCGTTTATAATATTGAAGTTAAAATATAAAATCAGTATAAAAATGCATGAAAAATAAATTAAAATTATTAGTTACGATAATTTGTTTGACGGTAACAATACCGGCTTTTGCTATACAAAACATACAAATTGAAAAGAATTCTGCACTTGCGCTTAATGATTGTATAAAAATCGCACTCAATAATAGTCCTGTCGTTAGAAAATATATTCTTAATTTAGATATTGCAAAATCAAGCGTTGGTGTAGCTAAATCTGCTTATTTTCCAAGTCTTAGTCTGGGAGCTGGATATAAGCAGGGGTTTGGAGAGCGCACGCATAATTATGGTAGTTATAATTCACGCACATTACCGAGTTTTGATGCTTCTTTGTCACAATTATTATGGAACTTTGGGAAAACTGATGCGAATATAAGAATGGAAAAATTTAACAAAATTGCGGCAGAATTTGATTTTGATGAATCTGTTTTGACTACGATTTTTAATGTAAAACTTCAATATTATGGGGTTTTGGCTGCAAAATCTTTGATGGAAGTAGAACGCTTGAATGTGCAAATTAACGAGCGCAACTATCAAAGGACATTAGCTTATTTTGATGAAGGTATAAAATCAAAAATTGATTTAGTTAATGCGGAAGTAAATTTGAGTGATTCAAAAGTAGCTTTTGTAAAAGCTGAAAATACTTATAAAAATGCGATTGTAAGTTTGAATAATTCTATGTATGTTGCTTATGCTCCGGAATATCGAATAGAAAATACAGAAACATTTAATCTTGCAAACCCTTATGTTCCGATGAGTTTAACTAATATTGAAAATTATAAAAAATTGCTAAAAAATCCTGATGATATTACGGATGCTGTTTATACAGTAAAAGCCGAGAAGAGCGATGTTTTGCGCAATTATGTTTTTCAAAAATATCCGTATACATTTGAAAAATCAGTTTCTATAGCAAAAGAAAACCGTCCTGACTTAAAAGCTCTTAATGCTTCAATAAAAGCAATGAAACAATATGTTCTTTTAACTAAACGTCAATATTTGCCAGACTTAAAAGGTGGTGTCGGATATAGTTATGCTAATAATAGATATTACGCAGATAGCGGAATGAATGTATCTGTGAACCTTAATACGACATTTAATATGAAACAAGTTAAGCACGAAATTGATATAGCGAATTCTCAACTTAATCTTGCAAAAACTGAAGTAGATTTACTTAATCAAAATTTGTATTTTGATATTCAAAAAGCTTATGTTGATATGATTCAGTTGGAAAAACAAATTCCGCTTTTAGAAACAAAAGTTCGTCAAACTTTGGAAAATCTTGAACTCGCAGACGGACGTTATGCTGTTGGGTTAGGTGATTATATTCAATTGCAAGATGCAAGAGTAAATTATAATAATGCTCAGAGTTCATACGTTCAAGCGGTTTATAATTACAATGTAGCTCGTGCGACTTTGGAAAGAGAAATTGCTTTACCACAAGAAAATACGCTTACGGTAGAAGATGTAAAAGATTATCAAAAAGATTTGAAAAAACAAGAAACACAAGCTCAAAAACAATTACAGAAACAAAAAACTTCTACAAAAAAGATTAAAAATAAAAAGGATAATGTATGAACATTACGGAAAAATTTAAGAATTTTAAAATAAAGAAAAGATATGTTTGTATTCTTGTTAGCGTTTTATTTGTAGGTTTTGTTATTTTATCAACAGCTAAAAAAAATCACGTAGAATATGAAACAGCTGAAATTCAGCGTCGAACAATCACTCAAGTAGTAGAAGCTTCCGGTACGATTAACCCTGTTAACACGGTTTCTGTCGGTTCGACAGTTTCAGGTTTAATTAGTGCAATTTATGTGGATTTTAATTCTAAAGTCACAAAAGGTCAGCTCCTTGCAGAAATTGACCCACGAACTTTTCAAGCGACTGTTGATCAAAACGCTGCAAATGTAGCTTCAGCAAGAGCGGATTTAGCTAATAAACAAGCCGCTTATGAAATGAGTGCAAAAACATTAAGAAGATACAAAAATCTTTATGCAAAAAGTTTTATCCCAAAATCTGAACTTGACCAAGCAGAAGCGGATTACAAAGCAGATTTGGCGCAAGTGAATGCGGCAAGGGCTAAAATTACTCAAACTCAAGCACAATACAATCAATCTATGGTAAATCTTAATTACACAAAAATTACTGCTCCTGTTAGTGGAATGATAATTTCTCGTGAAATTGACCTTGGACAGCCGGTTGCAGCAAGTTTTCAAGCTCCGGAATTATTCACGATTGCGCAAGATTTAGAAAAAATGCAAATTGAGGTTAATGTATCGGAAGCTGATATCGGAAAAGTTAAGGAAGGACAAGAAGTTATTTATACACTCGATGGATATCCAAACAGTGAGTTTTATGGAAAGGTTACGCAAGTCAGAATTTCTCCGACAACTGTTTCTAATGTTGTAACGTATTCTGTTATTGTAACTGTTGATAATAGTGATTTAAAGTTAAAACCCGGCATGACTGCGAATGTTTCTATTATTACGGCGAAAAATGAAAATGTGCTTTCTGTTCCAAATATTGCTCTTAAATTCACTCCAAAAACTGATGGTACAAAATACAAAACTCAAGGACTTTGGGTTAAAAACGGTTTGAAAAGCGAAAGAGTTGATATTACAACCGGTGCGAGTGATGATTCTTTTACAGAGGTTAAAGGAAAAAATATTTATGAAGGTGAAAAAATACTCGTTGGTATAAAAGGTGGAAAGAAAAAGTTTAATGATGCGCCACCACCTAGATTATAAAGTAAGAGAAAGGATTTTATTATGGAATTAAATAAATACATAGAACATACTTTATTAAAACAAGATGCAACGCTGGAAAGTGTAAAACAATTGCTTAAAGAAGCTTGTGAATACAATTTTTTAGGAGTTTGCGTAAATCCTTGTAATGTAAAATTTGCAAAACAGTATCTAAATGATACTAACAGAAATGATGTTAAAGTTGTTACTGTTATTGGCTTTCCTTTAGGTCAAACAACTTGCGAATGTAAAGTATTGGAAACAGTAGATGCTGTTAAAAACGGTGCCGATGAAATAGATATGGTAATCAATGTCGGCAAGCTTAAAGATAAAGAATATGACTACATTGTAGATGAAATTTCTAAAATTAAATCAGCATGTCAAGGTAAGAATTTGAAAGTTATAATCGAAACAGATTTGCTTGATAAGGATGAAATAAAAACAGCTTGCGAACTTTGTATAAAAGGTGGAGCAGATTTTGTAAAAACATCAACAGGATTTGTTAAAAATGGAGTCGGCGCAAAAGCAGAAGACGTAAGATTAATGTATGAAACAGTAAAAGATGCAGGATTGCAAGTAAAAGCATCCGGCGGAATTCGTGATAAAGAAGCTGCATTAAAAATGATAGAAGCAGGAGCTGTTCGTTTGGGAACAAGTTCCGGAGTAAAGATTGTAGGTTAGGTCAGGCTTAAAATCAAAATAAAAGGCGGAATTCTTTAGAATTCCGCCTTTATTCTATTTTATTCAAAAATCATTCCAATCTGGCATTTTTAGGTACAACTGTTACGCCACCTTCTGAAACATAAAATCCTCTTCTAATATCAGCTTCTCTATCTATGCCGATTTTTGTATAAGGCGGAATAACAACATTTTTGTCAATAATTGCTTTTCTGATTTCAGAATATCTGCCAACATTAACATTTTCCATCAATATACTGTCATAAACTTGCGAATAACTGTTAATCTTTACTTCCGGAGAAAGTACACATTTAGAAAGCATTCCACCAGATACAATACAGCCTTCTGATACCATAGAATTTGTTGCCATACCAACTCTATCACCTTGTTGCCAGATGAATTTTGCCGGCGGATAATTATAATTAAATGTTCTTATCGGCCATTCTTTTGAATACAAATTAAGTTCAGGTTCATAATCCAATAAATCCATGTTTGCTTGCCAATAAGCATCAATACTTCCTACATCTCTCCAATATCCTTTTTCTTTTGATGTCATTCCTGAAAAATTATTTTCATTAAAATTATATATGAATACTCTTTTGCCTTGAGCTAAAAGCATTGGAATAACATTTTTGCCAAAATCGTGATTAGATGTTTCTATTTTTGCATCTTCATCCAAGGCATTTATTAAAATATCTTTGTTAAAAATATAATTACCCATTGATGCCAAGCACATCTTAGGATTATTAGGCATTGCTTTAGGAGGAGTTTGAGGTTTTTCGACAAAGCCTGTCAATCTCCAATCATCATCAACTTCTATAATTCCAAACTCATGAGCTTCTTCAATCGGAATCGGTATTGCAGAAATAGTTAAGTCTGCATTCTTATTCTTGTGATAATCAAGCATTTGAGAAACATCCATTTTATAAACATGATCACCACCAAAAACACAAACATAATCCGGTGCTTCGTCATGAATATGGAATTCATTTTGATAAACAGCATCCGCCGTACCTTGATACCAAACTCCACCGGTTCTCATTTGTGCAGGAACTAAATCAACATATTGGTTTAAAAAAGGTGATAAAACCCAACCCTTTGAAATATGCTTATTCAAAGAGTCGGATTTATATTGAGTTAAAACTTTTATCTTGTAAAAACCGGAATTTATAAAATTATTTAAAACAAAGTCAATAATTCTATATCTGCCACCAAACGGAACTGCCGGTTTTGCTCTATCTTGTGTAAGCGGGAATAAGCGTTTTCCTTCTCCTCCTGCCAATATCATAACTAAAGCATCGTCTATTGACATATAACCTCCTGTTTTCTCTTATTATATTCTAACAAATTTATATCTTTTTTGCACTCATCCTTTAGTATGGTGCTTATGTAGAATATATTATTTTAACTAATGATAAATAAAACATAAAAATGTGATATACTTAATTTGTAAAAAGGGATTAGATATGAAAAAAATATTACTAATATTACTTCTTTTAGTTCAAACAGTAGCGTTTGCGAATTTTAACGATGTTTATATTGTTGATATTAAATATGATTGGATAAATAAATCTGCGCTTGAGAAAGAATCTATAATTAGTGAAATTCGGGATGTAATTTTTGAAACACCTCTTGAAAAACAAAAAGATTTCAAATCCCAATTCAAAGATAAATTAAAAGATAAAGACCACTTGGAAAATTATTATGCGGCATCAGCAGGATTTAAGGAATTCAAGAATAATAATATTTCTGCTTTTTATTATAAAAAAATGAAAAATATTTATATGTACGCTCTTCAAGACAAAAAAGATGTTACAAAATCTTTTTATTATGACGCAATGGGGAATTTAAGATATGTAGATTTTAACTTTGGTGAGTATCCGGAATATCCTTATTATTCAATCCAATATAGAATTTCCGGAACTCCTGTTAGCGCAATATATTATATTTCCAAAGATTGCCAATATTTGTATAAACCTAACGGTGATTTTGAAGGGGTTTGGTACAAACACAATTTGTATACTAAAGAAAATAAGATTATATTAAAGAGAACAACATACTAAATTATGAACATAGAACAACAAATCGGACAAATTTTAATAGATAAAAAATTAACAATATCTACTACAGAATCTTGTACAGGCGGACTTTTGAGCTCAAAATTAACAGACGTAAGCGGCAGTAGTGCATTTGTTCATTTGAATTTTGTTACTTACGCAAATGAGGCAAAACACGATATTTTAGGTGTAAAGTGGGATACTTTGAATAATTTTGGAGCTGTGAGTGAAGAATGTGCAATAGAGATGGCAGAAGGATTGCATAAGATAACCGCTTCGGACATTTGTGTTTCAACAACCGGAATTGCGGGCCCGACCGGCGGAAGTGCAGAAAAGCCTGTTGGTTTAATGTATTCCGCAATTTATTTTAGGGGTAAAATTCAAACATACAAAATTTTGGTTTCGCCAATTGTAGAAAGAGTTGAAATGAAACAAAAATTTACAGAAGAAGTTCTAAAAAACATTTACACATTGATTCGTTTTGTATAGAATGAGGATATGGGAGTACGTATAAAGAGGAGTATTTTGTTGTTATGCTTGGGGGCTGCTTTGTTGCACCCTGCATTTGCTGACGATTCGCAACAATACAATCCTGATAGATATAAAGGTATTGCAATAAATACCAATGATTTTTCTGAATATATGGAAGGGCTTAAGGCAAAAATCCAGAAGAGTTGGTATCCGCCGGAATGCTTGGAACATGATGGGCATGTTCTTGTAAAATTTAGTGTTACAAGAAGTGGGGATATATATGCAATGCAAATCCTAGAAAGTTCAGGGGATCCGATTTATGACGAATCAACTTTGGAAGCTCTAAAAAAAGCATCTCCGTTTGCACACTTTCCTGCTTCAACAACAAAAGGTGCAATTACGATAAACTATTCTTTTGATACTTCAGTCGTTAATACCGGTAATATGCAAAGATATTTAGCAAGTGCTGAGAAGTTTTATAACGTAAATAATACGATGGCTTTGGATTATATTAATAAGGCGATAGATGAAGTTGATGGAGATATAAATGCGTATTTTCTTTATGGAAAACGCAGTAAAATTAAACAGGCTTTGGGCGATACAACCGGTGCGGCGGCAGATTTAGAAGAATCAAAACGATTAAAAGCGAAGTTTGACCAAAAACGAATTGTCGCAAGTAAACTCATAGCAGAGATGGAGCAATCTCCTTTTGCTTATTTTTCTTTGGCGCATTCTTATGAAACCGCCGGTGATTATAAAAACGCAATAGAAGCTATTGATAAAGCTATTCAACTAACAGAATTGAATAATAATTATAAAAGATATAAATCAGAACTTGTTCTGCGAAGTGAAAATTTATAAAGGATAATTTTTCTATCTTTTTTATATCAAATAGTGAATATTTGATATATGTATAGTATATACAAAACTTAATATTACACTTTACAAAGATATACAGATATGTTATTATTGAATTATAGAAAATAAGAAGATATATCTGATACGGTATTTTGTTACAAATATTATGAAGGATATATACAAAAGAAAGGATAATTATGAAGAAGAACGGCTTTACTCTTGCAGAAATACTTGTAACGCTTGGCATTATTGGTATTATATCTGCTATTACTGTACCAACTTTGATGTCAAATTTTCAAAGAAAAACTTATGAAGCAGGGGCAAAGAAAGCCTATAATACAGTAGCGAATGCTGTAGCAACATATATGGCAGATGAAAAGGTTGATAGTTTATCACAAGCATCATTTGCAGGCAGTTTAAATGCTGGTGGCGGTTCATCGTCGTTAAAACATGGAGAATTGGAAGCATTTGTACGAAGATATTTTAAGGTTACAAGAGTTTGTGATAGTTATGGTGAATGTTTTTCTGAAAGTTTTAGTTCTTTAGATAAAAGTGCTTCAACTGACTGGAGCAAGCTTACTTATACCGCAGCAGGTTTGTTCAAAAATCCTGATGGTAGTAAGAAAGGAGCAACAGGTCCGAGATGTGTAGTAGGTGCACAACTTGCGGACGGTATGTCAATGTGTTTTAGTGCAGCAACACGATATATAAATACAAAACCTATTTCTTCATCATCATCAAGTAAGTTACCTATTGTAGGGAGTTTGGGCGATGATTTGTTAAATGAATCAGAAGTAATGATTGTCGATGTTGATATCAATGGACCTGCTGGTCCAAATGTTACCGGTAGAGATATTTTCACAATGTCTGTTAGTACTAATGGTGTTGTAGGGGCAAGTACAGAAAGTGTAACAGGAGTAACTGATTCTGATAAACAAAAGGCTCTGCCAATGGATATAACATATCTGTTGAACAAAGGTTGGGATATGGATTATTAATATAGTATTAATATAACAAATAAATTAACAAAATCTCTAAAACAAACATTGTTTTAGAGATTTTGTTTTTTAAAAAACAATTTTATACAAAAAGAAAAAAGGACATCTGATGTCCTTAAAAATGGTAAGTATATTAATAATTGTAGACTATATTCTTTTTTATACATCTTGCACTCTTCATCCGTGAGGAGTGCAAGATTTTATTACATATAATTCAATAAACTCATGTTCATAGAAGCAGAAGTTACTTGCATACTTGCTTGATAAGCGTATTGAGCCTGCATCCAATCAGTAATTGCGGTTGCCAAATCAACATCTTTTGTGTTAGATAAATATGTGGTTAAATTTTCATTATTTGTTTCTAAAGTGGAAGATGTCATTTCTAAACGATTATAAACTCCGCCAAATTTTGTTTGTTCTGTGGTTATTGTAGTAAGAGAATCTTTGAACATATCCAAAGTAGAATTCATTTCCGCATAACCGCCTTCTGTGTCACCATCAAGAACTTTTTGAATAGAATTACTCAATTTCTTTAATGCACCCATTACTCCGGCATAATCTTCTTTGGCTTTTAAATCGCCAACGTCACCGTTATAAGCTGTACCATCTTCATATTCATAAGTTTTAGCGCCTGCGGCATCAATTTTTTCTACTACAGTTTTTCCGTCAACATCAGTAAACAAATTATTGCCATCTGCATCTTGACCTTGAGCTTTATAATATCCAAACACTCTGTCACCTGTAGTATTAATAACTTCAAATACTCCATCAGCAACTTCGGTTTGTCTTATATAATCCTTGTTAGAATATGGGGTTCCGTTATAAATAATGTCGCCGTTATCATCCATTGTATATGGAATCGTTTTTGTATTAGCACCACTAAATATATAATTGTCATCATATTCTGTGTTAGCTAAATCGACCATTGTTTTAGTAATTTCATCAATTTCAACTTTTAAAGCTTTTAAAGATGTATTGCTATAAGGATGGTTATTGGCTTGAACAGCTTTATCCCAAGCATTAGAAAGGTAACCATTAGCTAAATCCATCAAATCATCCAAAGCACTCAATTCCGTCTTTGCTAACTCAACATTTGATGAAAAAGTATCAATTTGCCCTAATTGTCTATTGGTATTTAAAACATTGACTGTTGCAATTGGATCATCAGTAATGCTTGTAAGTCTGCTTCCGGAAGCTAATTGTTTAGTAATTTTGTTATAATTGCTTAATTGCTTTTGCATATCAGCAACTAATTGAGAGTATTTTCCGCTTGTAGAAATTCTGTTTACCATCTAAATTAACCTCCCAAACTCATTAAAACATCAAGACAAGTGTTACAAGTATTGAAAACTTGAGCTGCAGCTTTATACGCAGATTGGTATTTTACTAAATCAACCAATTCTTCATTCAAATCAACACCTGTTGCATCTTTAATTTTGCTTTCAATAGATTGAACCAATTGGTCTTGAGTATCAGCCAAAGATTTGATGTTGCTTCCTGCTGCCGCAACTTTACCGACAAGACTTGTGTAAAAATCACCAATTGAGCTGCCGTCTAAAATCGGATTACCATCTTTATCCAAAATCGGATTACCGTTTTGATCAACAAGATTCTTTTCATTTCTTGTTAATAACATTTGCTCAACATTTAAAGCATTACCTACTGCACTTTTGTCAAAATTATTTGCGTCAGCAAAATATGCACAAGAAATTTTCCAACAACCATCATCTGCTAATAAATCAGAATTAATCTGAATATTTCCCGCTGTAATCCCTGTTGCCGTTTTTCCGTCAGGTCCAACAAAAATTAAGTTATCCGCCGTTGTTGCTTGCAATTCGCCAGTATTATCAGGATTAATACAATATGCACCGTTTCTTGTATTCAAATCGTTAAATACTTGAGCAATTGCCTGCGCTAATTTATCCAACCCTTTTATAACAGTACCGGCATTAATACCATTTGTGCCATCGCCATTATCAGTTGCAAAATGCAGCAAACCGCCTATAGTACCTGATGTCATAATAGAATTTGCATTACCTTCTATAACTTCTTTTGTATTAGGGTCAACAATACTTATTACGGCATTTTCGCCATCCCATTTGTCCGGATACGCAATTGGCGGAGTTTGAGCATCACAATAAGCCTTTGCTGTTTTTATATCAAATTTTCCGGTAACTTCTGCGCATCTTACAACCGCATTTCCACCTACATAAACATTGACTGCTCCGTTGTGTTTTTCCTCTACTGTAATATTAGTAAACTGAGATAATTCATTCAAAATTAAATCACGTTTATCAAGAAGGTTATTAGCTTCTAAAGTACCTGTTTGAGTAGAGATTAAAGCTTTGTTTACACTCGCTAATTCATCTAATTTGTTGTTCAAATTCTGATACTGAACGTATATTTTAGAGTTTTTCAAGCTCGTTTCAGATTCACCATCACCCAAAGCTTCTGTTGTATTTTTTTGTAATTGTTCATATTTAGAGTTCATTAACGATGTTAGTGTTTTTGCGTTTTCTATAAAATTTGTTCTGGCTGTTGAACTTGCAGGATATTTGTTTAAGTTATTAACAGCTTCATAGAATGTTGAAAGCTGATTGTCAAGCCCTGTACCTTCTAAATCATTTAAAATATCTGCTAAGTCGCTAATACCCTCTAATTGAGTTTGCAATTTACTTTGCTCTGATAATTGAGTTCTATAATAATTGTTGAGGTATTCATCATTGTAGCGCATAATGTTAGCGATTTTTACACCACCATTAGCTCGTACCTGATTGTTAACATTGTTACCGATTGCACCGGCAATATTTCTGGTTGCAAGGTTTGTACGTTGTTTATGATACCCATCAGTGTTCATATTAGCTACGTTATGAGAAACAACACTAATTGCTTTTTCATTAACAGAAAGTGTGTTGCCTGTCATATTTAATGCTGATAATAAGCTAACCATGTTTTACCTCATTTTTGCTGATACTTTTTTGGTTTTTTAAGTCCAAAAATTTCCGGCAAGCATTTTGCTGCCTAGATTTCTTCGTTTACTGTCCACACGTCATAGTCGTGTGAATCTGTTTTGCCTGCTCCATTATAATTACATCCTTGAGGAGCAAATGCATCAATAACTGTTTCCAACATCTTGTTGGTCATTATGATGCCATGTTTTAGTAATTCCACATTTTGATTATTTAATAACGTCAATTCCGGAACAAGTTTACAAATCTTTACTTTTCTTTCGTTAAGTGGTTCGACAAATTCCGGTGCTTTTATTTCCGCAATTTCTACAAAACCGGACATATTAACATCTTCACCGCATATTTTTAAAGCTAATTCAGTTCTGGATTCGTTCAATTGTTTAATCTGATTGTTAAGGGACATTATCTTGTTATCAGTAACTCCCAAATCATCAGGGTTGGAACTTTTAAGCAAATCACGTTTTTCTTCGAAAAGAACTTTGAGTTGCGTATATGCTTTTATTGTCTTATCTAAAACATCTATTAAATTATGAAATAATTTTTTATCCATACGTTTATACCATTAATTTAGAACAAGTATTTTACAAATCTATTAAATATACCTTCGTTTTGGTTTCTAGAGATTGCACCTCTACCTGATAGTGCGAATTGCAGATTAGAAACATTGTAAGAATAGATTTCTCCGTTTACATTAAGCCATCTTGGGTCAATTACACCTGTTACAATAAAATCCATTCTTTCGTTGCCGTTAACAAGAGTTTTCTTACCTTGTACGCTTAAGTTACCGTTAGGAAGTTGTTGAACAACTTGGACAGCGATTTTATCACCGAATGTCATAGAACGTCCGCCGGCTGCAGAGTTTGAAACCTCGTTAGAACCGCCGTAACCGTTTGAGTCTTTTAGAGAGAACCCAAACCACTTATTCAAAAATGATGTGAATGTATCAACAGTATTTGAAGACTTCTCGGAAGAATAAGTCAAGTTATCACTAACCGTAATTTTTTCACTCATTATTATTGATAACAAATCACCGATTTGATGCGCTTGAACTCCACCAAACAAAGAGCGAGGAACACCGGCATAATTTTGTGTTGCACCAAGAGTGAATAAAGATTCTGCATGAACCCCCATTGTCGCTGTTGTTAATATTAATGCGATTGTTAGTATAATTTTTTTCATAATACTCATCCTTTGTTTGAGTTGAAAGTTGAAAATTGAAAGTGGAAAGTTGTTTTAAAATACTCTTTTGTTCTAAGTGTTATTGAACGCATTTTATTTAAAAAATAACTAAAATAACTTTCAATTCTCCACTTTCAATTTTCAACTTATAAAATTCCCCAAATACTTACCAAATCTTAGTTCCTAGCACAAAAATTCTGCTATCACACTTCTACCATAAAGCAATCCGTACTTTATGTCATCATCCGAAATGTTGAATTCTCCAACAGCTTTTGCACATTCACGTACATCATTTACATCAATTCTATCTAACAAGGATTTAGCTGAAGATGTTTCCGTGCCACGAGATACTTCAACTTGTTCTGTTTCTTCTTTTTTAGGAAGAATGTTTTTATTAGATTTAAACGCACTTAAAGCGCTGAATTGTTGTACTGTGTTTTGTTCTATTCTTGGTAACATTTTTTGTCCTTCTTATTTTTTAAGTTTGTTTTTTGTAGAGTTGAGGAGTTTAGAAGTTTAGGAGTTGAGTAGAAGTTATAAAATTTTCAATAAATAAACTTGTTATAAAAAAAACAATCTAAAATTTCTTCTAAACTTCTAAACTCCTCAACTTCTCAACTACCCAACAAACTTCTCCATCTGTCTGTAAATCTGATCTGCGAAACCAAAACTTGTTCTTGGGTTATTCGCAATATCACGTCCCATTTGTTGATAAACTATTGACTTAAAAGTATCAACGTATTGTCCCTCTTTTCCGAACAAGCCGTTTTCGTGGTCTACAGTCTTATCCATTTCTGAAAGCATCTTGGTCACAAAAATTGATTCAAATTCTGTTGCAACCTTTTTCAATTGTTCTTTAGAATCACCGGATTCTTTAATTCTGTTATATAAAACCTGATCAGAATTAACTGTCTGAGCATTTTTTAATCCGCTATGTATTAGGTCTATTGTAGGTGTTGAAAAGTCCATTTTGTTCCTTTCTGGTTTCGAAAAGCTAAAGCTCTTTGTTTGAGTTGAAAGTTGAAATTTGAAAGTGGAAAGTTGTTTTAAATTTTTCTTTTGTAACAAATGTTTTATATTGAACACATTTTATTTAAAAAACAACTAAAATAACTCTCCACTTTCCACTTTCAACTTCTTCCATTTGCCTCCAAACTTCCATGCTAAATAATCACAAGTTCCGCTTGCAAGCTTCCGGATTTCTTCAGTGCTTGCAAGATTGATATCAAGTCTACCGGTGCTACTCCGATTGAGTTTAATGCTCTTACTAAATCATTAAGATTACTATTAGCAGGCATTGTTACTAGACTACCCGGAGCTTTGTTAATTTGTATATCAGAGTTTTCAAACCCAACAGTCGCACCGTTTGAAAAACCGTTTGGCTGAGAAACTTCATTTGATGTAGAAACTGTTACCGTAATATTACCGTGCGCCACTGCTGCAGGTAAAAGTTTAACATCTGCACCAATAACAACTGTTCCGGTTCTTTCATTAACAACAACTTTCGCAGATTCCATTGTCGGAGAAACTTCTAAATTTTCTATTATTGAAAGAAAAGCAACTCTATCATTCATAAATCTTGCCGGAATTTCTACTTTAACAGAACTGCCATCAATTGCTTTTGCCGGAGCAACTTGTGAAATTGATTTAGCAATTCTTGAAACAAGTGTATAATCAGAACGGTCAATAGATAGTGTAATTGAGTTTTCATCTCCGATTTCTGTATAGATATCACGTTCAATTATTGCACCCCCAGGGATTCTACCTGTAGTAGTGATTGCAGTTCTTGCAGAAGAGCCGCCTGCAATTTTATTGATACCACCAACTGAAAGTGGACCTTGCGCAACAGCTACCGCTTCACCGTTAGGAGCTTTCAAAATTGTTTGAACAAGTACGCCACCTTCTAAACTCTTACAGTCAGCCATCGCAGAAACTGTTACGTCGATTTTGTCACCATTTTTAGAAAACGGAGGTACTGTAGCGGTAACTATTACAGCTGCTGAAGCACCTTTTTGGATGTAGTTTTCTTGTTCAATTACTGTACCTAAATTTCTTAGCAACATTTTGTTAGTAATCTGAGTTGAACGAGAGTTATCACCAGTCCCAGGAAGACCAACAACTACACCATAACCAACAAGTTGGTTTTCTCTAACCCCCTTAATATGAGTCAAGTCCATTATACGAACCTTGGCATTTATAGCTTGCGCCGGCATTATACTTGCCAACATGAATATTGCTAATATTGTTGCTAAAATTTTTTTCATAATACTTACCTTTTTTAGTTGAAAAGTTGAAAAATCCCCAAGTCCCAGCGCTAAATTGCAACCAGCACTCTGTTCTCCCCAATTACCTTACCGTTGTAAACCTTTTTGTAATTTTTGTTTTCAACATTAATGTAATCGCCGGTCATACCGTCTGCCATTGCAGTACCGTCTACTGTAATCATCACGTTTCCATTTGATACAAAGAAGATTCTTACTTCACCATTTCTTTGTACGTCAGGACGCATTTTTACAAATCTTTTATCAATGACTTCACCTTTTTGAAAAGCTTTCTTGGTTGTCATTTCTTTTGCCAACATTTTTGAATCAAGAACGTAATCCATTTTCATAGAAACATCCATTCTCTTAACTGTTGTGCATTCATTTGTTACAGATTGTTCTCTGTTAATAAAATCACTTGCAACAAGCACGTCTTTGTAAACAATTGTTTGAACCGGAAGATTCAAAGTTTTCACAAACGCATTATTTACATAAACATCAATTCTTTTAATATCACGAGGCAGAATTTTATCCCCACCGGAAACAACTTTATAAGAAACTTTACCGTCAGGTAATTGTAATTGTGCAAAAGGTGTTGCAGAAACCTTAACTTCTACTTCACCATTTGTCATTTTGTTATAATTTGTTTCCAAAATCTTAGCAACAGAAGTTTTAACATCAGCGGAAGAAACCATTTGAGCGTTTACCCCCAAATTGCTTATTATTAATATTAATGCTGTTGCTACTATTTTATTCATTAATTATACTTACCTTTTTTTAGTGGAAAGTTGAAAATTGAAAGTGGAAAGTTGTTTTAAAATTTTCTTTTGTTCTATGTGTTATTGAACGCATTTTATTTAAAAAATAACTAAAATAACTTTCATCTCTCCACTTTCAACTCCTCATACATTATCTTCAAATCTTAAAATTATCCCATCTGATTGGTTAATTGTAAAATATTACTTGAAGAGTTGATAATCTTAGAGTTTGATTCAAATGCTCTTTCTGCTTTAATCAGTCCTACAAGTTCATCTACGATTTGGACGTTTGAACCTTCCAACATACATTGTTGAATTAAACCTAAACCGTTCTGTCCCGGAGTATCTTGAACCGGATTACCGGAAGCTTGCGTTTCTTTGTACAAGTTGTGACCGATTGATAACAAACCGGAAGGGTTTTGGAATTTTACCAACTGCAAAGAACCAACGATTGATTGTTGTGTTTGCCCAGGAAGTGTTACTGAAATATTACCATCTTGAGTAATTGTAATTTCTGTAGCATCACGAGGAATTGATACAGAAGGTTGAATTAACAAACCATCATTAGTACACAATTGACCCAAAGAATCCACTTGCAAACAACCGTCACGAGTATAAGCTAAAGAGCCATCCTCTTTCATAACTTGCAAGAAGCCTTCACCTTCAATTTCAATATCAAGTTGACGTCCTGTAGAGATTGCAACACCTTGGGTGAAAACACGAGTTGTAGCAGCGGTTTTAACACCAAGCCCGATTTCAATACCAACCGGCTGGTAAGTACCTTGGTTCATCAAAGCACCAGGGGTTCTTGTTGCTTGCGAAAGCAAATCCTGAAACTCAATTCTTGATTGCTTGAAAGCAGTTGTGTTGACGTTCGCTACGTTGTTTGCGATAACGTCTAGGTAATTCTGTTGTGCTATCATACCTGTTGCTGCTGTTGTTAGTGCTCTTAACATTTTTGTTTATCCTCATTTTAGTTTAGAAGTCTAGAAGTTTAGTAGTTGAGAAGAAATTTTGGATTATTCTTTTTTATAACCGGTTTATTTGTTGAAAATTTTATAACTTCTTCTAAACTTCTCAACTCCTAAACTACTAAACTATTTTTTTCTACGATGTCCTTATGCGCCCAAGTGAAACTGCCGTATTCAACATATCACTATTAGTGCTTACTAATTTCGTCAAACTTTCGTAATTTCTTGATGTATTAATTGTATTAATCATTTCTCTAATTACATTAGAATTAGAAAGTTCAAGCATTCCCTGTTGAACAGAAAATTTTTCTGAACGAAGTTCCGGATTATTAACGGTATCTCTCGGAATAAACTTCGCATCACCAACTTCAAACAAATCGTCTTTGTCAGAAAAATCCCAAACACCGATTGTTTGAAGCGGAATTTTTTGATTATAAGAATTGATTTCAATGTTACCGTTTTCTGCGATAACGATATCTTTTCTATCTCTAAAAACTGTTTCATCTTCCATATCTTCAGGAAGCATTCTTATTCTTCTATTGTTAACATCAAGAACGTATTCGCCTTGCTTAGTTTTTAACCAATAACCTCTATCAACAACAAAAGAACCGTTTCTTGTATAAGCAACATTTCCATCTTGGTCTTGAACCTTGAAGAAACCGTCACCTTCAATTGCAACGTCATAAGGATTAGATGTCTTAGTTAAAGCGCCTTGAGAAAAATCGTGGGTATATTGCATACTTGCACTACCAACGCTCAAACTTCCAAGATAATTATTTTCGTTTGTGTTTCTGATAAGTGAACCTTCTTGAGAATATATTGCAGATTGCATAACGTCTTTGAATCTCAATGAACCTTTTTTATATCCGACAGTATTTACGTTCGCAAGATTGTTTGCGGTATTATCATTCATATCCATAAGAGCAAGCATACCATTGGCAGCTGATTCAAAACTTCTCACTAACATTAGTTGCTTCCTCCTTTCATCTTGTCATAATTACTAAGAACACTTTTAACATAATTTTGTGTTTCCATATAAGGTGGAATTCCACCATATTTCTTTACGGCATTTGGGCCTGCATTATAAGCTGCAAGAGCTAAAGATTTATTATTATCAAACCTATCCATTAAACCTTTTAGATACTTTGTTCCGCCCATAATGTTTTGTTCAGCATCATATGCGTTTTTGACACCAAGCCCTTGAGCCGTACTTGGCATAAGCTGCATTAAGCCCATCGCACCGCAGCTTGAAGTTGCATTAGGGTTAAATCCTGATTCTTGCTTGATTACAGCCTTAACAAAATCAGAATCCAAACCATTCTTTTCTGCGTAGGTTTCAATCAAGTTTTCGATTTCATTTCTGGATGAAGAAGTAGGATTTGTTCTATTAGCGATTGATGTATCAAGGATTTTTTGAAAATCTTCGTCTGGCTTAACCCCATATGATATAAGAGATTGAAACTGATTTTCAATCGTGCTTATGCGTTGCAATGTTAAGTCTAAACTCGTAAGATTCATCTTACGCCTTCCTCTTCTTAATTACCTACCAATTTTGTAAGGGATATATTTTCCCCTACCCCAAGTCTACACTAGTAGTTTATTATATCTGGAGTTCGTTAACATCAATCAATGGGTTATAATTTTAGAGCGATATAGACCAAATGGTCTATAGTTGTTGATAGTTGAAAGTGGAAAGTGGAAAATTGAAAGTTATTTTAGTTATTTTTTTAATAAAACACGTTCAATATTGAACATTTAGAATAAAAGAAAATTGTTAAAACAACTTTCCACTTTCAAAGCTAATCATTTTGCTTAACCAACGATAACGAATTATCACGAGAAAAATGTTCTGTTCTTAGTTCTTCAATTCTATTACGGGCAAAAATTGCATCTTCTGAAAATTGTTTTAATTCCAAAAACTTTTTATAATAACGAATTGCATCATTAAATTTTGACATTTTATCAAAACTCATTGCAATACCAAGGTAAGCCTTGTAATAATCCGGATTTCGTTTAATCAACTGGAAGAATGTTCTTGAAGCTTCCATGAAATCGCCTTGTCCCATCAACATTGCAGCCTTGTTGTAATAAGCTTTCAAAAATTCCGGATTTGTTTCAATAAGTTTGTTGTAAATCATTAAAGATAAATCAGCTTCATCCACAAGTTCATGAGCAATAGCTAGCTGAATTTGAGCCTCTAAGTTTTCACGATTTATCAAAATCGCCTTAATCAAATGTTCAATAGCTTTTTCAGGTTCACCATTGCTCAAATAACATACTCCAAGCTCAAAAAAGTAATCATCTTTGCTATCATCAATTACAATTAGCTTATGCAATGTAGAAATAGCTTTTCTATACTCTTGAAGATATTTGTAAGACATTGCTAAGCCAAAATAAGCTTGGGATTCTTTTCTATCCATCATAATTGCCTGCAAATAAGCTTGCACAGCCTCTTTATAAAGTTTTGCAAATCTGAGTGCATCTGCTTTAACGCAGAGATTGTACGAACGAGAACGCTGAGGTCTTGTTACCTTCTCCGTTACTTTCGCCAAATTTTTATCTATAGTCGCATCAATTTGCATAACTCTCTCCCAATTGTATGATACACAATCGGGTAATAAATTTTAACGACCATTGGATTGAAGAAATATTAATCTTTAGGTTAATATTTCTTTACATTACAAAATCTCAATTTATAAAAAAATAAAGGAATATTCTATTGTAATAGCGTGAATCTTAATGTGTCAGGTGTGATTTTATCATTCCACATTTTTCTTGGGCGAATCCAGACATCGCCATTTTTAACTGATTGATAAACAATCATATCTTCTTCTGTTTCAGAATGTTTGCCTAGAGCAATGATTTTATAAATATTACCTTTGTAATGTTTGTATGTTTTACCGATAGTTATTTCTTGCATAAGTTGATTATAACATGTTTTTGTAGTTTAACATAAGTAGATTATGTAAGATTAAAAGAGGAGTTTTTATATGTATAAAATTGGTTTTATTGGTTCCGGTAAAATGGCAAGTGCGATTATTAAAGGGCTTATTAAGACAGGATTTGCGAAGCCGGAAGAATTGATTGCAACACAAGCAGAAACAGAAGGTGTTGAAGAAAAATCAAAAGAATTGGGGATTAAAATTATTCTTGATAATAAAGAGCTTGCAAAAAATTCAGAAGTGATTTTTGTAGCGACAAAACCAAACCAAGCTGTTGGCGCATTAGAAGAAATTAAGGATTTAGTTTCTTCAGATAAACTTGTAGCTTCTATTGCAGCAGGGGTAACTACAGAAAAATTGGAAGCTCATTTGCCTGAAAAAACAAGAGTTATAAGAATTATGCCAAACACTCCTGCGCTTGTTGGAGAAGGTATGTCAGGTATGGTTGGCGGAAAATACGCAACAGAAAAAGATTTGGAATACATAAAAGGTTTACTTTCAACAATTGGCAAATGTATTGTTGTTGATAATGAGGCTCAAATTGATATTGTAACTGCAATTTCAGGCTCAGGTCCGGCTTTTTATTACAAAGTTATTAATGAAATAGCAAGAGCCGGTGAAAAATTAGGTATGGATTATGAAAAAGCATTGCTATTGAGCATCCAAACTGCAATCGGTTCTGCTAAAATGGCTTTGCATAGAGAAATTCCAATGGAAGAATTGATTTCTAATGTTGCAACAAAAGGTGGTTGCACTCGTGTTGGTGTTGATTGTATGGATGACAACAATACTGAAAAACTTTTTTATGACGTAATTAAGAGCACAACAGAAAAAGCTCACGCATTAGGACAAGGATAAAAGTTATATTACGTAGGGCAGTTACCTTGATGGTTAATCCTTTATTCTTACACGACAAACTTCTGCTGTACAAGGTGTAAAGAAAGGAGGATACCATGACAAAACAACAAGTAGAAATACAGACGTTCAAGTAGAAATATAAATATTTGTTACAATTTTTGTATAGATATAGCAATTTATATTTTTATAATTTTTCTTCCTTATAAAAGGAGGTTATTAAATGAGAATAAATAACAATTTAAATTATGATAATAAAAATCATTTTATTAATAAGCAAAATAGTTTTAGGGCTGGGTTGCCATCTTGGTTTATAAAAGAGGCTCGAACAGTTAATCCTGATTACGTAGAGTCTGAATTATCAAGAAAAGGAATTTCTGCTACATTTAATGGTGAATCAGTTGTCGCAGCTTGTTGTAAAAAAGTCGTAGAGATTATGGAAAATTATGGATTTGAACTACCTAAAAATTTTTCTTTTGAAAGGTTAGATAAAGGTACATTAGGAGCATATTCGCCAAGTTTAGATACTGTATATATAAATTCTGGTTATAAAGAGTTCAAAGATTTAAAAAAATTAAATAAATTGGAAGAAAGTCAAATTGGTTATCATCCTAAAAGCGGGCATTTTTTACAAACTTATTTGCATGAATTTTCTCATGCTGCTCATTATAAAAATCTTTGTAATGAATTAGGAGATAATGAAGCTTCTAATGTATTTTGGGGTTTTTTAACAGATCATTCTCCACGTGATATTATTATAGGTCCAATGAATAGTATTCTTAAAATGTTTATAAATAATAAAATATTATTAAAACTTGTTGATTATGCAGTACCTCGTGCAAATGGATTATATGCAAAAACTGATTTGTGTGAGTACATTGCGGAAAAAAATGCAAGATTAATAGCAGAAGATTTGGGTGATAATTTAACTCAAAGTTATAATAATGATATACCATTTGTAAATTCACCTTATTATTGGAATTTTCAAGAAGCATTTCAAGAAATAAAAAATACTCAAAGCTTAAGTACAATCATAAGAGCAATAAAAGATGCTTTAAAATATATAGATAATGATGTTTGGAATGGTGATATTACAAAATTAAATTCAAATCTTTTTATAAAATAATACTTAAATTAATTTAAAATATTTTTTTAAATACGTAGTAAAAATTAATTATAGAATATAAATTTTATTACAATAAATGGTGTGATATTTAATCACACCATTTATAAAGTTGATTTTAATTATTCAACCACACCTTACTTATCATCAAGAGCTGCAACACCTGGAAGAACTTTACCTTCGATAAATTCTAGAGATGCACCGCCACCTGTTGATACGTGAGTGAAATCTTCAGCCTTGAAGAATTTCTTAGCAGCAGAAACTGAATCGCCACCGCCGATAACTGATGTAGCACCAGCTTTTGTAGCTTCAACAATAGCTTCTAATACTGCTTTAGTACCTTCAGCGAATTTAGGGTTTTCAAATGCGCCAACAGGGCCGTTCATAAGAATTGTTTTTGAAGATTTAAGAACTTCTGCAAAAGCTTTTCTTGAATCAGGACCGGCATCAACACCTTCAAATCCATCAGGGATTTCATTAATTTTAACAAATTCGTTTTTGCCATTACCGGAAAAATCATCTGTAACAAGAACATCTGTAGCCATAACAAGCTTAACACCTTTTTCTTGAGCTTTCTTTTCGATAGCTTTAGCAACATCGATTTGGTCATCTTCACAAATTGAGTTACCAATTTTACCACCGTTAGCTTTAACGAATGTGTAAGCCATACCACCACCGATAATCATGTTATCAACTTTGTCTAGCAAGTTTTCTAAAACACCGATTTTAGAAGAAACTTTAGCACCACCAACTACAGCAGTGAATGGTCTAGTTGGGTTATCTAATGCTTGAGATAAGCATCTGATTTCTTTTTCCATCAATAAACCAGAAACAGCTGGTTTAAGAACTTTTGCTAATTTAGCAGTTGAAGTGTGATTTCTGTGAGCAGCACCAAATGCGTCGTTAACATAGAAATCGCCCAATTCAGCTAATTGGTTAGCGAAAGTCATATCATCATCTTTAGCTTCTTCAGCTTTGTAGAAACGGATGTTTTCCAATAAAGCAATTTGACCGTCAGCAAGTTTTTCTACAAAAGGTTTAGCTTCTTCAACAGAAGGGATGAATACGATTTCTTCACCAAAAACTTTTGCCATATATTTAGCAACAGGTTCAAGAGAGAATTCCATGTTTCTTTCGCCTTTTGGTCTGCCTAAGTGAGCCATAAGAACGATTCTAGCACCTTTTTCTTTTAAGAAATTTACAGTAGGAACGATAGCTTGAATACGAGTATCGTCAGTTACATTTTTGTTTTCATCAAGAGGCACGTTAACGTCAACTCTAACTAGAGCAACTTTTCCTTTGATGTCACCTAAATCTTTAATTGATTTTTTCATAATCTCTTTCCTTTCTTATTTGCAAATAATTGCATGATAATTATATTAAAAACAAAAATTCTTCTCAAGATGGAAAAAAGAGTCTTTAGGTTATTAAGTCTTTAAGTCGTTAAGTCGTTAAGGCGTTAAGTTCGTATAAAAATTTTGATTTTGGTATATGTTTTATTTTTTATTTATGAGCGTTAGCGAATTTAAAGAACTTAACGACTTAAAGACTTAGCGACTTAATGACCTCCCAAAAAGTAAATTTTCTTTACAAATCAATAAAAGTCATGAGCAATTTTTTGGTGTTTACTATACAATGGTAATATTGAACAAAGGACGGTTGTATGATGGAAACATTTGAACTAACAAACTACAATTTTTACTCTAGTCGTCTTGATATGGAACTTATCACAAACATTGTTGACACTCTAAAAGAGATTCTTGAAGAAGATAAACAACAAGAACAACCATTGTTTTTGAAAGTTGCTGACGATTTTATTATGAATATTGCACGTAAAGTTGTTCAAGAAAAGAAAAAAACTTTTCTTATTGGAATAACCGGTGAGAGTGCTTCCGGTAAAACTGTCTTTGTTGATAACACAATAGAAGCCGTTGTTCGTGATAAAAAAGAAGGAATTTATACTGTTATCCGTCAAGACGATTATTACAAAGATACTTCTAAAGAACTTCAAGAAGCAGGAAGTTATGATGCTTTATTTAAAACCGGTTTTAGTTTTGATACACCGGATGTCATAAATCTTGCTTTAATGAGAGAACATTTATTGGGTTTGAAGAAGGGCGAAACAATAGTTTCACCAAAGTATGATTTTGTTACTTGTGTTTCTAATCCAAACGGAGACACTAAAAAACCTGCAAAAGTTATTTTGACAGAAGGTTTATATGTTCTTAATAAAGAAGTGCGTGACATTATGGATGTAAAAGTTTATGTATTCACTCCGATTGATGTTATTAAAGAAAGATGGTACAAACGTGCGGTTTCTAGAGGTAAGACTGGAGAAGCTGCCGATTTGCAGTTTAAAAACGTAAACGAAACCGCTCAGCAATATATTCGTCCAACTTACCAAATTGCAGATTGTATTATTAATGGTATGGTTGACAAGGATTATATCAAAGTAATCACAGATAAAATTTTGGTTAGATTGGCAGAAGTTTGCTGTTAATAGTATTTTAAATTTTGCTTAATAAGAGGACAAATCCTTACGCACATTTATAATGTTCTCTAACATTCCGACTGTTTTTTTTAACAAGAGGATAAGTAAATTTTTTTTAAAGGAGATAAAATGTTTGAATTAAAAGCACAAATGTATTTTTCAGCAGCTCACCATTTATTGAATTATGATGGTGAATGTGAACATCAGCATGGTCACAATTGGTTAGTAGAAGCTTATGTAAAAGGCGAAACGCTAGATAAGAGCAATATTCTTGTTGATTATAAAGTTTTAAAACGAGAAATGAAAGCTGTTTTAGATTTATTAGATCATAAAGATATCAATGAACTTCCTGAATTTAAGGGTGAGAGTCCTTCCAGCGAAATGATTGCAATGTTTATTTATAACAAATTAAAAGAAAAAATTGTTCAGGTTTCAAAAATTTCTGTTTGGGAAACTGCTACTTCTTGCGCAAGTTATTTTGAAGAAGGGTAGATTTAGTTAAATTATCTTTACAATATGTCAAATCCTGAACTATTTTTGTTTTTATACATATATGTGTAATAAAAATGAAGGGCAAGGTTTGTATGATAAATTCCGTTAATAGTTCTAATTTTCAACCTATTACAAAAGTAGCATTTAAGCAATATCAACAGCCATCAGCAGAAATTCCACAAGCGCCAATGCAGTGTGATGCTTATGTGAGTTCTCAAAATACGAAAATGCCACCAAAAATTGGTTTTTTTCGTTTGATGTCAGGTTTTTTAACGGATAATCAAGTAAATCAAATTAATCAATCAAGGCAGTTACCTTCCAATGCAAAATTTATAATGAATGGTTATGGAAGTTATTCTATTTCTAATAATATTTTAGGAGTCAGGGTTGGTACGCAAACGCTACCGGAAGGTTTTGAAGTTAAAAAGAATCTTTTAGGGCAAGCAGTTGTGTTGCCAAAAGGATCTGATGGTTTGTTTTTAAAATAATTAATAATATTATTATGCCCTAATATTTATTTATGTAACTCAAATGATTCTTTAGGTGAAGGGAAAAGTTCATTTCTAACTTCATTTATGTATTCTTCGGCTGCGTTTAGAACAATATCATGAAGGTTTGTATATTTTTTTACAAACTTGGGTGCAAAATCTGTAAATTTACCTAAAATATCATCGGTAACAACAATTTGCCCTGAACAATATTTTCCTGCGCCAATTCCTATTGTTGGGATATTAATATTTTCGGTTATATATTTTGCGCTTTCTTCCGGCATGAGTTCTAAAACTATTGCAAAACATCCAGCCTGTTCTAATTTTTTAGCGCATTGCAAAATCTCTTCTATTTTTTCAGTCGTTTTACCTTGGATTTTATGTCCGCCAATTACGTTCATTAATTGCGGAGTAAAACCTAAATGTCCTAAGACAGGGATTCCTGATTCTACACAGCGTTTTACTAATTTTAAAATATGTTCATTACATCCTTCCAGTTTTATACCTGATGCCCCTGCTTTTATCATTTTTGAAGCATTTTCCAAGCCTTGTTCTATAGAAAGATTGTAACTCATAAATGGCATATCGCCGATTATAAAAGAGTTTTGTGCTCCTCTTGCAACCGCACGTACAAAGATTAACATCTCATCTATCGTGATGTTATAAGTGTCTTTGTAACCAAGTGCAACCATTGCTAATGAATCTCCTACCAATATAGCATCAACATCTGCTTCTTCTAATGTTTGAGCTGTGGAATAGTCATAAGCTGTTAACATTGCGATTTTTTTATTATTATCTTTAAAAGTTTGAAACATTCCTATTGTTTTCATTATTTATCCTTTTGATATTTTATCCCGGAACATTTACGCTGCTGCTATCTAAAAATTGATTTAGCATAACAAATCGTCCGGTTTTTACATCATCTTTTATTATTTTTGCAGAAGAATTTGTTAAAACAACTTGAGTTTGAACACATTCTAATTTATGATTTATCATAAATTGTTCGTGTTTATCGCCATATTGCGTGTATCTTTTTGTTTTGAATAATAAATTGAAATCTTTTTGACGTTTTTCTATTTGAGAAAACGCAAAATCTATAATCATATCTAAATCGATTTCAACCCAAGAAGATTGAACAACATCTAATACATAATTTTTGTTATCGGTTGTTTTTATAGAAATATAAGCGGAAATATTTCTTGTTTTTTTATCTTCCATTATATATTTATATTCTGTAAAATAAGAAAGCCCTTTGAATATAACATCTTTAAAATCTTTTTTATCAGCACCAAGAAGAGGTCTAAAATGTGGTAAAAGTGATTCATTATAGAGAGTTGACACAGTTTGTGAATCAGAATTTTTAAAATTTCTAAAGTCGTTTTTATTAAAACATTGTTTATTTTCTTTTCTTGGAATTTTCCACAATTTTTCATAAGAAATTTTGCTAAAATCACATTTTGAAACAAAAATTCGGATTAAATCAGGCAAATTATCATCTACACGAGTTAAAAAAGAAATAGCTCCTTTTGCTTTATATTTTGAAACTGCAAATTGAATTAATTCATACGCATTATTAAAACTATTTTCTTCAAAAAACAACCGTTGAATTTCTAATCTTTTTAACGGGTTTCTTGTTGGAGCAATTGTGATAAGTCCTTTTATATCTTTTTTATCTTTCAAAACATAGGATTCCGGTAAGAATTTAAAACGAATTGGAAGCAAATGATGTAAAGGTAAAAGCGGATTAAACATAATATGATTGACATATGCATCATTATTATTAAGAAATGAAATCATTTCCCGCATATTTTTTTTATCAAAATAATAAAGCTTTCTTATCTTACTCATGACTAAATTATAGCACGAAGAAGTTTTGAATGAGTAATAGGTTTAATGAGTTATATTAATCAAGCAAGATGTTTAATTTATTTAGATTGGACACAGTTACCTTTTATAGTATAATTAGTGTCATGGTAAAGTTATTAGATGGTAAAAATGTTGATAAGGTATCAACTTTAGTTTTTAGAATTTTAAAGTTGCAAGAGCTTTTTACAAGAATTATTGAAGTAAATAATCCGAACAAAATGCCTTGTATTTATGCAATGTGGCACGCACACCAATTTTGTATTCACGGCATTCCTAATCGTGATAAGTTACATGTTTTAGTTAGTCGTTCTCGAGACGGAGAAATTATTGCTGATGTTGTTGAAAAATGGGGATTTAAAACTGTCCGTGGTTCAAAAGGTAAAAAAGGTGCAGTTGAAGCCAGCATGCAAATGATTTCTATATTGAAATCCGGTGAAAATTGCGCAATGATGGTTGATGGTCCAAGAGGCCCCGCAAATGTGGTGAAAGATGGGGTTATAAAAATTGCAAAATTAGCAGGAGTGCCTATTGTACCAGTGTATTGGTATTCTAATAATTTTACTTGGGCAAAATTCCCATCTTGGGATGAACTAAGATGTCCTATTTTTGCCACTAATTTAATCAATATTTATGGAGAGCCAATTTATATTTCGCATGACGGAGATGAAGAAGAAGCCCGCCAAAAGCTACAAGAAAGTTTAGAGGAGTTAGAAAGTAAAGCTCCGCAAGCATTTGATGAGGTATACAAATTCGGAATATGGAAAAAACAAAAGTAAGATTACTTGCAATCCAAATGGAATCTGCAATTGGGAATGTTGAATTAAATATAGAAACAGTTAAAAATCTTTTAGTCGCAAATCTAAAAAAATATGATGGTGCTGATTTTGTGTTTTTACCGGAATTATGGACTGTTGGTTGGGATTGCCCATCTTTTCCACCTTCAGCAGAATCGTTAGAAGATTCTAAGGCAGTAAAAATGCTTTGTGAAATAGCAAAAGAATTCAATGTAAATATAGCAGGTGGAAGTTTTGTCAGAAAAGATGGCGATAAGCTTTTTAACACTTGTCCTGTAATCAACCGCCAAGGTGAAGTTGTTTGTATTTATGACAAAAATCACTTGTATTCTTATAATGGTGATACTGAAAATCATTATATATCAGTGGGTTCAAATCCGGTAATGGTAGAGCTTGATGGAATTAAAATCGGGTTAACAATTTGTTATGATATAAGATTTCCTGAAATATACAGAGCTTACAGAAAAGCCGGAGCTGATGTTTTAGTAAATATGGCTGCTTGGCCAAAATCAAGAAAAATTCATTGGGACACTTTAACAAGAGCAAGAGCTATTGAGAACCAAACTTATATGGTTGCTCTTACGCAAACAGGACTACTAGCTGATGGAGTAGAAAACCTTGGGCACTCAATGATTATTGACTATGATGGTAATATTCTTGACGAAATTGAAGAAAAAGAAGGTGGAATTTACGCAGAAATAAATCTTGAAAAAGAATATGAATTCAGAGATAAATGCACTATTTTAAACGATATACAAAACTCTTACGAGGTAATAAAAAAATGAAAAAAATCATTACTATAATGCTGGTATTTTTGGTAACATTAGGGGTAAACTTAGGGGTAAATTTAGGGGCAAATGCTGCGACAAAAAATAAAGTTCCAAATGTAAAAGGAGATTTTAATTCTGTTATAAACGACTCTGGAGTTGAAAAAAATTCTATCGCAATATCTATTAGAGATTTAAACAGTGGCAAACCTGTTTATGAATTAAACGAAAAAATCCTTATGCACCCTGCTTCTGTTCAAAAACTTTTAACACTACCACCGGCAGTAGAAGTATTAGGCGATGATTATGATTTCACAACAAAAATTTATAAACGTAATAACGATAGCTACATAATAAAACTTGGTGCGGATCCTTATTTAACTTATTCTGATTTAAAACAGTTGGCTAAGAATATTGAGCAAGAAACAACAAAACGAGTTTATATTGATGATAGTATTTTAGAAAAAAAAGATTGGGGTGAAGGTTGGCAATGGGATGATGATATGAATTCCTTAATGCCAAGATTCAATTCATACAATCTTGATGGAAATGTAATAAAAATCACTGTTATGCCTACACAAAAAGGTCAACTTGCAACTATTATTAATCCAAGTAAGTATCCGATTGTATTTTTAAATAATGTAAAAACCGGTGAGCAGAATAATGTAAAAATTGCACGTGACAATTCAATTTCTGCAAACACTTTAACTCTTGAAGGTATTGTAAATAAACCTGTTGTTTTAAGCGTACCGACGAATAATTTGAAACGATATTTTGATGTGAGATTAACTAATGCTCTAAGTGATAGAAATGTTTACCTAAAAGAAAATTTTATATCAGGCAAAGTTGTTGCAAATGATAAAGAGTTAGAAGAAATTAGTCATTCGCTCAATCAAGCTGTTGATGATATTTTGAAAAATAGTAACAATATGGTAGCAGAAACAGTATCAAAACTTGCAGGTGGAAAAGCTTATAATGACAGAGGAACAGATGCTTATGCAATAAAATTGTTTAATGATTATTGTGTAAAAAATAAACTTGATAATTCAAGATTACGCTTGGCTGATGCAAGCGGGGTTTCTAAAAATAATTTGGCTACCGCTGATTTTATTTCTAATTATTTAGTATTTAATAAAAACAATGAAACGCTACAACATTTACCAACCCCAGGGGAAGGAACGCTTACACATAGAATGTTACCTATACAAAATGATTTGAGAGCAAAAACCGGTACATTAAAAGATGTTAGTTCAATTGCAGGGTATTTGACGACTAAAAAAGGTAATAAATACGCTTTTTGTATAATTATCAATGATCCGGCTTCTACTACATCTGATATGAAAACATTAGAAGATTATTTAATCCGAGAAGCTTATATAAGATTGTAAAAAAATAAGAGAATAAACGAATGAAATACAAGAGCAAAAAAGAAATTTATGATAATTTCTACAAGAATGTTTTTGCACAGTTTGAGAAATTTGAAAAAGAACGAGTTCGTACTCTGTTTAGAATGCTTATTATAGAATTTATATTAATTGTAATTCCAATTTGTTATATCACTAATGGTGGTGCTGTTGTTTCATTTTTTGAAAATTTTGATGCATCGGGACTTTTTATATTTTCTTGGATGCTTGTAATTATCGACATAATTTGCATCTTTGTTAATCCAATAACTACGTATAAATCTTTTCAAAAAAAATTAAAATTAGCTATAATGCCACTGATTGTTACTAATTTAAAATCAATTAAGTATTATAACAAGTCCAGTATAATATCTGATGAAGCCTTGAGACAAAGTACATTGTTCGGTAGATTTAATGGTTCAGAAACAGATGATGCTTTTATTGGAACATTGGATAATGTAGATTTCAAAATAGCAGAAATTTTATTGGATTTATCTGGTCGAAAATGGTATTCAATAGCTTTTAAAGGTGTGGTTGCAACATTTAATCTTAATAAAAGATCTTCTACAAGAACAATTGTTACTACACAAAAAGATTCAGATATACAAAACCAAGTCCCTTTTTTATTAATGGCTTTGACCTTTATGGGAGCTGGTATTTGTGGAGTACTAAGTTCTGTAATTGAAAATGAATTAGATATGATAGATGTACTGTTTGGCTCACTCTTTTTCAGTATCATTATTGCTATAGTACTTATATCAATGTATTTTATTGTAAAAAAGCAAAACGCTGAGATTTATGGAAAACCTAAAGAAGTAAAACTGGAAGACCCTAAATTCGCTAAGCGTTTTAAGGTATTTTCTGCAGATGAAGTAGAAGCCAGATATTTTGTTACAACTGCTTTTATGGAACGACTTTTGAATGTAGGAACTTCTTTCGGCACAAGAAAACTCAAATGTGCATTTTTTGATAATCAAATTATGCTTGCAATATCTACATATAAAAATTTATTTGAGTTCGGAAGTCTATTTAAGACATTAAAAAATCCTAAAAATATACATTTCTTCAATGAAATTTTTTCAATTCTTGATATGATTGACTATTTCAAACTCGATGAAAAAACAGGATTGTAGAATGTATAAAATCAAAAAGTGTGATTATTATTAAACTGAAACCCTAAAACCGACTTTTTTATTTTGTCTAGCTTTAGGGTTTTAGTTTAATTTCTTGTTGCACTTTTTGGGTTATTATTTTTTATTGATGAAAATTAATAATCCATTTTCCAACCGTTGTCCATAACAGCGCTGATGTCCATTGGTAAAGCGGATGTGTTAGAGACTGCAGCACCTGAAGATTTTACAACTCCATCGCAATCAACTACCATTGTAAAAAGATCTCTGCCAGCTGTATTTGGTGTAGAGATGCCATTTGTGTCTACATCTATACTTAGCACTGTTGGAACAGTTCCATCTGCAGCTGCTGCAGGTTTTGATGATGGTGCTTTAAAACACATTGATATACCATCTGCAAGAACTACGCTTAATGTACATCTGGTTTCGGCTAATTTACTCATTGTTTCGTTCTCAGAACGATCTAAAGAATATATTTTGTCGGAGAAACAAGCACCGTAATCGGTACATGTTTTAACAACTTTAAAATATCTTTTTGCAAATTTTTCTAATTCTTCTTTTTGTTTATCTTTATCAGAAACAATAAATTTAGCATTAGATAAATCATCTATATCTTCTGCTGCCATGTATGTTCCGATTGCTGTGTTGACAGTGTTATAAGCTTTTTTGATTCCAACTTCATATGTTTTTTTCTGAAAATTTGACATCACAGCAGGAACTGTAATGGCTGATATTACACCAATAATTCCTAATGTAACAAGTATTTCTGAAAGCGTAAAGCCTCTCTTCATAATAGCTATCCTTTCTTAAGATAAATACTATCTTAATTGCATATAAACTCTATATACTAATATTAACATCTTTTTGAAAGCTTTTCAACATGAGGATGGGGTTTTTATAAATTTAATTTTCAATTTTTTGTCTTAAAATCGAATTTGAGCCTTGACAAGTGATAAATAGCATATTGCCTTCGACATGCAATCCATATGGCTTATCTAATTTTGATACAAGAACTGTTGCAACTCCCATTGGAGTAATTTTAACTACATTGTTTGCGTTATAGTTCGAAACATAAATATTACCCACTCCATCTACGGCAAGGCTAATAGGTCCACTGATAAGTGAACTTTTTAAGAAAACTTGGCGCTTTCCGTCCGGAGTAATTTTTATAATTGTATTGTCAGAAAAAGTTGCAACGTATATATTTCCGGCTTTATCTGTCGTAATCCCTGTTGGGCTCAAAATGTTTTCATAAATTCCTGATTGAGTTGCTATTTTAGAAGGTACGTTATTTTTTTGAACCGGAAGTGTTGTAGAAATCTTTACGGATTCAGCTAATTCTTGACCACGTTGATAAAAACTACTTGATTGAGGAATTAATTTTATATATTCTGCGGTTTTCGTATAATCTTCCAGTTTAGAACTCATCAATGCCAATTTATAAATAACTTCATAATCATTTGGATTTCTTAAATAAACTTGTTTGTAAACGGATAAAGCTTCTGCATATTGTTTAAGATATTCTAAAACGGTTGCCAGATTATAATATGCATCAATATAATCAGGATAAGTTCTTACTGCAGAACGAAATGACTCAATAGCACGTTCGTACATTCCAAGTTTATAAAAATCTATACCTTGATTATAATCCATTTTTGCATCAACCGGAACTTCTGCTGCATAAACAGAAGCTGAGATTGATAGTGATAATAAAACAGTTGCAAATATTTTCTTTAACATAGGCACATTATAACATAAAATTGGAAATTTAGATTAAAATCTGCGTTTAAGCTATAATATTTGTAAAAAGAGGGTATAATATGCAGAAAGCTGATTTACATATACATTCAAATTGTTCAGACGGAAGTGATTCTCCAACAAAACTTCCGGAAATTGTAAAAAAAGCAAATATAGATGTGTTTGCTTTAACTGACCATGACACAGTAGAAGGTTGTTTAGAATTAAGCAAAACATTTGATAAATTTATCCGTGGTGTTGAATTGACGTGTCTTTGCGGAAAAATAAAATGTCATATATTAGGATATGGAATTGATATTTATAATGAAGATTTGCAAAATCTTATTACTAAAGGTAAGCTTTTAAGACGTCAAAAATTGGAAACACGCATAAAGTATTTGAAAGATGTTCATAATATTGAATTAAACGAAGATGAATTAAATTGGTTATATTCACGCAAAAGCGTAGTAAAGACTCATATGGCAAATATTCTTGTAAAAAGAGGGTTGGCATCTAATAATATTGAAGCTATGCAAAAATATCTTGATGCTTGTAAAACAGGAAATACTCGTTTTGATGGGCAAGAAGCAATAGATGTTATTAAAAAAGCAGGTGGTATTGTTGTTTGGGCGCATCCTATAGGAGGAGAAGGTGAAAAGCATATTACTGAAGAAGAATTATTGCCAAAGCTTGCAGAAATGAAGAAATATGGGATACAAGGATTGGAATGTTATTATTCCAGATATAACCAAAACGAAATCAGTTTTTTGGTAAAACAAGCGAAATTAAATAATTTATTAATTACCGGTGGAAGTGATTATCACGGAGAAAACAAAGATATTCCGGCGGGTCGATTGAATGTCGAAGAAGAATATGTTAACCCTGAAAAATTAACAATTTTAGAGAAATTATTATGAAAAAAATAATACTTTTTTTAATCAAAATATATCAAAAGATATCATCTCATACTCCGCCACGATGCCGATTTTATCCTACGTGTTCTGAGTACACAAAACAAGCTATCGAAAAATATGGACTTCTAAAAGGCGGGTGGTTAGGGATAAAAAGAATTTGCCGTTGTCATCCGTTAAACGAAGGTGGATATGACCCTGTTCCTTAAGCTTTTTATGTATAAAATTACTCTCTAAATTACACTTTATGTTATAATTTTTTTATAGTTTTGATTTAAAGAGGGAAAAACATGGAAAAATTTTATACAACGACAGCAATTGATTATGTGAACGGCGCTCCTCATATTGGTCACGCTTATGAAAAAATTCTTACAGATGTTATTTACAGACATTTTACTCAAAGATGTGATAACACATATATGCTTACCGGAACCGATGAACACGGGATTAAAATCCAAAAAACTTCTGCAGAAAAAGGTATTTCTCCAAAAGATTTTTGTGATATGAACGCTCAAAAGTTCAAAGATGCTTGGAAAACTTTAGATATAAATTATACTCAATTTATAAGAACGACTGACGAACAACATAAGAAAATTGTACAAAAGATTTTCAAAAAATTGGTAGAGCAAGGTGATATTTATAAACACTCTTATGAAGGTCTTTATTGTTCAGGTTGTGAAGCATTTTTGAGTGAAAAAGATTTAACAGAAGATGGACTTTGCCCAGATCACCAAAAGAAACCTGAAGTTGTAAAAGAAGAAAACTATTTCTTTAAACTTACAAAATACAAAGATGCAATTATTAAACACATCAAGACACACCCTGATTTTATTGTTCCATCATTTAGAGCAAATGAGGTTCTTAATCAGTTAGAAAATATTGAAGATATTTCTGTATCTCGTGTAAAAACAAATGTAAGCTGGGGAATTCCGGTTCTTGATGATGATTCTCAAGTTATTTATGTTTGGATTGATGCGCTTTCAAATTATATTACGGCTATCGGCTATGATCCTGATGGAAGTAGCGAACAGTTTGAAAAACTTTGGCCGGCTGATTTACATGTAATTGGCAAAGATATCTTGAAATTCCATAGTATTTATTGGATAGGAATACTTATGGCATTAGGTTTACCATTACCGGAACATATTCTTGCTCACGGTTGGATTACAATTGATCAAACGAAGATGTCTAAATCTTTAGGCAATGTAATTTCTCCAACAGGTGTCTTGGAAGCGTTTAATTTAGATATTCCTGATCCTTTGAGATATTATATGGCAACAGCAGCACCTTGTGGTAAAGATGGTAATTATTCTGACGAAGATTTTAAAGAAAAAGTTAATGCTCATCTTGCAAATTCAATGGGTAATTTGCTTAACAGAACATTATCAATGTTGGTTAAATATTTTGAAGGTAATATTAAAGTAGAATTTCTTGGTAAGAATGAATTAAAAGAAAAAGCTTTAGAAACAGTGAAAGCTGTAAAACATCATTTTGATTATTATGAAGTACAAGAAGCAGGTTTAAAAATTATCGAGCTTGTTGATATTACTAATAAATATGTAACTGATAATGTACCTTGGACTCTTGCAAAAGAAGGTAATATGGAAAAATGTGGTGAAGTTTTAACTAACGTATTGCAAGTTATGACTGTAATCGCATCTTTAATAGCACCATATTGTCCAAATATTGCAAAAGCAATGGCAAGCCAGCTTTCTTATAACTTGGATACCAAACTAGATGATATCACTTGTGAAAGTTTGAGTGCTGGACATTTGATAGATAAAGCTGATATTAAACCTGTATTTTTAAGAATGGATAGCGAATTGGCTGACAAATCCGCAAAAGCTTAATTAAATTTTATATAAAAAAGCGTTCAGATTTTTTCTGAACGCTTTTTTTACTAGCAAAAAATATTTTTAGGGGTTTTATAAATAATATGAAAGTGAAATTAAATATAGATAGCAAAAAAATGTTTATGCCTTTAAAAAATGTAAAAGGCACTACAGAACAACGCTTGCAACAAGCTAGAGATTTGAATGTAAAATTCTATGAAAATCTACAAAAACATTTTGTGGATAGAAAAGTTACGCCGGCAAAATTTAGAACGTCTATTTCAAAAGCAGCTGGTAAAGCTTTTAGTATAGACATGGAAGATCCGGTAAAATGTAATTTATCAATGTTTAGTCATAGAGCCGGAAAAATGAACGCAACGGAAATTGATACTTATGTTTTTACAATTCCGAGAACAAGTAGTTTAGATGATTCTATTCAACAAAGTACTGCTGCTAGCTTTTTAAAAGCAACACAAGAATTTTTTAATGAAATAACAAATCCAAAATTTCTAAAGCGAGGTATTTCAATAAGCAATAAAACAAAGTCTTGTAAAAAACAAATGGAATTTTATGAGAAAAATATTGCTGGTAACAATACGTTGACAGAAAAACGCTTAGATAATTTGCTTAAAGTTACTCCTGCAAAAATAAAAGTTGATACATTGCAACTGTTCCGTTACAAATTGTTGTCAGAAAACAATGTGCGTGAAGCTACTCCACAAATAAAAAAATCTATTGCAAAAGCAGATAATATAATGTATTTGGAAAAGGGTAACGATTTGAGCCGTTATGGTTTTGAAGAAAAAATGGCATTGTTAAACAAAAAATTAGCAGAAGTTTTGTCAGAAGAACGTCAAAAACAAGCGACAAAAATTAATGCTACAGTTTAATCATTTCACAGTATGGTAGTTCTTTAAATCCTCGTTTTTTGTAAACGTGAACAGCGTGTTGATTTTCTTTTTCCACTTCTAGCTTAAATATAGAATCTTTGTGCTTTGATTCAATAAAACTAAGGAATTTTAGAATGATTCCAAAACCACGAAAATCTGGTTTAAGATATAAGTCTTCGAATAAGAAACAAGGTTTTCCGTATTCTGTAGAAAAAGATTGCGCAATCATTGCATACCCACAGATTTGTGATTTTGATTCAAAAATATAACCTGTGAGAAGTGGGTTTTCGCTAATACAATAATTGAAATCGGTTTCAAATATTTCTAAACTACCATTTGTACTAACAGCATCAGAAGAATAAAATTCTTTCATCATTTTTAGAACTTCTTCTTTATCAGTTGTAATCATTTGTCTAAAATTTATATCCATCTGTTCATTATATAAAATATTATTAAGCAATTCAAGTTAAATTTTCTTAAATGAAGTGTGCGAAATTTTTTCCATTTGTAATCGTCATTACTGTAAAATGCAATGGCTGTAAAGATTTTTATATTGATAGTATATATAGTTTTTTAGCTTATAATAAGAAAGTTATTAATCTAATAACCCTATAAACATTGTCTTTGTAGTTTATTTTAGCTATAATAATAACGATGAGAAGGCTTGAATGTGAATTAAATAAAAATAAAATATTATTATATTCATTAATTTTATCCTTAATTTTTAGCTGTAATAACTTGGCAAATGCACAAGATGTTATGGTTTCTTCTGGTAAAGAATTAAAATCTGTAATACAAAAAGCGAGTGAGCCAACAAATATACAATTTAAAAATAACATTGATATTTCAGGTTGGAATGTTATTCCTCTTGGTAGCAATGCTATCGAAATTGATGGTGAAGGAAAAAGTTTAATAAACGAAAAAGACTCCAGATTTACATTTGTTAAAGATTCAAGTTTGGCTTTAAAAAATATAAAATATGAAGGAAAAAATGCCGCCATAACAATTTATAGTGGGGCAAATCCTACAATATTATTGGATAATGTTTCAATAAGCGGTAGAACAACTTCTTCAGTAAGTGATGGAGCTGTACTACATTTAGATAATTGTGACGCAACTTTAAATAATGTTAGTATTTCTTCAAGTAGAGTAAATATTTTAAAAAAAATTACTGGTGGAATTGTCAATATTAATGCTGCCCAATCTAAAGGAATTATAACTGATTTAATTGACAATCAAATAACATCGTCTGAATATATTACCGGTGGTTTGATTTATAATAGACGCACACTTAATCCAGATGGTGAATTAAATTTAAGTGGTAACTTAAACCAAAATGAAGTTATTGCTACTAATTATATTTCCGGCGGAATTTTAAATAATGAAGGAAGTAATATTCATTCAATAAATTGGAATGATGTTAAACAAAATAATATTAACTCACAAAAAATTATAACCGGCGGTTTTATACAAAACAAACTTGGTACGATTGATGAGTTGCGTATAAATTCTTTTTCTGATAATACAATTACTTCAGGTTCAAAAATAGATGGTGGCTTGCTTTACAATGATAATGGAATAATTAATGGCACATTAGAAATAGGACAAATTACAAAAAATATTATAAATGCAACAACAGATTATAATGGATTAATTACTGATGTTGCAGGAACTATTAATGCAATTTCTATTGATTCAATTTCAGGCAATGAGTTTAATGCGAATTATATACGTGGTGGTATTATAAACTTACAAGGTGCGAATATTACCGGTGATATTACTATCAATACGATTAATGATAATATTGTTAAAGGGGGTACAGTAACAGGATTTGTATTATATTTAAGAGAATCTACAAAGGATGCTACTATTCCTTCAAAAATTGGTAATATTAATGTTAAACAAATAAAAGATAATCGCATTGAAGCTACAAATATTACATCATTATTATTACGCTCTGCACTTGTACCACAAATTGGCAAAACTGTTATATCTCAAAATGGAAATATAACTGTTGATGAAATTAGTAATAACAAGCTAATTGCTACTGATTGTAATGAAAACGCTCGTGGTGGGATTATTTATAATTTTCTTCATAGTGGTGGCAAAACGACAAATACAACAGTTAGTCTTGGAGATATAAATTTTAAACAAGTATCTAATAATCGTTTAGAAAGTATTACTTCATCAACAACTTTTGAAGGTACAAAAGCTGTAAAAGATAGACATGTTTCCGGTGTAATTATTGCAAACTCAATTCAATCATGCTATGGAAATGCTATCATTAAAAGCATAGATGGTGAATATGTAGGTAATGCTCTTGTTTCAAAATCAAAAATGATGGATGCAAGTGGCGGTGTAATTTCAAATTCTACAGATGGTCTAGGAAATACTTTTGTTGGAATTGGTTATACTCTTGATGAAAATAACAATATAATTGCGGTTGAAAATGCGATTTTAGGAACTTATAAAAATAATTATGTGCAATCAGAAGAACTTGCAGCAAGTGGTGGTGTAATTGCAAACTATATCGAAAGTTCAATTGAAAATGATAAAGCACAAATAGGAAATATCAAAGCAAATTTTAGTGGAAATTATGTTGTTTCAAATAAAGATAGTGCTTATGGCGGAGCAATTGCAAATTTTTACACTAAAAAAGATAAAGATTCACAAAATGCGATTATCAATTCAATCAACAGTACTTTTGAAAATAATTTTGCTCAAACAAAATCTGCAAATTCTTCAAAAGGAGCATATGGTGGCGCAATTGTTAACACAGCTACTATCAAGGCAATAAATAATTCTATTTTTAAAAATAATTATGCTCTTTCAAACAATGGTAGTAATGCTTTCGGTGGTGCTATATATACTAGACAAGATTTAATTATTAATGCATATGAAAATGGTATATCTGAATTTACTAATAATTATGTTTCTAAAGATGGTGGAGTCACAAAGAATTATGAAGCAATTAATATTGGTGCATCAGATAAAACTCTTACATTAAATGCAACAACATACGGTACAATTTTATTAAATGATTACATTAATGGTAAAAATGGATATAATGTTGCATTAACAGGTGATTCAACCGGAACAATAAAATTGTTTAATAACGCTGATATAAAAGGTGGTGCAAATGTAACCGTTGGGGATAATATAGTTATTGATACTGCAGATGGAGTTGCTCAAAAATTTTCAGAATTCAATTCATTAAATTCCAGCGCAAGTGCTAAATATAATATTGATATAGATTTGTCAAATAAAAGTGACGATAAATTAAATTATACAGTAGGTGAAGTTGCTGATGGATTTACTACAAAAACTGCATCCGGTGGTTTAATCACTCTTGATAGTTTGAATTTTGCAGATAATTCATTAGAAGATGTTTTAAATAAAAATTTAAAAATCCAAATAATTAAAAATAATGATAAAACAGATAATTTACAACTTGCATTGAGTGATAAATTAATTCCGTATACTTCAAATGTTGGTATAATATCTCAAATTATAAAAAAAACACAAAACTTTGCCCCAACCATAAATTATAAAGATTTATTTGGAGAGATTACAAATACAAAAGATATTTATGGCTTGTTGGGATTGGATAAAACAAATACAACAAATGACAGTCTTAATATAAAAATTACTCAAATTAGTTCTAATGCTGTGTCGTCAATTTCAGATGCATTAGCAGGTTTAACAAATATTGAATTAAAAGATGCTAATGGTAATATTTTAGATAAAACTTTTAATCTTTTTGATGAAGATTCATTTGGAAATAAAACTCCGGCAAATTATAAAGTGTCAGATAATCTTGGTTCAACATACAAAAATCTAAATATAGTTGGAGCAACAAAAAATGATTCTCAAGGAAAACTTACTTTATCAGAATTAGATTTAAACAACAAAACTTCTTTTGAAGTTAATGCTGGTTCGACATTAAATTTTTCTGATATAAAACTAAAAGGAAATAAAACATTAATTACAAATAATAGCGGAAATGTAAATTTTATAAATTATAACTATATTGATGGCAAAATTTCCGGCACAACAGCGATAAATACCGGAACATTAGAAATTGATGCGGATAATTTAGATGTTGTTTTGACTAATAATGGGGCATTAAATTTAGAAAGTGGTGTAATATCAAAAGAAATTACTGGTAGTGGAACGACAAATATTATTGGTTCCGTAACAAATAATGCAACAATATCTCAGGATATTAATGTTAATTCTACTGGTGATTTTACCGTTGGAGCTAATATCAATAATTTAGTAAATAATGGTACAACAAGTGCAAATGCAGACTACCTGACAGGAACAATAAATAATTCAGGGACATTAAATTTATTGGGTACATTGGATAAAACTATTACCGGAGTTGGTACAACAAAGATAAACGGCACATTAAATTTATCACAGGCATCAAAAATTGAAGGAATATTGGATTTAAATAATGGTACTATATCAACAAATGATTCTAATTATTCTAAATACGATATTGCAACGATAAATGGTACCGGAAAAGCTACAATAGATGTAGATTGGACTAATTTAAAAGCAGATACATTTAATAGTACATCAGGTAATGGAGTTTTAAATTTAAAAATAAATGAAACGTCAACCGAAAATATTTGGGATTTAAAAACTATTCAAATAACAAATGGTGGTGTAGAAATTGCATTTGATACAATGTCTGGCTCTAAAGATAAAGTAACTCTTGGTTCTGATGAATTAAAAGCTAATACAGATTGGTCAGACAAAATTGGTTCTTGGAAAAAAACAGATACTTATAGTGAAAAAACATTTGCTGTTAAAACTGAGGGGTCATTAGTAAATAATGCAATTCGATATGAAGTTATAAAAACAAATGAAGGAAGTAAATTATATACAACGGATAGTGATACTTTAGCACTTATTATTCAGAATACAATTGCCGGCACAAAAGATAAGACGTTTACGACCTCAAAAGCTGATGATGTGTATATTGTAAAAGAAAATTTAGGCATTTTGGCAGATAATTTAACAATATCAGGTGCACAAGACGGCACAAATATTTCAACAATTATTCTTGGTGATAAACAAGGAGTAACAATATCAGATGCAAATTCTTTAACTATAAAAGATGTAAAAATTGCTTCTAATAGTTCAATAATAGATGCGCTACATTCAGAGTCACAAGTTATATTAGACAATTCAATTCTGCAAGGTGATGTGTTAAATAATGGTAGTTTAACTGTTAAAAATACAACATCTGTTTCGAATATTACAGGAGTAGGAACGACTTGTATTGAAAAGAACGCTAATTTCTCAGTATCAAAGCTAATTCAAAATGAATTAACAAATGCCGGTAATTTGATAGTAGATAATTTGCAAATTTTAACAAGTGCAAATAATTCTGGAACAATAACTAATAATAGCGCAACATCATCAATTAAAAATTTAACAAATACCGGAAATATAAATGGAAATGGAAATTTAGAACTTTCTGGGACATCAATAAATTCCAATAATATATCTCAGAAAAATATAAAAATCTCCGGTACATTGGATAACACATCTGGAACTATAATTGCAACAGATACAATTGAAAATACAGGTAGTATAACAACACAAGCTAATAAATTAATTGCAACAAATGGGATTATAAATAATAATTCTTTATCGTTAACAAATGGCGTTTTATCTACTCAAATATCCGGCAATGGAACAACAAATATTGTTGGTACAGTAACAAATAATGCAATAATATCTCAAGATATTAAAGTAGATTCAACAGGAAACTTTATAGTAGGAGCAAATATTAGTAATTTAGTAAATAATGGTACTACAAGTGCAAACATAAGTTATTTGACTGGTGCAATAAATAATATCGGAACATTGAATTTATCAGGAACACTAAATAAGACTATTGCGGGAAACGGGATAACAAAAATTTTTGGCGATAATTTAACATTAGTTGATGGTGCCATCATTAAAGGCTCGCTGGATATAAATAATCAAACTTTAAATGTTTATGCAACTAATACTGATAACATTTTTAACAATGTAAACATGAATTCAGGAACATTAAATCTGATTAACAATAATATAAATAATTTATCAGCTAATTCATTTAATATAAATGGAAATGTTAACTTGTTATTAGATGCTGATTTGATGAATGCAACGATGGATAGACTTCCTTCAACAACGGTTGCAAACGGTATTATTACAGTGAACGGAATAAATTTATTATCTGATTCAAAAAATGATAAAGTCTATATTCCATTTGCTTATGATAACTTTAAAGATAATGTTCAAACCGGAATAAATGCTGTAGGAAAAGATGCTGATAATAAATTTCAAACGACCTCATTTTCACCTATATTTAAGTATGATGTAAGTTATAATCCAAGCAATGGATATTTCTTATTTTCTAGAGGTGCAACAGGCGGCAGTTCTTCTAATTTTAACCCTGCGGTATTATCAGCTTCTGTAAACTCTCAAATTGGAGCGTATTCAGCCATAAATGAATCATTTAACTATGCTTTTAGACATGCAGATTATTCATTTATGCCATTGCCAAATAAAGTTAGAGCATTGGCTAACAAATATGCAATTATAGAGCCTAAATTAACGCAATATGAAAATGAATATGCAAAAATGAGTGGAATTTGGTATCAGCCATACGCAATATTTGAAAATGTGGGTCTTTCTAACGGACCGAGAGTAGATATTCAATCATACGGTTCTTTAATTGGTGGTGATAGTGAATATCAACCACTTAAAAGAGGTTGGGGAACTGTAATAACTCCTTATATTGGTTATAATGGTTCTTCACAAAGTTATTCCGGAGTATCTACAACTACAAATGGTGGAATATTAGGTTTAACTCAAACTTTTTATCGTGGAAATTTCTATACTGCTTTAACTATAAATGCCGGTGCTAGCAATGGAGAATCACATACAATGTATGGTAGAGAAAACTATACAGCTTTAATGACGGGTATTGCAAGTAAAACCGGTTACAATTTTGAGTTCAATAATGGTAAATTTATTATTCAACCATCTATGTTAATGGCATATACTTTTGTTCGTACATTTGACTATACAAATGCAAGTGGGGTAAAAATATCTTCTGAGCCATTAAATTCTATACAATTGCATCCTACAATAAAATTTATGGGAAATATAAAAAATGGATGGCAGCCTTATGCAAGCGTTGGTATGGTATGGAATATTTTAAATGAAACAAAATTTACAGCAAATGATGTTCGTTTACCGGAAATGAGTATAAAACCTTATGTTGAATATGGTGTTGGATTGCAAAAAAATTGGCAAGACAAATGTTCAGGATTTATACAAGCAATGTTAAGAAATGGTGGTAGAAATGGTATTGCATTGACATTTGGTTTTAAATGGGCTTTGGGACGTGAAAGAAAGCCTATAGAAAGAGTTCAATCTGATAATAAGTTGGTAAAATCAATAGATATGCCAAGCATTAATAATACAGCGCAAAAACTGGCTCAACTGCAATGTAATGCATCTTCATTAAATGATAAATTAAATATTTTGACGACGGAACAAATTGTTCAAAGGGCAAATATGACACAAATGACAATTTCAAAAGTTTGTAAAAAATAAAAATTTAAATCTTGTAGGAATAATTCTAAAAAGCTCCGACTTTATATTTTAATTACAAATAAGTCGGAGCTTTTTTAATAAGAATATTTTTATTATTTGTTATTTCAAAGATTCAATCAAATCTTCAATAACTTTTTGTTGTGCAGAAATTTCCGCAATTCTCGCATTTGTTTGTTCAACAAGTTCTTTTGGAGCATTTGCAACAAATTTTTCATTCTTCATTCTGCCTTCAAGAGAATTCTTTTCGTTTGTTAATTTGTCCAATTTTTTCTCTTGACGTTTGATTTCGGCTTCCAAATCAATCAAATCAGCTAGCGGAACAATTAGTTTTGAAGCTGAAACAACTGCTGTAGCGGATTTTGGAGGAACAGGAGCATCCATTTGAGCATAACTTATGTTGTTAACTTTTGCAAGTCTATGAATATATGGTTCAATTTCTGCAAAAATATCTTTTTCAGCTTTATCAGCTCTGATTTCAACATCAACTGTAGCTGAAGTTGGAATATTGAAGCTTTGTCTTACGTTTCTTAAAGAAGTGATTGTATCAAATACAAGCTTCATTTCAGTTGCTTCTTTAGGGAAGCTTAATTCTTCTTCGAATACAGGATATTTTGCAATAATCAAAGCTTCCGGAGAGTCAACATCACTACCGAATCCGCTTACACCTTTAACACCTTGCCATACTTGTTCGGTAATATGTGGCATAATAGGGTGAAGCATTCTTAATGACATATCAAGAACGTATCTTAATACTCTTTGAGTGTTCATTTTTAATTCAGGGTCTTGAAGTTGAATTTTAGCAATTTCAACGTACCAGTCACAATATTCACTACGGAAGAAATCGTATAGAGTGTGAGCGATTTCACCAATTCTATATTCTTTCATATTTTCATTAACTGTTTTGGCAGTTTCATTAAGCTGGTTCAAAATCCACTTATCAACAAGTGTTAATTTTGATTTATCAATTGGCTTATTATCAACGCCTTCGAGGTTCATAAGTACAAATCTTGAAGCATTCCAAAGTTTGTTCGCAAAATTTCTACCGTATTCAAATCTTTCGTCAGAAACCTTGATATCTTGACCACCATAAGTACAAAGAGATGTCATCGTAAATCTCAATGCATCACAGCCGTATTTGTCGATAATTTGAACTGGATCAATAGTGTTGCCTTTTGATTTAGACATCTTTTGACCTTTTTCATCTCTAATAAGACCGTGGATATAAACTTTAGAAAATGGCGCTTTTCCTGTGAATTCCAAGCCCATAGTAATCATTCTAGCTACCCAGAAGAAAATAATATCAAAACCTGTTACAAGAACTGATGTTGGATAGAATTTTTTGAAATCATCTGTTTCAGCATTAGGGAATCCCATTGTTGAGAATGGCCACAAACCTGATGAGAACCAAGTGTCAAGACAATCACTGTCTTGTACATAATTTTCAGGATCAGGATTTTCCTTAGCTACAACCATTTCACCTGTTACCTTATGATAATAAGCTGGTATTTGATGTCCCCACCATAATTGTCTTGAAATACACCAATCTCTAATATTTTCCATCCAGCCTAAATAGTTCTTTTCCCATCTTTCAGGTATAAATTCTATTCTGCCGTCTTTAACTGCAGCAATAGCTTCTTTAGCAAGTGGAGCCATTTTTACAAACCATTGTTCAGAAAGAAGCGGTTCAATCGTAGTATTACATCTTTGACATTTACCAACATTGTGTTCGTGGTCTTTTACACGTAGCAAGAAATTGTTGTAGCTTAACATATCAACAATTTTCTTACGAGCTTCATATCTATCAAGTCCTTGGTATTCAAGAGGAACTTCTGCACAAGCTTTCATTTTTCCTTCTTCATCAAGAACCCAAATAGGTTTAAAGTTGTGACGTTTTCCAACTTCGTAGTCGTTAGGGTCGTGAGCAGGAGTGATTTTAACTGCACCTGTTCCAAAAGATTTATCAACGTATTCATCCGCAATAATAGGAATTTGGCGTCCTGAAAGCGGAATCATAACAGTTTTACCGATTAATTCTGAATATTTTTTATCAGATGGATTAACTGCAATTGCAACGTCACCAAACATAGTTTCCGGACGAGTTGTTGCAACAATAATTGCACCTGATTCACCAACTAGCGGATAAGAAATTTCCCACATATGTCCTTTTTCTGTTTCGTATTCAGTTTCAATATCAGAAATAGCTGATTGACAACGAGGACACCAGTTTACAATATATGCACCTTTGTAAATCAAACCCTTGTTATAAAGAGTTACAAAAACTTCTTTTACAGCTTCTGAACAACCTTCATCAAAAGTAAATCTTTCTCTTGAACGGTCAAAAGAAGCACCTAATCTTCTAAATTGGTTAAGAATTGCAGATTTATGTTCATTAGCCCATTTCCAAGTGCGTTTTAGGAATTCTTCTCTGCCAATATCGTGACGAGAAAGTCCTTCTTTTCTAAGTTGCTTTTCAACTACAGCTTGAGTAGCAATACCTGCGTGGTCTGTACCTGGGAGCCATAATGCTTCATAACCGCTCATTCTATGATAACGAGTTAATATATCTTGTAAAGTTCCGTCTAAAGCGTGTCCCATGTGCAAAACACCTGTTACGTTTGGTGGCGGAATTACAATTGTAAAAGGTGGTTTTTTAGAATGTGCATCAGCTTTAAAATAACCACCATCTTCCCAAAATTTATACATTTTTTCTTCTGTAGATTTTGCATCATAAACAGTTGGCAAATCTTCAATTTTCATTTTTGTTTCTGTCATATTAATCCCTCGCTCGTGTAAATATAGTAACAGAATACCATAAAAATAAATTATAAAAAACTATTGGATACTATTAATTATGCCTTCTGCAGCAACATAGGCAGTAGACCAAGCATTTTGCAAATTATATCCTCCGCAAAATCCATCTATATTTAAAACTTCACCAATACAGTATAAATTCTTGTACTTTTTCAATTCCATTGTTTTTGGATTAATTTCATTTAAGTCAATTCCGCCGGCAGTGACAGTTTCTTCTCCAAAGTTTGTACCGACTATTGTGAATTCTGAATTATGGATTTTATTTAAGATAAAATCTCTTGTTTTTCCGTTGATTGTGTGCGCTTTATAATCTCCAATCTCACCTATCAAATATTTTATTAATCCAATTGGTAAAAATTCTGATAAAATATTTTTAACATCTTTGTGAGGATTTTTATTAAACAATTCTTGTAAATTAATTTTTTGTGGATAAAAATCTAAACTTAATTTATAAGGGAATTTATCACGAGCTTTTATTGATGATATTTTATATATTAATGGGCCGGAAATTCCAAAATGTGTAAATAATAAATTATCTGAAATCCCATTACACATTGAATTTTTTACCACCATTCCTGATAAATCTTTAGTGTTTTCAGTTGTTTTTAATCCAACAAGTGAAGGTTTTTGTTCAATAATATTTATATCTAAATTTTTTATTAAACTTAAAGAAGAATGTCCACCTATTGCAAAAATCACATGAGTAAAAAAATATTCATTTGACTTTTTAGTTGTTGTATTTGAAATGCTTGTAACAATTTTGTAGCCATTATTTAAGTATTCGATTTTTGATACTTCTTCTTTTGCAAATTTCACATTTTTTAATTTTGATAAAATTTTATCTTTAACATCTTTTGAACTATTAGATATTGGAAAAATTCTTTCATCATCTTGTACGTATGTTTCAATTCCTAGTTCTTCAAACAAAGCAAGCGTATCATAAGTTGAGAACTTTGAAAAAATTGAATATAAAAATTTTTCACCACGTGGATAATTTTTCGCCAAATCTTTAAAATCATAATCTGCGTGTGCTAAATTACATCGTCCACCACCTGTTGGAAGCAATGTTCTAAGAAAAGAACTTTTATCAAATATTGTTATATCTAAACCGGCTTTTTGTAAAAAATATGCACAAATACAACCGGAAGCTCCGCCGCCAATAATTGCAATTTGTGATTGTGTTTTGTTAAAACTGCATTGAGTTGGTTTTAATTCCAAGAGTTCTCTCCCCAGAATTCAGTCCCTCTTGTGCCATACAAAACTACCATCTCAGGATTTTCAAGTTCTTCATAAAGTTGACTGACAGTTTTATGTAAAACCGGATGAACAAAATCTTGTGCGATTTCTAACATAGGAACAAGCAAGAATGCTCTTTTATAGAAAAATTTGTGTGGAATAATTAAATTTTCTTTATTTATAATCAAATCATCGTAAAACAAAATATCAATATCAATAGTTCTATCAGAATAAATATTTGAGCCGGCAATTCTTTTACGGCCTAATTGCGCTTCAATTCTTTGGCACTCTTTTAATAAATTTTCCGGAGTTAAGGTCGTTGATATTTGTACAATTGCATTAACAAACCAATTTTTAGAATTCATTTGCCAAGGTTCTGATTCGTAAAAAGATGATGTTGTAACAATTTTTATTTTATCAGTAGCACCAAGCAAGCTGGTCGCCTGTTGCAAATAACCAACTCTATCACCTAAGTTTGAACCTAATGATAAATATACTACTGCCATACCAATAATTTTAGCAAGAGTAAGTTAATATTGTCAATAAACATGTAAATTCTAAAAAGTTTCAGCTTGATTATAATATAACTTAAGAAAAACATAATATTTTTTTATTCATAAATAAAATTTTTTATCAAAAAGACAAGCATTTTTCTGCTGCTTGTTTTAAAGTTAAAGTCTGCCTTGAAGCTATTTTGTTATAGATGTTTTTAATATGTTCTCTTGTTTTTTCTGGAGAAATAGATAATCTTTCAGAGATTTCATCTATTCCAATTCCAACCGCAACCATGTCTGTAATTTTTGATTCTATCACCGTAAAAAATGCCATTCTCATATTCCAATCTTTGGGTTAGTAAACTATATATTATACTTGTACAACAATTTTATTATAATGTATATAAGCCAACTCGACAATATTTTAAATATTAATTAAACATTACAAAAAAATATCTATATAGATTTGGTTATTTTTTTAAAGTATAATGTGTACTTCTACCATCACCGACTTTTTTAAGGATTTTTTTATTAATCAAATCTTTAATATCATTACTTGCAGTATCTTGTGAACAATTACACATCTTAG